>JBQDYR010000129.1:0-4775 GCA_052105355.1 Anaerococcus sp.
AGTTAAGGTTTCGAATGACCTTTTCTTTTTACACAATTATATGGACTCTATCTATAAATTGGATTTATATAATACTACTGAACATGAGGATAATATAAATAATGCTCCTCAATATTTACACATAGCAAATATAATCAAAGAAGAAATTTTCACAGGTAAATTTTCATCAGGAGAGAAACTCCCTGCAGAAAGAGAGCTTGCAAAAAAATATGAAACAGGCAGGCCAACTATAAGGGAGGCTATAAGAGCCTTAGAAAATATGGGTCTTGTTGAAACCAGATATGGAGCAGGTTCTTTTGTTGCTAACAATATGCACAAGGTTATCTCGGATTCTTTAAGAGCAATAACCTATGTTAATTCTGCACCCCTTATAGATATACTTGAATTTAGGGAGATGTTTGAATTTGAGTCGGTGCGTTTGGCAGCTCTTAGAAGAACTGATGATCAGATTAAAGAAATGGAAGAGCTTCTTATAGACATAGAAAATGCAGACTCAATTTTAGAATTTCAAGAACTTGATAACAGATTCCATATATTAATATCTGAAATGACCAACAATGTTTTAATAATAGAATGTTTTCTAGCAATGAATGAATTGTTTTATGGAAGTATAAAAAATACTACCTTCGCAGCAACGATTGAAGGGGATAGCACAAATGAACTTTATAATTATCATAGGTCTATATTTGAAGCTATAAAAGAATCAGATTCCGTCCTTGCTTATATTTTCATGAAAAAGCACTTTGATAGAATAAAGAAGGTATCTTTTAATAAAAATTAAATATTTTAGAAGAAATATGGTATTACCACAAAGGTCTGGTAATACCATATTTTTTTATATATCTTCAAAAAATCGTCTAATAAACATAAAAATAACATAAAACTGCACTTAATATCGAATTATTTGATATTTTTTTGTCTAAAAGTGTTGACACAGTTTTGCTAAACGTTTACAATAGCATCAAGTGGTAATACCAAAATTAAGGAGGTTTATTTTGAATATTGTAGTTTGTATTAAACAAGTACCAGATACTAATGAGGTTAAACTAGATGCTAAAACCAATACTCTAATTAGAGATGGTGTTCCTAGCATCATAAATCCTGATGATAAAGCAGGATTGGAAGCTGCTTTAAGATTAAAAGATGAAACGGGAGCTAATGTAACAGTCCTAACTATGGGACCACCTCAAGCAGAAAACGCTTTGAGAGAAGCCCTAGCCATGGGTGCTGATGAAGCTGTTTTAGTAACAGATAGAGTTTTTGGAGGTGCAGATACTTGGGCAACTTCATGTACAATTTCAGCGGCCTTAGAACACTTAGACTATGATTTGATTATTACAGGAAGACAAGCTATAGACGGAGACACTGCACAAGTTGGTCCACAAATAGCTGAACATTTAAACTTGCCTCAAGTTTCTTATGTAGAAGAAATAGAAGTAAAAGATGAAAAACTAATTTTAACTAGACAATTTGAAGATAGGTATCACAAGATTGAAGTTAAAACTCCATGCTTGATTACAGTACTTTCTGAACTTGCAGATCCAAGATATATGAGCGTAAGTGGAATATTTGATGCTTATAAGAAAGAAATCAAAGTATTTAACTATGAAGATATAAAGGACAAGTTAGATGAAAGCAACCTTGGATTAAAAGGTTCACCTACAAAAGTAAAAAAATCATATCCTAAGCAAGGTAAGGGAGCAGGAGTTATACTTACAGATCTATCAAAAGATGAAGCAGCTAAAGCAATCTTAGCCAAGCTTGAGGAAAAATATATTATTTAAGGGAGGTATTTATGAGTAAAGATGTATTTGTTTTTATTGAACAAAGAGATAGTGAACTTGAAAAAGTAGGTATTGAACTTTTAGGAAAAGCTAGAGAGTTGGCAGATGACCTAAAACAAAAAGTTGTAGCTGTCTTATTGGGTGAAAATATAAAAGATAAGGCCGAAATTTTAATAAAGCATGGTGCTGACAAAGTTTTACTTGTTGATAATCCTTTTCTTAAAGAATATGTAACTGAACCTTATGCTAAGGCAATGTATACACTAATTAAAAAATATGATCCTGAAATTGTTATTTATGGAGCAAGTTCTATAGGAAGAGACTTAGCGCCTAGAATGGCAGCCAGAATTCATACAGGACTTACTGCTGATTGTACAGGATTAGCCATAGAAGAAGATTCTAAAAATTTAAGAATGACAAGACCTGCTTTTGGTGGAAATTTAATGGCTGAAATTTTATGTGAAGATTTTAGACCTCAAATGGCAACAGTAAGACCAGGTGTTATGCAAGCCTTAGACTATGATGAGTCAAGAGAAGGCGAAATCATAGAAGAAACTATTGATTTCGATGAATCAGATATGAATATAAAAATACTTGATGTTGTTAAGAAAGATTCTGAGAAAAAAGACATAACAGAAGCTTCTGTATTGGTTTCAGGCGGTAGAGGACTTGGTGGACCTGAAGGATATGAAATTTTAGAAAAACTTGCAGGTGAACTTAACGCAGAAATAGCATCTTCCAGAGCTAACGTTGATGCAGGTTGGATTGAAAAAGATCGTCAAGTTGGACAAACTGGTAAAACTGTAAGACCTGAGCTATATTTTGCCTTTGGTATTTCTGGAGCTATTCAACACTTAGCTGGAATGGAAGATTCAGATCTTATCATAGCAGTTAATAAAAATAAGGATGCAGCAATTTTTGATGTAGCTGACTTAGGAATAGTTGGGGACTTACATGAGATAGTTCCTGAACTAACAGAACTAGTTAAGAAAACTAAAGAGAAAAAAGCAGAAATTTAGAAGTACATAGTGGGGAGATAAAATGCCAAACAAAGAAAATATGCTAGAAGGATTAAAAGTAGTCGAATATGCAAATTTCGTTGCTGGACCATGTTGCGGAAGATTGCTTGCAGACTGGGGAGCAGACGTAATAAAAATAGAACCTGATTTTGGAGATACTATGAGAGTAGTTGGAGTTCAATGGTCTTCTCCAATAGAAGATGATGAAAATCCTCTATTTGAAAATGAAAATGCAGGTAAGAGAGGAATAGTTGTAGATGCAAGGACAGAAGAAGGTGTCCAAATTATATATGATTTGGTAAAAGAAGCAGATGTGTTCTTAACAAATACCAGACAAAAAGCTTTAGACAAAACAAAGCTAGATTATGAAACTTTAAAAGAAATAAATCCTGGTATAGTGTATGCTCATTTACTTGGATACGGTGAAAAGGGACCTGCAAAAGATACACCAGCTTTTGACTATACAGCTTACTTTGCAAGAGGAGGAGTATCTTTAGGTTTGATGGAAGAAGGTACTAGTCCATGTAACCCTGCAGCAGCATTTGGAGATCACTACGCAGGTATGAGTTTAGCTGCTGGTGTTTTGGCTGCTGTTTATAGGAGAAATAGAACAGGAGTTGGAGAAAAAGTAAACGTATCCTTGTTCCACACAGCCATATTCGGTATGGGCTTATATGTAGTAGCTGGTCAATATGGATACAAGATGCCTATTTCTAGAAAAGAACCACCAAACCCATTAAACACAACATTTAAATGCTCAGATGGAAAATGGTTACAAATAGCATTTTTCCAATATGATAAGTGGTTCCCTAAGTTCTGTAATGAAGTTATAAATAGACCAGAGTTTATAGGTGGTAAATATTCAACTTTAAAAAGCTCAGTAAAATATAAAGATGAGTTTGTACCTATAATTGAAGATATATTCAGTCAAGAACCTATTGATTATTGGTGTGAAAAACTAAATGCTGTAGGAATACCTTTTGAAAAGTTACAAAGACCTGATGAATTATTAGACGATGAACAATGTTGGGCAAATGACTTTTTATTCAAACATAAATATGATAATGGAAATGAAGGTGTTTTATATAATACACCAGTTATGTTTGAAGAATATGGAATAAAAGATTTTGTAAGAGCTCCTAAAAAAGGTGAACATACAAATTCAGTTTTAGAAAAGCTTGGTTATTCAGGAGAAAAGATCAAAGAATTAAAAGATAAAAAAGTTATTAACTAAGAATTTCGACAAATAAGATAGCTAGTAAAAAGTGAGGTGAAGTATTTTTTTGTATACTATGGGCTTAGACTTTGGTTCAACAGCTTCCAAAGGAATAATTTTAAAAGATGGTAATGAAATAATAGCTTCTTCCATAGTACCTTTTGGAACGGGAACCTCTGGTCCAGATAAAGTAAAAGAGGAACTTTTTTCAAAAAGTGGACTCAGTAGTAAAGATATTGATAACACCGTAGTCACTGGATATGGAAGAATGAAATATAAAGCGGAAGAAGATACTCAAATATCTGAGCTGTCTTGTCATGCTAAGGGAGTAAATTTCAATCTTCCCGATGTTAGAACAATTATTGATATCGGCGGACAAGACGCGAAGGCCATAAGATTATCTGATAAAGGCAAAATGACAAATTTTGTTATGAATGATAAGTGTGCAGCAGGTACTGGTAGGTTCTTGGACGTAATGAGTAACATTCTGATGGTAGAAGTATCTGAATTAGGAGATATAGATAAGAAATCGAATAATCCTGTAGCAATTTCAAGTACTTGTACAGTTTTTGCAGAATCTGAAGTTATATCTCAACTTTCTGGTGATGCAAAATTAGAAGACGTAGTTGCGGGAATTCATGTTTCTGTAGCTAAAAGAGTCTCTGGATTGGTAAAAAGAATCGGTGTAAAAGAAGATGTGGCTATGGTAGGAGGAGTTGCTCAAAACTCTGGAGTAGTAAGAGCTTTAGAAAGAGC
>JBQDYR010000130.1:0-4654 GCA_052105355.1 Anaerococcus sp.
AAGTATAAAATTATAAATAAGGATTTTCTTGATGTAGTTAAAGTTTCCTTATATATAAGAGAAGATGAATTTGAAAATTTCAAAAAAACCCTTATAGATATGACTAGTGCAAATATAGAAATAGAAATTATAGACAATATAATGTTATTCGATTAGGAGGATTTAATGTCAGGACATAATAAATGGAGTAAGATTAAAAATAAAAAAGGTAGCGAAGATGCTAGACGTGGAAAAATTTTTACAAAGCTATCTAGAAATATAAGTGTGGCGGTAAGAGAAGGTGGAGAAAATCCTGAATATAATCCTTCTTTGAAAACTGCCATAGAAAAAGCTAAGGCTGAAAATATGCCAAATGATAATATAGAAAGAGCTATAAAAAAAGCAGCTGGAGATTCATCATCAGATAATTTTGAAAGAGTAATCTATGAAGGATATGGTAAAGGTGGAGTTGCTGTAATTGTAGATTGTTTAACTGATAATAAAAATAGAACAGCTCCTGAAGTAAGGCATGCCTTTGACAAAGCAGGCGGAAACCTTGGTACTGATGGTTCAGTTATGTTTATGTTTAATAGAGTTGGCTTTATCACTATAAAAAAATCAGAGGATTTAGACTTTGATGAATTAATGATGGATGCCTTAGAAGCTGGATGTGATGATGTTAGAGATTCAAATGATGAATACTATGAACTTATTACAAGTGTAGAAAACTTTAATAATGTCGTAAGCAAACTTAACGAAGAGTCTTATAAACTAGAAAGCTCAGATATTATATATTTAGCTGAAAATGAAATAGAAGTAGAAAAAGAAAATCACAAATCTTTATTAAAACTTATAGAAACCCTAGAAGACAATGATGATGTCCAAGATGTTTATACAAACTGGGCTATGCCAGAAGATCTTGAGATAGAATAGGATAGAAAATGTTAGTAATAGATACTCATATAGATCCAGTTGCTTTTTCTTTTTTTGGAATTGATGTTTATTGGTATGCCATATTAATAGTTTCAGGAATCCTACTTGGAGCAAAATTTGCACAAAAAGAATTTGTAAGAAGAGGTCTAAGTGAAGACTTTGTGTATGATATGCTTTTTGTAGTATTACCATCTGCAATTATTGGAGCAAGATTATGGTATGTAATCTTTGAATGGCAATACTATGTCCAAAACCCTTCTCAAATAATCAACTTAAGAGGAGGCGGACTTGCCATCCATGGTGGAATAATTGGTGGGATATTAGCCCTTTATTTCTTTACTAGGAACAAGGACATTAGTCTTATGGATATGGTAGATGTAATAACACCATCGCTTGCTTTAGGTCAAGCTATTGGTAGATGGGGAAATTTTATTAACCAAGAAGCACATGGGGGATTAAGTGATTTACCATGGGCTATAATGATAGATGGGCAAAGCTATCATCCTACATTTTTATATGAATCTCTTGGAGACTTTTTGATTTTCCTATTTTTAATATTTTATAGAAAAAAGAATCCTGAAAAGGGTAAAGTATCAGCAATCTACTTTATATCTTATGGAGTTTTAAGATTCTTTATAGAAGGTATGAGAACAGACTCATTAATGATGGGTTCATTAAGAATAGCCCAAGTTATATCAGTTATATTTGTTATTGTAGGAATCTATATGTTTTACAAAGCAAACTACAATAATATGCCTGGATATGGGTTGAAAAGACAAAGATAGGGAGCACTTACCACTGCTATATATAAAGCTTTAAAAGTGTAAAAAACATTTGAAAATCAGACTTTCACGTCTGATTTTTTTGTTTACATTTTATTATAAATACGATATTATATATATGAAGTGGAGAATAGTGGTAAGATGTGTAGGGGAAAGATATGTTTCTAGGAGAATTTTCACATAAAATAGATTCGAAAAATAGAATAATGATTCCTAGCGACTTTAGAGAAGAACTTGGAGATGAGTTTTATATAACCAAGGGTCCTGAAAAATCTTTAGTTCTCTACACTAGCGAAGAATTTGAGAATAGGGCTAAAAGATTTGAAGAATTGTCCTATCAAAATAAGAATAATCGTGCTATGAAAAGATTATTTTTTTCTTCAACTATAAAAATAAGTTTAGATAAACAAGGAAGAATTTTAATAAATAAACAATTAAGAGATTATGCTGGATTGAAAGATGAAGCCATGATAATTGGAAATAATACGAACATAGAAGTTTGGGATATGGCTAATTGGAATGATTATATTAACGAAGTAGAGGTGAACTTGTCCGATATTATGGACGAATAATTATGGAATTTGAACACATATCAGTTCTTTTGAAAGAATGTATAGAAAATTTAAATATAAATCCTCACGGAGTATATATGGATCTTACCCTTGGAAAGGGAGGTCATAGTAAAAAGATTTTAGAAAAACTTTCTGATGATGGTCTTTTAATAGCAGTTGATCAAGATAAAGAAGCTATCGAAGCTGCCAAAGAAAATCTTAAAGATTTTTCAAATGTAATATATATAAATAGTAATTTTGAAAATATAGATGAGATTTTAAATGAGGCGGGAGTTGATAAAATCAATGGTGCTTTGATGGATATTGGTGTTTCATCATATCAGATTGACAATAAGGATAGAGGATTTTCTTATATGAAAGAGGGTCCTTTAGACATGAGAATGAACACAGATAGTGAGTTAACAGCGAAAAAAATTGTCAATTCTTACTCTTTGGATGAGCTTCAAAATATTTTTTCTAAATATGGAGAAGAGAGATTTTCAAGAACTATTGCAAAAAATATTATTTCTCATAGAAAAAAGAGAGAAATCAATACAACTTTGGAGTTAAGACAAATTGTTAAAGACTCCGTAAGGTCTAACGAAGCTCATCCTGAAAAAAGAGTATTTCAAGCATTAAGAATAGAAGTAAATAGAGAACTTGAGGTTTTGGAAAATACTATTGAAAGAGTGGTTGATAGGCTTGATAAAAAAGGACGTCTATGTATAATAACCTTCCATTCTTTAGAAGATAGGATAGTAAAAAATAAATTTAAAGAGTTGAATACTTCTTGTATTTGTCCACCTAATTTACCAGTTTGTGTTTGCAATCATGTAAAAAAGGTGAAAATTATTACAAAAAAACCTATTGAACCTAGTAAAGAAGAACAAAAAGAAAATTCTAGATCTCGTTCTGCAAAACTTAGAGTGTGTGAGAGGATATAAAAATGGCTAAAAATTCTGTTTTAAGAATGAAACCAATAAATAATAATAAAAAAAGAAAGAAATTACAAATCCACACATCCAAAAATGATATGGTTAAACAAAGAGTTATAATGTGTAGGAAGAAAGATAGAAGATTTAGGAGAAATCTTCTTATTTTACTTGTTTTATGCCTATCAACTATGGGAGCACTAATAATAAATGCAAGAAATGAGCTTAATAAAATAAAAGTAGAGTATAATAATCTGGATAGTCAGTATATATCATATGAACTTACTCGCGATCGACTAAAAACAGATCTTGAAAAAACTATAGATATTAAAGAAATACAAAGATATGCTATGGAAGATTTGGGTATGGTATATGCCAATGATGATAACACAGTGTATGTAAACGTGAATAGGTAGGAAAGATGGAAAATACAATTAATATTATCTTAATAACTTTAATACTAACATTAGCTAGTGGGAAGATTATACTTCCAATTTTGAAAAATAGGCATATTGGCCAGAGTATAAGACAGGAAGGACCTAAAAGTCATTATGAAAAAGCTGGAACTCCAACTATGGGGGGAGTAATCTTCTTAATACCAGTTTTGATTATGACAATAATTTTCCTTCCTTTTTCTAAGGAGACTCTAATTTTATTAATTTCGACATTTGGTTTTGGACTTATAGGCTTTATCGATGATTATAAAAAATTAGTTTTAAAACAAAATCTGGGACTTACAGCCAAACAAAAGATTGTTCTTCAATTTATCTTAAGTATTGTGATAAGTGTATTATCACTCATTACAAACAAAGAAACAATCACAGTATTAAGAATTCCTTTTATAGATTATAATCTCAATGTAGGTTTCCTTGGTATTCCTATTATGATGTTTATACTAATTGGAGTAAGTAATGCTGTAAATCTTACAGATGGACTTGATGGACTAGCATCTTCTGTTTCATTGCCAGTTTTCATTGCTTTTGCAATAATAGCAAGCTCCTTAGCAAGTTTGGAAAATAGAAATTATGCGTTGATAATTTTTGCTAGTCTTTTAGGATTTTTAATATATAATTCAAATCCAGCTTCCGTTTTTATGGGCGATACTGGATCTATGGCTATAGGTGGAGCTGTAGGAGCTCTTGCTTTAAATTTAGAAATTCCAATATTCTTAGTAATACTAGGTGGAGTTTATGTAATGGAAACAATGTCGGTTATAATTCAAGTTTTAAGTTACAAGTTTAGAAATAAAAAGAGGGTATTTTTAATGAGCCCTATACATCATCATTATGAATTGAAAGGATACAAGGAACCAAAAATAGTAACAAGCTTTACTGTAGTATCTACAATATTATCTTTGGTTACCTTATTAATTGTTTTATGAAAAAAGTATTAGTTTATGGCTTAGGCCTTACAGGAATTTCAGCAGTAAAAACTCTATCAATGATGGGGTTTGAAGTATATACTTATGACTCTAACA
>JBQDYR010000131.1:0-4628 GCA_052105355.1 Anaerococcus sp.
AGCAAATGGTCTTGAAGAAGGCGAACTTATTATTTCAGATAATGTAATAGATACTATTATAAAAAGCTATACTAGAGAAGCAGGAGTTAGAAATCTTGAAAGGTATATAGCAAGAATTTGCAGAAGGTCAGTAAAACAAATCTTAGGAGGCAAAGAAACTATTCACGTTACCATGAATAACTATAAAAAATATCTTGGAAAACCAGTTTTCTTTGAGGATATAAGATTAAAAGAAGATGAAATTGGAGTAGCAAATGGACTAGCTTGGACCCAGGTTGGTGGAACTATGCTTACAATTGAGGCAAATGTTATGGAAGGAAAGGGTAATATTGAATTTACCGGTTCCTTAGGAGATGTAATGAAGGAATCAGGAAAAGCAGCTATTACCTATATTAGATCTCATTATAAAGACTTAGATATTGATGGAGATTTATATAAAAATAAAGATATCCATGTTCATGTTCCAGAAGGAGCAACACCAAAAGATGGACCATCGGCAGGAATAACTATGACTTGTGCTATAGTTTCTGCTTTGAGTAAGAAAAAGGTAAGAAAAGACATTGCGATGACAGGGGAGGTTACCATAACAGGTGCAGTACTTCCTATAGGAGGCCTAAAAGAAAAGGCGCTTGCAGCTTTCTCTTATGGTATCGAAAATGTCATAATACCAAAAGATAATGCCAGAGATATAGAAGATATTCCAGAAGAAATAAGAAGAAAAATAAACTTTATAGAAGTATCTAATGTTTCTGAAGTTTTAGATAAGGCTTTGATATGAAAATAAAATCAATAAGACTAGAACAAGTAGCAGGGTTTAAATCTCAATATCCGAAAGATATGCTTGATGAAATAGCTTTTGTAGGTAGGTCAAATGTCGGTAAATCTTCCTTTATAAATTCATTTTTAGGAAGAAAAGCCTTGGCAAAAATATCTTCTAAGCCTGGAAAAACTAGAACTATAAACTTTTATAATATAAATGAAAAATTTAGGTTAGTGGATCTTCCAGGATACGGATTTGCTAAAGTATCTAAAAAAGAAAAAGAAAAGTGGGCCAAACTTATCAATGAATATCTCAATACCAGGGATAATTTAAAAGAAATATTTTTACTTGTTGATATAAGACATGAACCAACAGAGCTTGATAAACAAATGTATGATTTTATCATTGAATCAGGGTTTACAGGTTTTGTTATAGCAACAAAATTTGATAAGATAGGAAAATCAAAAATACAAAAAAATCTTAAAATTATTCAAAAAAAGTTAGAAATAGAAGATGAAGGCCTAATTTTTGCCTACTCGTCTATGACCAAGCATAATAAAGATGTTCTTTGGGAACAAGTACAAGTGATAATAGAAAATTAAGAATAAAAAGACTATTACTGATATCGGTAATAGTCTTTTTCTATATCCTTAAATTTTAAATTAATTACCTACAATTAAATAAAGAAAATTTTAATATAATATCAATAAGTACCTTCCAAAAGTAAAAATAAAGATAAAAAAATATCAAAAGACTTGATATAAAACAATAGATTTGATAAAATACATACGAAATATTGTAAAAAGAGGAGAGGGAATGAAGCGAACAAGTAAAATATTATCACTTGCATTATCAGCTACACTTTTATTTGCTGGATGCGCAAACAATGACACAACTTCGAGTTCAGTATCAACTGAAAACGTATCTAGTGGTGAAACAGTAGTAGGTAAGGCAACAGAAGTTGGGCATAATGGGGACATAGAAGTAGAAGTTACAATTCAAGGAGATAAGATTTCTGATATCAAATCAGTACATAAGGAAACAGAAAACTTAGGTGACTTAGCTATAAATTCGTTAACAGAAGAAGTAATAGCTAACCAATCAGTTAATCTTGATAAGGTATCAGGTGCGACTGTTTCATCTACGGCATTTTTAAAGGCTGCGTCAGAAGCAATAAAAGATGCAGGAAAAGATCCATCCAATTTTAATAAAAAAGTTTCAAATGAAAAGGAAAGAAAAGATAAAACAAAAGATGTTGACGTTGCTATAGTTGGTGGTGGTGGAGCAGGTTTTGCGGCTGCAATTACTGCTAAAGAAGCAGGAGCAAATGTAGTTTTACTAGAAAAAATGCCAGCAGTGGGTGGAAATACTCTTATCTCTGGTGGAGAGTATGCAGCACCTGGAAATGAATTACAAAAGAAAGAAAATTTAGAAGATAGTCCAGAAATTTTTGCAAAAGATATAGAAAAAGCTGGAGGCGATAAAAATCTAATCAAAGTTTTAGCAGACAATGCTCTTGATGGATTAAACTGGTTAAGAGATGATGTCAAAGTTAAATGGTTAGACCAACTTATGTTCTTTGGTGGACACTCAGTTAAAAGATCATTTATACCAGAAGGACATTCAGGAAATGAATTAATTAAAAAATATTTAGCTAAGTGTGAGGAACTTGGGATAGAAGTTATCACCCAAGCAGATGTTAAAGAATTAATCTCTGAAGAAGGAAAAGTTGTTGGACTTAAGGCTGAGACACTAGATGAAAATCTAACAGTTAATGCTAAATCAGTAGTATTAGCTACAGGTGGTTTTGGTGCAAACGACGATATGACCTATGAATATGACCACGAAATAGATGATAAAATTCTTTCTACAAATGCTCCGGGAGCTACAGGCGATGGAATTGTTATGGCAGAAAAGCTTGGAGCAAACACTGTTGATATGGAGAAGATTCAACTTTATCCAGTCTGTGATGTAGAGACAGGAAAATTACTTTATGTAGGAGATACAAGACTTGTTGGAGGAGCTCTTTTAGTAAATAAAGAAGGTAAGAGATTTGTAGAAGAGCTTGATACAAGAAGAGCAATTTCACTTGCTATTAAAGATCAGACTGACTCAGTTGCTTATTTGATCTGGGATGAAAAATCTTCAGAAGAAACAGGAACTATATACTCTCATCCAGAAGAAGCAGAAAGTCTTTATGATAGAGGACTTTTAGTAAAAGCTGATACTATAGATGAACTTGCTGACCATTTCGGTGTAGATAAGAGTGCTTTAAAAGATACAGTTGAAAACTTTAATAAGAATTCTAAAGAGGATAAAGATCCAGAATTCAATCTAAGAATGTTAGGCTGGACAATAGAAGAAGGTCCATTTTATATGCTAAAAACACTTCCTGCAGTACACCATACAATGGGAGGACTTGAAATAAACACAGATGCACAAGTTATTACCAAAGAAGGAAAAGCAATCGAAGGATTGTATGCTGCTGGAGAAGTTACAGGTGGAATTCATGGTGAAAATAGACTTGGTTCTGTTGCCATGGCTGATATAACGGTATTTGGAAGAATAGCTGGAGAAAATGCAGCAAACTATGCTTTAAAATAAAATTTAGAAAAGAAAAAGTATACGATTATAATCGCATACTTTTTTTATATTGAAGTTAAATTTTATGTAGCTTAGTCTAGAAATTCGATATTTTCAGTAGATAATACAGAAATTCTTGCAAGACTTAGAACATCGACACCCATATCATCAAGAAGTTTTCTTCCATCTTGGAAAGATTTTTCTATAACAATACCAACACCAGCTACATTTGCTCCTGCTTGTTTGCAAATGGCAAGCATAGCTTTTATAGCTTGACCGTTAGCAAGAAAGTCATCAATAAGAAGTATGTTATCATTCTCGTCGATAAATTCTTTGGAAATTATAAGTTGTTTCATTTCTTCTTTGGTATAGGAATAAGCAGTAGATGAGTAGGAATAGTCATCAGTAGTTAGAGATTTTTGTTTTCTTGCAAAGATAACATCACATCCCAAAGCTTCTCCTGTAGCCATTGCTGGCGCTATACCAGATGATTCAACTGTAAGTATTTTAGTAATATTTTTTTCTCTAAAATGATCGGCAAATTCTTTACCCATCTCTTTCATAAGTTTTATATCTATTTGTTGGTTTAGGAAGGAATCAACTTTTAAAATATTTCCATCCAAAACTTGGCCTCTTGATAATATAATTTCTTCTAATTTTTTCATACAAACCTCCAAATCTTATGTCAATTATAAAGCAAGGTGAACTTTTAGTCAAAGCCCTTTTGTAAAGTAAAAAAAAACGAGTACCATACTTGTATGAAAAGTATAGAATTTATAAAAGATTTAATAGGATTTATTGATGCTAGTCCACTTAACTATTTTGCAGTTGAAAATTCTAAGAATATTCTCTTAGAAAATAACTTCAAACAACTCGACGAAAAAGAAAAGTGGAGTTTAGAAAAAGGTGGAAAGTATTTTGTGACAAGAGATGATACAGCTCTTATCGCATTCACAGTTGGAGAAGACATTAAGGAAGGTTTTGATATAATAGGTAGCCACACAGAAAGCCCTACTTTTAAGATTAAAAGTAATCCGGAAATGACAGGAAATGGTTACTTAAGATTAAATACCGAAGTTTATGGTGGACCAATTTTTTCAACTTGGCTTGATAGAACACTTTCTATTGCAGGAAAAGTTTCATTTGAAGAAGGTGGAAAGATTAAATCAAAACTTATAAACTTTGATAAAGATCTTTTAACAATAGCAAATCCTGCTATACACATGAACAGAGAAGCAAACAAGGGATATGCTTATAACCAACAAGAAGATTTACTTCCAATTCT
>JBQDYR010000132.1:0-4186 GCA_052105355.1 Anaerococcus sp.
ACGCCGATGGTACTCGGAGGGAGACCTCCCGGGAGACTAGGAAGTCGCCAAATAACTAAGACTAGCAATAGCTAGTCTTTTTTATTTACATAATTATATAGTAGAGTTCGTCTCCCGTGACCGGGAGTCACGAAAATTCCACGTAGGGAATGATAAAACTATCTAATAACTAATTTATTAGGAATTACAAGAAAAATTAAACAAAGAATTTTCGGGGTAAACACCATAACAAGATGGTGTTTACCAGGAAGTCGCCAAATAACTAAGATCAGTTAATTAAAAACATCGAGATCTGCTCTTCTTGCTTGTTAAAAACATATGATTATATATAGGTTTTAAAAATTTTATATATAGAGTAATATCGTCCATATATATATAAATAGATAAAAAAAACTCCAGTATATTCTGGAGTTATTTTAAATATTATACTATTTAGCAATATTTTCTATGATTTTTTCTAGTAATTCGCTTCCTTTGTAGAGTGCTTTTACTGGAATAAATTCAAATCTTGAGTGGAAGTTATAACCTCCAGCAAAAATGTTAGGACATGGTAGACCCATAAATGAGAGTCTTGCTCCATCTGTACCACCTCTGATAGGTTGAATCTTTGGTGTTATACCAATTTCTTCCATTGATTTTTTTGCAAGCTCTACTATATCCATATGATCTTGTAGCTTTTCTATCATGTTATAGTAAGAATCTTCTATCTTTATTTCTATTGCATTTTCGTATTTTTTGTTTAATAAATCTACTGCTTCTTTGATATAGTTTTTCTTAAATTCAAAACTTTCTTTGTAGAAATCTCTTACAATCATTTCTATGTGAGTGTTTTCTACGTTTCCTTCCATTTCATCTAGAAGATAGAAACCTTCGTAGCCTTCTGTATGCTCTGGTCGTTGGTCGGCTGGTAGCATAGCTAGAAGCTCGTGAGCTATTATTAAAGAGTTTACCATGACATTTTTTGCACTACCTGGGTGAACATTTTTACCTTTTATATCTATTGATACGCTTGCTGCATTAAAGTTTTCATATTCTAACTCACCAATTGGTCCACCATCTATTGTGTAGGCAAAGTCTGCACCAAATTTTTCTACATCAAAGAAATCTGCTCCTCTACCTATTTCTTCATCTGGTGTAAAACCAATCTTTATGGTTCCGTGTTCTTTATCTGTTTTTGATAATTTTTGAGCCATATCCATTATTATCGCAATACCAGATTTATCATCTGCTCCAAGAAGTGTTGTACCGTCTGTTGTGATTAATTTTTCTCCCACCAAATCTTTTAGGGAAGGACTATCTTTTTCTCTTAATGTGTAGGAGTCAGATAGTTTGATATCTCCTCCCTTATAGTCGATTATTTGAGGTTTAACATTTCTTCCTGTTACTTCAAGAGCTGTATCCATGTGTGATACAAAACCTACTGTTGGCAAATTTTTGTCTGTATTTGAAGGTATAGTTGCATAAATATATGCCTTTTCATCCATTTCCACTTCCACTCCCACTTCTTTTAGTTGGGAAACCAAAAGATTGGCTAAATCAAATTGCTTTTTTGTAGAAGGTGTAGTTTTACTTTGGTCATCTGATTGAGTATCTATTTTAACATATTCTAAAAATCTTTCTAATATATCCATATCTTCTCCTAAATTAAAACTTGTAAGGTTAGAACTGCTAGGCTTATTAATATTGTTATTCCTAGAAGTTTAATTACCCATTTGAACCATTTGTCATAGGTCACTCCTACTAGCTCTAGAGTAGCTATTACTAGTCCGGTTGGTGTAATATATGCCATCCATCCTTGTCCATAGTTATAGGCTGATACAACTACATCACGGCCTATATTTACAGCATCTGCTAGTGGAGCCATGATTGGCATAGAAAGTGTTGCAAGTCCTGATGAAGAAGGTATAAAAATTCCTAGAATTGAAAAAATAGCCATTTGAACCCATGAAAATATTACTCCACTCATTCCATTAATTAGTCCAGTTGCATTGTATAACAAGGTATCTGAGATAAAACCATTATCAAGGATAATATTTATTCCTCTAGCAACTCCGATAATCAAAGCAACGCTTACAAGATCAGCTGCTCCTGCCATAAAGGTTGATACAGCTTTTTTCTCAGGAAGTCCTGATAAGAACATCATGATAATAGCAGATACTAAAAAGACCCCGCTCATTTCTTCAAACCACCATCCTTGGCTTTGTACTCCCCAAATCATTATGGCGAATGAGAGTACAAATATAACTAAAGTTAATTTCTTTTTAAAATTGAAATCTACTACATTAGTTGTATCATAAGAATCCAAAAATTGCTTTCTAATTCTAGGCATGTCTTCTGCTATAATAGACTCTTCTGGATTTTTTTGAACTTTTTTTGCGTAATTTATAATATAAATCAAGGTAACAATAGATGTAGCAATAAGTCCGATTATTCTATAGATTCGACCCGTTGTGAAATTAATGCCAGCTGCATGTGATGCTATTACAACTGAGAATGGGTTTACAGTTGAGAACATTGTACCAACACATGAAGCTAAGTATATAGTAGCAATAACTACCATAGCATCATATCCAGCCAATAAAAATATAGGCAATAGGATTGGGTAAAAAGCAATAGTTTCTTCTGCTAAACCAAAAGTAGTACCACCTAGAGCTATAAGAGCAAATATGATAATAATCATCATGAATTCTCTACCCTTAGTCTTTTTGGAGAGAGCTGCCATACCAGCGTTAAAGGTTCCAGTTTCATTTAATAAACCAATAATCCCACCGATTATTAATACGAATATAATAATATCAACAGAATCTTTAACACCTTGGATAGAAGCAAGAATTATTTCTTTAGGACCTTGTGGGTTTTGTTCAATTTGTTCATAACTATTAGGAATAGCTATAGGTTTCTTGATAGAACGATCCTCAAAGCTCTCCAAAGGAATAGATATATTATTATCTCTTAGAAACTTATCTGTTGCCTCTACAGTAGTTTCTTCTCCTTTTTGGTCTATGATTGTGAATGTATTATCTTCGTTATAACTTAAACGAGAATACAATCCAGCAGGAATTATATAAGTTAATACTGCTGCAAAAATCAAGACTATAAAAAGCACACTAAATGCTGAAGGGAAATTAAATCCTTTCCTTTTTTTATTTTTTGTCATAAAATCTCCTCCTGTTTAATAATAGTATCTTGAAATCATATTTATTTCAAGATAAATATTTTTTTAAAGATAATTAAATAAATTCAATTATAAAATAAAGACTTTAATGATCTATAATAAAAAACATCCTAGATTAATCTAGGATGTTTTGAATGATTAATAGTAAATATTAGTCATTTTTCTTTGTAACAAAGTAAGCACTTGTAGCTGCTGCGAGTGTTGCAATTACTCCAGTCATTCCTGCTACCCCAGTTTTAACGTTGTTTGTAGTTTTTTTCTTGATTTGTGCTTTTTTGTTATCTTCTTTTTTGTCGTCTTTATTTTCTTCTTTTTTATCGTCATCAGATGATTTTTTGTCGTCATCAGTTGGATTCTCTTTGTCATCATTAGATGGATTTTCAGGTGTTTCTGGAACTATAGGAGTTGATGGTTCTAATGGAATCAATGGAGTTCCATTTTGTTCATCATCAGAAACTATAGGAGTTGATGGTTCTAATGGAATTAATGGAGTTCCATCTTCTTCATCAGGAACTATAGGAGTTGATGGTTCTAATGGAGTTAATGGTGTTTCATCTTTTTTAGTAAATACATAAACTAAACCATCAGGATATGCTTCTACATCCCAATTTCCATAAGTTTCAGCAAATATGTTTGCAGTAGCAACAGAACCTTGTTCCATTTTATCCCATTGTTCCCATGTTTCAGTTTGTAGAACTTTGATTAATTTACCATCTTCATCTCTTAGTTCATATCTTGCATAAAAAGTTTTTTCTTCAGGTGTTTCATCTTTTTTAGTAAATACATAAACTAATCCATCAGCTTTTGCTTCTACATTCCATTGTCCATAAGTATCAGCAAATATGTTAGCAGTAGCAACAGAACCTTGTTCCATCTTATCCCAGTCATTCCATGTCTCAGATTGTAATAGCTCAATTAATTTATTATCTTCATCTCTAAGCTCATATCTTGCATAGAAAGTTTTTTCTTCAGGTGTTTCATCTTTTTTAGTAAATACATAAACTAATCCAT
>JBQDYR010000132.1:4286-4625 GCA_052105355.1 Anaerococcus sp.
CAGCTTTTGCTTCTACATTCCATTGTCCATAAGTATCAGCAAATATGTTTGCAGTAGCAACAGAACCTTGTTCCATCTTATCCCAGTCATTCCACTCTACAGTTTGTAAATCTTGAATTAAATTACCATCCTCATCTTTTAAAACATATTTTGCATAAAATATTTTTTCTTCGGGTTCATTAGTTACACTTGTATCAGTATTTGTTAATGCTGAATCTAAATCAACAACTTCTTCTGCAGAAGACTTAGTATCAGGTACTAGAAATCCTGCTGATAATGCGAGAACAAGTGCTCCAGCTATTATCTTTTTATTATTTTTCATATTTACCTCCAAATTTT
>JBQDYR010000133.1:0-4619 GCA_052105355.1 Anaerococcus sp.
CAAGATTGGAAAATCTTTAGTTCTACCTCTTGTTGGAAGAAAAATACCACTTATAGAAGATTCATATGTAGATCAAGAATATGGAACAGGTTGTGTGAAAATTACTCCAAGTCACGATCCTAATGACTTTGAGGTTGGAGAAAGACATGATTTAGGCCAATGTGTAGTTATTGATACAAAAGGTAAAATTATGGAAGGATATGGTAAATATTCTGGACTTGATAGATATGAAGCAAGACGTGAAATGATAAAAGACTTGGAAGAGCAAGGTCTTTTAGAAAAAATCGAACCAATTAATCACGCTGTAGGATATTCAGAAAGGACTCATGTAGTAATAGAACCTTTAATATCTAAACAATGGTTTGTAAATATGGATCAACTTGCCAAAAGATCTATAGAAGTATATCAAGACGGAAAACTGAATTTAATTCCAGAATCCTTGGGCAAGGTATATCTAAATTGGCTTAATAATATTAGAGACTGGTGTATTTCCAGACAACTTTGGTGGGGACACAGACTACCAGTATTTTATACAGAAGATGGAGAAATTATAGTTTCCGAAAATGATCCTGATGAAAACGGAATGCTAGAAGGTAAGAAGGTAACACAAGAAGAGGATACTTTAGATACTTGGTTTTCTTCAGCTCTTTGGCCATTTGCAACACTTGGTTGGCCAAATAAAACAGAAGATTTAGAATACTATTTTCCTACAGATATCCTTGTAACAGGTTATGATATTTTATTCTTCTGGGTAATAAGAATGGTATTTTCATCACTTTATTCTACAGACAAAGTACCTTTCCATCATGTACTCTTTACAGGACTAATCAGAGATCCACAAGGAAGAAAAATGTCTAAATCCTTGGGGAATGGTGTAGATCCTATAGAAGTAGTTGAGCAATATGGAGCAGATGCTTTAAGATTTACTTTAATTACTGGAAACTCACCTGGGAATGACATGAGATATGATGAGAAAAGACTTATCTCAAACAGAAACTTTGCCAACAAACTTTGGAATGCTACAAGATTTGTTTTAATGAATATAAATGAAGATGATAATCTTGATTTTGATATAAATAATTTGGATCTTGAAGATAAGTGGATATTAAAAAGATTAAATGATGCTATAAAAGATATAACTACAAATCTTGATAAGTATGAAATTGGACTTGCAGCTTCAAGAATAGAAGACTTTATTTGGAATGAATACTGTGACTGGTATATAGAATTTGCAAAAATTAGACTTTATGGAGAAGATGAGGAAAAGAAAGCAAATGTTAAAAAAGTATTACTCTATGTACTAAAAGATATGATTGCCTTACTTCATCCATTCATGCCATTTATAACAGAAGAAATTTATTCCCAACTTCCAAACAAAGAGGATATGCTTATAGTTGAAAATTTCCCTAAAGTAAGAGAAGACTTTGAATTTGTAAGTGAAGAAAAGGCTGTAAATTCCACAATAGATGCAATCACAGCTATTAGAAATCAAAGATCAAAATTAAATGTAGATGCAAAGGCTAAACAAGACCTTTATATAATTGCAGAAAATGAAGATATAAAGGAACTTTTAGAAGAATTGAAACCTCAATTTGTAAATCTTGCATCATCAAAAGATGTAAATATCAGTCTTGATAATGTAGACATAGAAGATTCTGTAAATTTAGTATTTAATGACTTTAAGATTCTTATATCACTTGATGATCTTGTTGATTATGAGAGAGAAAGAACTAGACTTTCTGATGAAATCAAAAAAATTGAATCAGAAATTAAAAGAGCATCTGGAAAATTAAAAAATGATAACTTTGTAAACAAGGCTCCAGAAAAGGTAGTAAATGAAGAAAGAGAAAAACTTGAAAAGTATAATGATCTTTTAGATAAAACCAAAGCAAGCCTTGAAGAGATAAAAGATAAGTAAAATGTACAAAGATTTTGCTTATATATACGATAAATTATCATATGACATCCCTTATGAATTTTATGCTGAAAATATCAAAAAGTTAGTGAAAAAGGATGGAATAATGACTGACAGGATGCTAGAGCTTGCCTGTGGGTCTGGGATGCTCACAAAGTATTTTTTTGATGATTTTAAACAAATAGATGCTCTAGATCTTTCAAAAGAAATGTTAGAAGTGTTTGATGCAAAGTTCATTAGAAATGATGTAAATTTATTTCATGAAGATATGACAAAATTTACAAATGAAGGAGCCTATGATCTTATAGTAATTCTTCTTGATTCTATAAATTATATAAAAGATATTGAGGATTTAAAGAATCTTTTAATAAATTCTTATAAAAATTTAAAAGATGGTGGACTCTTGATTTTCGACCTAAATTCAATCTATAAAATGCAAGAGATTTTTGGAAATGAGTCTTATATCTATGAATATGAGGATATATTTTATACTTGGGATAATCAAAGAGATAATGATCTAATTTATATGTATCTAAATTTCTTTTTAGAAAATGAAGATGGTACTTATAGAAGAATAGAAGAAGATCAGGTTCAAAGAATATATAGTCCAGATTTTATTAAAAAAGAACTAGTAAAAATTGGCTTTAAAAAAATAGAAACTTTTGATGAGGATGATTTCTCAGAAGTTAAAGAGAATACCCTAAGAATATTATTTAAAGCTACAAAAAGTAGGTGAGATAATGAGAGGACAAGTTAAATTTTTTGATAATAAAAAAGGCTTTGGTTTTATAGAATCAGAAGATGGAATTGATTGTTTTGTCCATTTTTCAGAAATAATTTCTGATGAAGAAAGAAAAAGCTTGGTTAAAGATCAAAAGGTAGAATTTGAAAAAATGGATGTAGGTAGAGGTCCTACAGCTTTTAATGTAAAAAAAATAAAAGAATAATGGGGCAAGTGTCCCATTATTCTTTATGAAAGGGAAAAATTATGGGAAAATATATACTTATTATTTTAGGAATAACTTTAATCATACCTCAATTATATTATTTTTTAAAAGAGATAACTTATAAGGATTTGAAAAATGGAACTAGGTATTTTGTTAAGGAAACAAAGGTATTAGAAGAAAATCAGAGTAGGGTGATTTTAACTAATACTGATGGATTTGATATTAGTCTAAATGTTTTTAATATTGAAAATCCAAAGGCTATAGTTCAAATAGTTCACGGTGTTTATGAACATTCTGCAAATTATTTTAATTTTATAAAATATTTAAATGATAAAGGATATGCAGTGATTGCTGCAGACAATAGGGGACATGGTAGATCAGTATCTGAAAATTATCCATCAGGTTATATAAAATACTTAGGTGAAGTTATAGATGATCAACATGTTGTAAATAAATTTGCAAGGATACTTTACAAAAATAAGCCTATTTACATGTTAGGTCATTCTTTTGGATCTATGATAGCAAGATTATATTTAAAAGATCATGATGAGACAATTGATAAACTTGTAATAACAGGAACTGTAGCTTATAATCCTATGTCTATATTGGGGGTGTACTTAGGAAACATAATTACATTTTTCCTTGGAGAATACAAAAAATCTAAGCTCTTAGATAAGTTAACAGGCGTAGCAGATCCTGATATATCGTGGATATCCTATAGTAAAGAAAATATAGAAATGAAAAAATCAGATCCCTTAAGACTACATGGATTTTTGGCAAGGGCGAATGTGGTTTTGATCTTGGCAAACAAAAGACTTCATCAATTTTCTAAATATAAGGTGAAAAATAAAAACTTACCAATAATATCCATAACAGGAGAAGATGATAAGGTAGTTAATGGAGATAAAGGTCTTAAAGATTCCATGGATACTTTAAAGCAAATTGGATATAAAAATGTAAATTTCAAAGTTTATAAAAATATGAAGCATGAAGTTTTGTTTGAAGATGAAAAAGAACTTGTATACCAAGATATAATAAATTTTTTTGAAAATTAATAATAAATGTGCTGTCATAAATTTTATTTATTTTATGACAGTTTTTTATTATTTTCCTTTATTGACTTAAAGTTTAATTAAAGCTATAATTATTTTACTAACGTTTACATAGACTTAATGAAATCCAGGTATTAAAATAAAATATTTAATTAATAAAATAAATTAAATCAAAATGTAATATCAACTATAAAAGGATCCTATATGTATATACACGATTTTAATAGTAATTGTGAAAAAACTATAATATTAATTCATCCTATGTTTACAAATTCTAAATTATTGAAAAAATCTTTAGTAGACAGGATGGAAATACAAAATATTCGAATTATTATACCAGATCTTTCTGGTCACGGAGATTCTAAGACAGTTACTTATATCTCATCTTCAAGAGAGGCTTTTCTCCTACATAAGTATTTAGTTGAAAAAAAAATCAATAAAATAAATTTTGTATTTGGAGTATCTTTGGGATGTAGTATAGTTTTTGAATTATTAAAATATAATGATATACAAATTGATTCTGTAATTTTAGAGGGAGCTAGTGCTTGTGAAAGTTCATTTACAAAATCATTTCTTTATTCTAACTTGATTATATATTTAAAAAAACTTACAAAAATTTCTAAAGATTTGGTAAAAAATATTCTGTCACTAAAATACAATAGAAAAATGTCAAGTATCATATTAGAAGAAATGATAGGCTTATCA
>JBQDYR010000134.1:0-4590 GCA_052105355.1 Anaerococcus sp.
AAAAAATTATATAATAAATAGATAATTAGAAATTGTAATAAGCTATCTAAAGGAGAAAATATGACTAAAATATATACACCCAAAGACTATAAATCAGATGCAAACTTATATAAGACTCAATTACTAATAAAAGAAATCAAAGACTTTTTTCAAATTAATCTTTCAAATAATCTAAACTTAAAAAGAGTATCTGCTCCACTATTTGTTGATGCAACAACTGGTTTAAATGATAATTTAAGTGGAGTTGAAGAACCTGTAAAATTTAACCTACCTGAAGCAAATGAGCAAAATATGGAAATAGTACATTCCCTTGCAAAATGGAAGAGATCTGCCTTAAAAGAATATAATTTTAAAATGCATGAAGGACTTTATACAGATATGAATGCTATTAGAAGGTGTGAAATTCCTGATAGTACACATTCCTTCTATGTAGACCAATGGGATTGGGAAAAGATTATAGATAAAAAAGATAGAAATATAGAATATCTTAAGGCAACTGTACAAGTCATCTTTAATACTATGAAATCTCTTGATGAGTATTTATGTAACTTCATTCCAACAAGAAATAAACTTTTACCTGATACTATACATTTTATGACAACTCAAGAACTTTTGGATAAATACCCTGAACTAGATCCAGACCAAAGAGAAAAAGAGGCTGTCAAAGAATATAAAGCTGTATTTTTAATGCAAATAGGTAAAGAACTATCCAATGGAAAAGTTCATGATATGAGAGCTCCAGATTATGATGATTGGGAATTAAATGGAGATATCCTTGTTTATAGCCCTATTTTAGATGATGTTTTGGAACTTTCATCTATGGGAATAAGAGTAGATTCTAAATCTTTAGTTGACCAACTAGAAAAATTAGGTAATACTGACAGGTTAAAATATGAATACCACAAACTCTTAAAAGAGGACAAACTTCCTCAAACTATAGGTGGAGGAATCGGTCAATCAAGACTTTGTATGTTCTTTTTACAAAAAGCTCACATAGGAGAAGTCCAAGTATCCTACTGGCCAAATGATATGAGAGAAAATTTAAAAGAAAAAGGAATTGTACTCCTATAAAAAAGATTAGCTAAGAATAATTCTTAGCTAATCTTTTTTTATTATTTAAAATGATTTTTGACCTATATTTAAAATTTACATATCTTAAAATCTATTTTAATTCTTCATAAAATAGATTATCTTTAGCTCTTTTTTCTGCCATAAATTCTTTTATTTCTAATAAGAACAAGTCTCCATATTGGATTAGTTTTTTATTTCCTACTCCTTTTACTTCTAAGAAGTCTTCTTCAGTTTTTGGTTTTTTTCTAGCCATATCTTTTAATGAAACATCATTAAAGATAATAAAGGGAGGAACATTTCTTTTTTGTGAAAGTGTCAATCTTAATTTCTTCAATCTTACGAATAGGGCTTGGTCATAGTCTTCTTTATCAAAAATATCAGGTGATTTTTCTCTTTTTACTAATCTATCTTCTTTTTTTATTTCTTTTATAAAGACTTTTTTTTCTCCAAACAGCACTTTTTTAGACTTTTCTGTTAGTTTTAATATTGGATATTCAATGCCCAAAACATTTATAAAACCATCAGCTATTAAAGCTCCTATAAGATCTTTTATGTATTTATCACTATCAGATTTCATAATTCCATAAGTTGATACAGATGATAGATTTTTTCTTTTTGAATCTGCACTTTTTGATCCTTTCAAACAAGCTACTATTGTACTTACTCCATACCTTTGCCCTAGTCTATATATACAAGATAGGATTTTTTGAGAATCTACAGTGACATCTATCTTTTTAAAGTCTGAAAGACAATTCGAACAGTTTTCACAATCATCTTCTGCATCTTGACCAAAATAATTAAGAATAAATTTTCTTAAGCATTCTGATGTATTTACATAATTTATTATAGTTTGTAGGTTTCTAAGTTTATTTATTTGCTGATCATAGTTTTGAGTTTGTCTTATCAAAAATTTATTTATTACTATATCTTGACCAGAAAATAAAAGAATGGCATCTGATTTTTCTCCATCTCTACCCGCCCTTCCAGCTTCTTGATAGTAGGATTCCATATCTTGTGGCATATTATAATGAATTACAAAACGCACATCTGACTTGTCTATCCCCATACCAAATGCATTAGTTGCAACTATTATATTTTTTCTATCAAATATAAAATCTTCCTGGTTTTGTTTTTTAATTGAGTCTTCAAGTCCTGCATGGTAGAGAGTAGCAGCTACTCCTAATTTCTTTAGGTATTTATATATTGATTCTACTCTTTTTCTAGTTGAAGCATAGATTATACCTGATTGGCCCCTGTGTTCTTTTATATATGTCTTTAAAAAAGCCAATTTATCTTTAGGTTTTCTTACCTCAAATAGTAAATTTTTTCTATCAAAACCTGTGACCGTAATGAAGGGATCTTCAAGTTCTAAATTTTCTACAATATCTTCTCTAACCTCTCTAGTTGCTGTAGCTGTAAAACCTGTAATCTGTAAATCTTCTCCAAAAATTTTATAGAGACTTGGAATTAGTTTGTAAGCTGGTCTAAAATCATGACCCCATTTTGATATACAGTGAGCTTCGTCTACAGCTATGAAGGATATTTGTATTTTTTTTATAAATCCTATAAAAAAGTCATTATCTAATCTTTCAGGAGATATATAAAGAATTTTTATCTTTCCTCTTGCTATATCAGATAAAGTTTTTTTATATTCTTTACTTGTCATAGATGAATTTATATATGATGCAGGAATTCCATTTTCCAACAAAGAATCAACTTGATCTTTCATCAAGGATATAAGTGGTGAAATAACAAGACAAACCCCATCCATAATCATAGCTGGTAATTGATAACAAATGGATTTTCCTCCACCTGTAGGTAAAACACCAAGAACATCTTTGTTATTTAAGATATTTTGTATTATATCTTCTTGACCATTTCTAAATGAATCATATCCAAAATATTTTTTTAAATTCTCTATTAAAACTTCTTTTTTATACATTTATTAAATCTTTCTAAAAAAATAATTAAGCTCAGAGAACTTAATTATTTTCTTCGTTATCACCATCTGTAGCATTTTGTTCAATAATACTTTCATCTACAGGGGTTATTATTTCATTAGTATTTTTATCTTCTTGAATACTCTCTTCTTCTGGAGATGAAAAGATTTCTTCTTCCTCTTCTGTAGCACCTTCACCCTTATTGAAAATAATATCTCCTATTTTTGTTTTAAGATCAATTTTTCTTTTAACATCATTTTCTGTCTTATACCCATCATTTATATTCCTGTATGATATATTTCCTAAAACAAAGTTTCCTACATTTAATTTAGCTGTTATGTTAAATTTGTCCATAGAATCTGTTGTTTGAACATTGATACTTCCTATTTCTGTTTGAAAGGCTACATCATCAGTTATTTTTATATCTTCAGCAAGAATATCTCCTGTCTTAGTAATAAGAGATCCATTATTCATCTCAGATTTTACCAAGCTTATATTTCCGGCATTATTTTTAATATTTCCATTAAAATATGAGTCTTCTATATTTATAGAACCACTTTCAAGTGTAAGGTCCACATTTTTTGCTTCTAAATTTGAAATCTGAACTTCACCAGCACCTACCTTTCCGTTTACTTCATCTATAGAACCTTCCATAGGTAGAAAAATTCTAACGACTTGTATTTTATTTTTCATATAGAGTTCATCACCCTTAATATCTGAAGTGATATCTATATTTCCATCTTCAATATTTACCTTAACATCGTAAACATTATCTTCTCCCTTATAAAGTTTGGTATATTCTATATAAGGATTGGTAGTTGATCTTTGTATACTCACATCTGTTGTCTTCAAGTCAAAGTTGATTGATTTTATATCACTTAAGTCTATCCTCATTATATTTGAAGAATTATAAGAATTTTCATTAATCTCTTTAGATGTCATATTCCCAGACCCAAAATTCTTATATTGGGATGATATGAGAAATACTGCCAAACCAATACAAACTACTATTATTAAAGCAAATATAGATTTATTTGAAATTTTCTTTTTACTCGATTTTTTGTTTTCTTTCTTCTCCATCTTCTTCCCCCAAATTCAAGCGATTAAATCCTATAAGTATAATAGCCGTTGTTACAAATATGGCTGCCATAAAAATATTAGTTCTTATACCATTTTCAAAAAGTGGTTTATATAGTGATTTTAATACAGAATCAAAATAAGATACTTTTGCTAGCTTTTCGCCAAAGTAAATTAAACTAGTAATATTTAAAAAACTTATAAAAAACTTTATAAATTCTTTTAAAGAATCAAATTTTTCATTTTCTGCATATAAAATAGAAAGAATAAGAAATACTAAACCAATTAAGAAAAATATAGCTAATCTAATATTGCCTTTTACATAGATAAAAGAAAAAACTAGAGCCATCAAAGTTAGTGTTATTTTTACTCTTTCAAAAACATCAGTTCTTTTCAATATTCTATCCTTTCTAGATATAAGCCACCTGGTCCAAGTGTTGGGTTTGCTCTTTCATTTGATTCAGGATTTAGGTAGGAATTAAACTTTTCTAGGCTA
The DNA here is from genome assembly GCA_052105355.1 of Anaerococcus sp. Classification (GTDB taxonomy): domain Bacteria; phylum Bacillota; class Clostridia; order Tissierellales; family Peptoniphilaceae; genus Anaerococcus. The sequence continues at coordinate 4,585 of JBQDYR010000134.1, forward strand.
ATTCTA
>JBQDYR010000135.1:0-4575 GCA_052105355.1 Anaerococcus sp.
TAAAGTTTTTTTATTGTTAGCATACACTAATTTAGGATTAGTAGTAACAAATTTTGTTTTATACCATTTCAAAAAGATCATCGATAGAGACTTTTAAAACTTTAGAAAGTTTCATTGCCGTACTAAGATTTACATCTTTGGAATGGTTTTCTAGATATATCACACCTCTTCTAGTTAAACCGATTTTCTGTGCTAGTTCATATTGAGTCAATCCTTCTTTTTTTCTATATTCTTTTATGTAATTTTTAATCAAAATAAAACCCACCTATTAATAAAATTAGATATTAGATTATATTAAATAAATTCAAAATAGTCAATAGTTATTTGATTTAATGCCTTGTTTAAATATACAATTTATAGTTTAAATATAAATTAGAAAATTTGTAAAAAATGATAAAATAAATTTGTTTTTAGGGAAATAGATAAAATACTAAATAAATATTACGTATTATATTATAAACATAAATTTAAAGCTAATACTTATATAAAAAAGGGTGTTTGGCTTCTTTAAGTGTAGGAGTTGTGCTATTGGAAGTCATGGGCTATAATAAAAGTGTAGTAGACTAGACCTAAAATTGAAACATAATTCTAATAAATTGTTATCATGTGGAGGAGATAAATATGGAAATATTAAATATAAAAGCAATAAAAAAATATTATGGAACAGTAAATAATCAAGTAAAGGCTTTGGATGGGGTTGATTTAGAAGTTGGGAAAGGCGATTTTTTAATAATCCAAGGAGCATCTGGTAGTGGTAAATCTACGCTCCTAAATATAATAGGAGGGCTGGATAGAGCGACAAGCGGAAGTATAAAAATTAATGGTATAAATTTAGCGGATTTAGACGATAATGGATTGACTGAATTTAGAAGTAAAAATATTGGGTTTATTTTTCAAAGGTTTAATTTGATAAATATATTGAATATAAAAGAAAATATACTTTTTCCACTTAATATTAGTGGACTTGTAGAAGATGAGAAATACCTAAATAAAATAGTTGATACTTTAGGTATCGAAGATATATTACAAAAAATGCCAAATGAACTTTCGGGCGGACAGCAACAAAGAGTTGCTATTGCAAGAGCTTTAATAACAAATCCAAGTATATTATTGGCAGATGAACCTACTGGGAATCTAGACAGCAAAAATAGTAAAAATGTTATTGATTTACTTGTTTCAACTAATAGAAATTTTAACCAAACAATTATTTTAATTACCCATGATCAAAATATAGTTGAGTATTTATTGGAGAATAAATATGCAAGTATAGTGCGTCTTGAAGATGGGAGGTTATCAAAATAATGAATTATATTAGTAGATTGGCAACTAAGTATATAAGAGGAGAAAATAAAAATTTCCTTATAGGTTTAACAATAATCTTTTCCGCATTTATTTTGTCATTGACACTTTCTTTTTCTGCATCAAATCAAATTGGCATACATAAGACTACAAAATACATGCCTCAAATAACAGTATTAAATAAATCTGATAAAATTAATGATATAAAATCAGATAGAAGCATAGATAAAATTGTTACGTTAAATATTATTGATCAAGTAAAATTTCAAGGATCTCCAACTAATGTAATTTATTTAGACAATAATAATTATTTCGATTCAATAAAAGGTGAATTGCCAATAGATTCACATGATATTATGATAGAAAAATCTATTTCAGACAAATATGGTTTGAAAATCGGAGATGAAATAAAAGTCGATGATAATTCTGGAGAAAAAACATTTACTATATCATCTATAGCATATAGGGATATGGAAGTGAGTCAGGCTAATTTATACGTATCGGAAAATTATTTTAAGAATTCAAAAGTAAAAGTAAGTTCCTCTATGATATTTTTGAAAGATAAGTCAGAGAAGTTTGCTTATAGTAAAGCTAATGAAATAAGAGATAAGTTTGAAATTCCTAAAGAAAACATTAATATTTATAATGAGTTTTTTACTTATTCCAATAATCAAAAAATTAGTGATTCTAGTATAGAACTAACGCTTATTTTGCTATTGCTTTCAATTACAACTTCATTAGTTTTATATTCAATATATTATATATCTATAAATAGAAGCATCAATGAACTTGGTAAATTAAGAGCACTAGGTTTAAAGCGTAAAGATTTAAAAAAATTAATAATAAGACAGGCTCAGTTTATTGCAATTCCTTCAGGAATAGTGGGCGGATTATTGGGAATTTTGGTAAATATATTGATTAGACCAGGAACTTTTGATTTCAAGACACATGGTTTGATTTTTATTGCAACAGTCATCTTTGTATTCACAATTGCTTGTATTTCTACATTAAGACCTGCAAATTACGCATCTAAAATTTCTCCAGTTGAAGCAATGAGTTATACTACTTATACGGATGTTATAGCTCCAAGGCATAGCTCTAAAAAAGTTACTCCTTTATATCTAGGTATGTTAAATGCTAAAAGGAATAAAAAGCGTTCTATATTTACGTTAATATCTTTAGCGTTATGTAGTGTAATATTTATTGCTATGATAGGTGTTTTTTCTTCTATTTCGACTGAAGATATAGCTAAAAATACTAAATTCAAATTAGGTGAATATAATATCACATTTAAATTTATGGAGTATAAACCAGATGATATAAATGCAAGCAATTATAAAAAAGCTTTTACACAAGCCGAAAACAATCCAATTGATGAAAAATTAATATCAAAAATTAAGGAAATAGATGAGATTGATCGTATTAATATTGAAAAAGCTACTACGGTAAATTTTGATATAGAAAAGAATGATATACGCAATCAGGTTACAACTATTGTGGGATATAAAGAAACTGATATTGATAAATTAAAGACTAAATTAGTATTGGGAGATATAAAAGATGAGAATGATTTGATAGTTAATAATGCTAACAATGTTTTTGAAGATGTGTATAAACTAAGTCCAAAGTTAGGGGACACTATTAGGTTAAAATTTAGAGGGAAAGATGGACATATTGATGAAAAAGATTTTACTATATCCGCTATTTTAAACGATGCAAGTTCAGAATATATATTTGGTATTCCAGAAAGAAAATTAGAAGAATTATGCGACTATAACATTAACAATTCTATTTCATTAAAATTAAAGGACTCTATAAATAAGAAAAAAATGAATATTATAGAGGATAAAGTTCGAAACATCTTGTCAGAAAATAAATTACTTGAATTCAATAAAGTTGATGATTATGTAAAAGAGCTTAACAAGCAATACAAAACAATTTTGTTAGCATCACTGATATTTACGTGTGTTTTTTTGATATTTGCTTTGTTTAATGTCATTAATTTATCCATAACCACATTTATTGAAAGAAAAAATCAAATAGGAACTATGATGGCACTAGGAATGAAAAAATCACATTTTATACTATCAAGAATATTTGAAACACAAATAATAATAGTAATATCTAATATTATTTCAATTATACTAGGGGGGATAATAGGGAAAACATTGATAGATATAATCGGAGATATGGTACTGAAGTTCGAATATAATTTTAACTTAATATATGTGTTGGCTTATCTAATATTAATTCATGTATTAGCGGCAATTATTGAGATTGTAATAGCTAAAACTGTAGACAATGAATCATTGATAAAATATATTGAGGAGTAATTATGGATTATACTATATATTTAACGACAGATTGTAATTTTAAGTGTAAGTATTGTTATGAAAATTATAGGGATAGTTTTAAGTTAAATAAAATAACAGCGGATAAAATTATTAAATTTATTGAAAATAATTTTAGCTCTGATACGATATCAATATCTTTTATGGGAGGGGAACCTTTACTTAATAAAGAATTAATTTATTATTTTATTGAAAACCTTGAGAAAAAAATAGACTACAGAAAGATAAAGTATAGCATAACAACTAACTGTTCTTTAATTAGTGATGATGTCGTAAATTTATTTAAAATAAAGAAATTTGAAGTTAAATGCAGTATAGATGGTAATAAATATACTCATAATAAAAACAGAATATCGAAAAATAATTACGATTGTTATGACTTTATAATTAAACATATAAAATCTATGTTATTAGAAGGGATAGACATTTCTATACGTATGACAGTTACAAATAATACCATAGGAGATTTGTCAAAAAATATAGAGTATTTTTATAATTTAGGAGTAAGAAAAATTTCTATTATTTTTGATGTTTTTATGGAAATTAATTCTTTTGAAAAAAAATTGATAAAAAATGAATTAAATAAAATAAAGAAATTTTATTTAAAGAAGATAATGGATAGAGATAAATTAAATATAGCTCAAATCGATGGGAAATTTATTAATTTATTAAGTGATTTTGGAAAACATTTTACAATGTGTGATGCAGGTGTAACTAATTTAAAAATTATGCCTGATGGGAATATCTATCCATGTGGGTTTGTTACAGATATGCCTTATTGTAAATTAGGGAATATCGATAATAATAAATATAAATATGAAAAAAACTTAGGAAAATCGCTTGCATATAATTTATATGATAATAGCCAAAAAAAATGTAATGATTGTGAGTATATAAATTTTTGCCTAGGGATGAAGTGCGGTTA
>JBQDYR010000136.1:0-1042 GCA_052105355.1 Anaerococcus sp.
CTCTATGGACCCTAGAACTGTATAGGCATGAGTCAATTTTACTTCAAAAAACGGTCTTTTGTAAAGAATTTTATCTTTAATACATTCACTAACTCCTCTAGTATAGGCTCTAATCAATCCACCCTTACCCAACTTTTTACCACCATAATATCTTGTCACGACTACGGCAATATTTTTGAGATTTTCTTTTTCTAGAACAGAAAGCATGGGGAGTCCTGCAGATCCTTGAGGCTCCCCATCATCAGAATATCTTTTTACTTCTGGTATTTGGTTTATAATATAAGCATAACAGTTGTGTGTTGCATCCTTATATTTATCATTTATCTGTTCAATAAATTCTAAGGCTTCATCTTCACTTTCTACATATTTAGATGTAGTTATAAAGATTGATTTTTCTTCTTCAAATTCAGAATTTATCTGACCCTTTATAGTCATATAAGCTTCATTTGTTATTGTCATATTATAAATCTTTCATATTTATTATAATCTTCTATAGATATGTCAAATTCTATAATAGTTCCTAAACTATCATAATCTGTTTTATCTATATCATAATTTGTCATTATAAAGTCTAAAACATCTCCATCCGAAAATGGTATATGCATCTTTACATGTTTATAAGATTGCTTGATTAACTCTACAATTTTTTCTTTAAGAATTTCTATATCAGAATCTTTGTGAGCTGATATATATATTTTATTTTTTTCTTTTTTATATCCTTTTACAGTTAAATCATTATCTACAAGATCCATCTTATTGAAAACATAAAGAATTTTCTTTTTTCCTATGTCTATATCTTCTAAAGCCTTGTCTATCGTTTTAAGCTGATTTTCAATACTATGAGATGAGTCTATTACTACTAAAAGTACATCAGCAAATTTTATTTCTTCTAGGGTTGTAAGGAATGAATCATTTAATTCCTTAGATAGATTATCTATAAATCCAACAGTGTCAGTAAGAGTTACCTTAGTATTTGCAAAATCTAATCTCCTAGTCGAAGTATCTAGAGTTGCAAAAAGAAGATTATCAGAATATACATATT
>JBQDYR010000136.1:1052-4571 GCA_052105355.1 Anaerococcus sp.
CATAAAGCTTTAACATTTGGTTTAATATGGTAGATTTACCAGCATTAGTATAACCTAGAAGTGATATATTCTTAATATCTTTTCTACCTTGTCTATTAACTTTTTGAGTTTTTTCTATCTTCTTTAATTGGTTCTCCAAAGACCTAATATCTCTAACAATAGCACGCCTATCTGTCTCAAGCATAGTCTCACCAGGTCCTCTAGTTCCTATACCTCCTGATTGTCTTGATAGATAAGCAAACCATTTATTAATCCTTGGAAGCTGATATTTTAATTGAGCAAGCTTTATCTTAAGCTTTGATTCTTTAGTATTTGCTCTTTGGGCAAAAATATCAAGTATTAGTGTAGTCCAATCCACCACATGTAGTTTCATAGTTTCTTCTAAATTTCTCAGTTGTGATGCTGATAGTTCCACATCAAAAACTACTGTGTCAACATCCATTTTTTTAGCCATATTTTGAATTTCTGAAACTTTTCCACTTCCTATATAGAAAGTAGGATTTATTTTATGAACTACTTGGGATATATAACAAACACTTTCTGCCCCCGCTGTATTTATTAGCGATTCTAATTCATATATTTTATTTTCTTCATCGTCATTTTTATCTAAAACATTAACTTGTATTACTCTCTGCATAAAATTCCTTTCTATGTAAACTATACATTAAAATCCTACAATTTAAAGCTTATATAATTCTATTACTAACTATAATACTGATATTATTATTTTTGATACTTTTACGAATATGGGCAATTATAGATAATTTTTTTAAAAAATGATAGAATATATATAAGTTTACGGACAAATTACTATATTATTTTTAATAGAACAGATATACTAGGAGGTCTATATGTCTAAAAAAATCTCCGCTATAGTTTTAAAAGTAATATTGATTGCTATTTTTATTTTAGGATTATTTCTTACAATCGTTGGAGGTCTTGCAGCCGGATCAATTTTAGAAGTAATGAAAACTAGTCCTGAGATAGATCCAGAAAGTATAAAATATGAAATGAGTGAAAACTCTACTATAGTAGATAAAGATGGAAACGAACTTGAATCTATAAGAACCTCAGAATATAGAGAAATTATAGACTATGAGGAAATGCCTCAATATTTAAAGGATGCATTTGTTGCTGTAGAAGACGAAAGATTTTACGAACATTCTGGTATAGATCCTTTATCTATAGTTGGATCTATGATCACAAATATAGAGCAAGGCTCTATAGTTAGAGGTGGTTCTACCTTAACTCAACAATTAGCCAGAAACACATACTTATCAAATGACCAAACATATGAAAGAAAAATAAAAGAAATATATTTGGCGTTAAATATAGAGGATAAATTAAGTAAGGATGAAATACTCGAAGCTTATATGAACAGAGTATTTTTAGGACAAAATTCTTATGGAGTTCAAGCTGCAGCAAGAACTTACTTTGATAAAGAAGCTAAAGATTTATCACTTGCAGAATGTGCTGCTATAGCAGGTATAGTGCAATCTCCAACTAATTTCGCCTTATATAAGTCAATTTTAACTAGTGAGATAACTGACCAAAGAGTACTTGGGGATTTTTCTATAGATGGTCAAAAATATTCGGCTGTTTATAATCAAGCTCCTCTGGAAAGAGAAAAATATGTTTTAAAGAAGATGCTAGAAAACGGCTATATTAATGAAAGTCAATATCAAGATGCTCTATCAGAAGATATAGCAAGTGAAATACAGCCACCAAAAAGAAATATAGAAAATACATCATCTTACTTTAATACCTTGCTTGAAAAACAAGTTGTTGAAAAATTAATGTCTATCTATAATATTAATGAAAATCAAGCTTGGGACAAGCTAAATTACGGTGGATTAAAAATAACAACGACAGTCGATTCTCAGATGCAAAAAAAACTTGAAGATGTTTACAACAACTTCTCCTCATATATAATAGGATCTTCCTCAGGATGGAGCTCCGCTCCTCTACTTGATTTAAAATATGACAATTATGGTAATATTTTAAGTAGAGAGGGAAATCTTATCTACTGGTCTAAAAATAACATTTTAAATGATAACAATGAAGTTAAATTAAGACCTGATGAAGCATATTATAATGATCAAGGTGACTTGATAATTAATTCCTATAAATTAAAATTAAATCAAACTAATCTAACTTTCGGAAATTACTATACATTGGATGAAGAAAATTCTAATCTTAGAACTCACAAGACAGGATCTATTAACTTTTCATCAAGCAATGTAATATCTAAAGATAATGATAATAATATAAAAATTTCTAAATCATATTTAAATGATCACAATGATATGATAATAGATAATGGATCTGGTTTTCTATCATTTAACAAAGATTACTATGATATAGATTTAGAAGGAGTTATTCAACCACAAGCATCAACTGTTATTGTTGACCAAAAAACAGGACAAATTCAAGCAATAATGGGTGGACGTAACCAACAAGGTATAAGAACTTTAAACAGAGCCTCTTCACAACCTAGACAACCTGGATCTTCTATCAAACCTATAGCAACATATACACCTGCATTAGATAATGGATATAATCTTGCAACAGGTATCGATGATGTTCCATTTATGAGAAATGAAAAAGGTGAAATTTGGCCTGAAAATGTATATAAATCTTTCAAAGGAATAGTTTCTCTAAGAGAATCTATTGAATTTTCTATAAACACAAATGCTGTTAGAACTTTAGATGATATAGGTATAGATACAAGCAAAAAGTATCTAAAGAATTTTGGAATAATTAAGGATGATCCAGATGATGACAATTTCGTTTCCAAAGAAGAAAATTCAAAAACAAACGATGAAAATCTTGCTGCTCTTGGACTTGGAGCTATGACTAAAGGTCTTACTACTCTAGATATGGTTGGGGCCTACCAAGCACTTGCTAACGGTGGGGAGTATATAGAACCACTAACCTTCTCTAAAATAGAAGACAGTAATGGAAAGACAATTTTTACTAGTGAAGATGCGATTAGGAATAAAGTAACCAGCCCTCAAACTGCTTATCAAATGACTTCTGCCCTAAAATCTACAGCCGAATCTTATGGGACAATAAACTTAAACGGTAATGATTTTGCAGCTAAAACTGGTACTACAGACAACAACGTAGACTTCTGGTGTATGGGATATACACCACAATACACAGTAGGACTTTGGGTTGGAGCTGATAATCAAAATCTATCTTTAAGCGGATATTCCTATCAAGTTGCTGGAAGTTTTTGGTCTACTATTAATCAAAACATACTAGAGGGAAAGGAAGTAGAACAATTTATCGAACCTGAAGGAATTGTACATGCAAAAGTAGATACTATATCTGGTAAATTACCTACTCAAGCTTCATGGGCTGATCCAAGAGGAACTGTAAAAGATGAAATCTTCTCTAAAGATAATCTTCCAACAGAAGAAGATGATGTTCATGTTTGGAAAACTATAGATTCTAGAAATAATCTATTAGCTTCTATGATTACACCTGATTACTTTAAGGTAAATAGATCCTTCA
>JBQDYR010000137.1:0-4520 GCA_052105355.1 Anaerococcus sp.
AAGACAAATCCAAATGACCTAAAGGCAGTTTTTTTTGCAATAGAAAAAAAATATATATTTTACGCTATTATAGCCTTTGCTTTATTTAGATATATGGAGGCAATATCGCTTTATGTTCTTTTAAGAAATGTTAATCAAAAGACGAGTATTAAATCCTGCATAGAATATAGTGTTTTTGGTTATTTCTTTAGCCAGCTTACTCCTTCAGGTGGAGGGGGTCAGCCTGCCCAACTCTATCTAATGTCTAAGGATGGTATAAAAGGAGAAAGGGCCCTTGCTGCAATAGTTCCCTTTAACATTATGTATCATTTTACCCTATCCATAGTTGGTCTCATATCCTTAACCACTGACTTAAGAGGTATCATTTTAAATAGCAAGTTAAAAGGATTTTTCTATTTAGGGATCTTAGTACAAATACTATTGGCTCTTGGAGTGATTTTTGTTATTAAGAAAAGCAGATTTTTAACTAATCTTTTAATCTTTTTGTCAGAAAAAATCAAAAATGTAAAAGTTTTATCAAGGTTTTACAGAAGTCCAGAATTTATAAAGGATTTTGTAGAAGATTTAAGAAATAATATATCAAGTTTAACAGAAAATATAAGTAATTTTATAATAATATTTATTTTTCAAACTCTAATGCTATTTTTTTACTATACAGTTGCCTACTTTACATACAGAGCACTAGGTTTTTCAAATTTTGGTATTTTTGATATAGTTAGGATACAGTGTTTAGTAATAATAGCCACAGAATATATCCCAACTCCAGGAACAGCAGGTTTTTCAGAATTTGCTCTTTATGAAGTTTATAAGCAAATCTTGGATAAGGACTATGCACTAACATGGATGATGACAAATAGGATATTACTTTTATATTTAGCAGTTATAGTTGCTATACTTATATTGTTGTTTAGAAATATATATAAAAAGAATAAAAAACTGGTATCTGTATAGTAAATATCATATATAAGCAGATGATAGCTTATAAATTTATAATTAGTAAGTATGGAAGTTAAAATACACATTTTATTGCTTCTATAAATTAAATAAAAACTCATGCCAAAATTATGGCATGAGTTTTTATTTGAATATTAGTGTATTTTTATAGGATCAAGGGTTGATCTTGCAATATTGAAAGCGTGGTCACCAATTCTTTCGAATGTTGATATAATATCAACAAATAAAGAAGCTGCAATTGTATCTCCTCCAACTCCTGATGTAAGTCTATCATAGTGTGAATGTCTTAATTCATGTTCCAAAAGATCAAGGTTACTTTCGTCTTCTGTTAGGATATCAAAAAGATTAGCATCTTTTGTTTTAAAGACCTCTATAGAGTTTATAAAGTTATGAATTACTAATTCATATATTCTTGTTAAATCATCTACAGCTTCTGGTACGTATTTTTCATTTGAATTAAATATTTCTTCGTAATACTCTCCAAGATTTTGAGCTAAATCCGAAATTCTCTCAATGTTTTTTTGAACTAATAAATAAGTTTGAAACTCTGTATCGAGTTCGGGTGCTAACTCTTGTTGAGAAATTTCTAATAGATATCTTTCTATATTTGTATCCATCCTATTTACTATATCTTCTGCCTGATTAACATTTTGGAAATGAATAGGATCACCAGTTTCAAGATATAATTGTGAGGATTTCAATGTTTGTAGAGCAATATCTGATTCTTTGATTATCGCTGATTTTGCTTGATCAAGAGCAGAAGCAGGAAAAGATGTAATTAGTTGTTCTTGAAGTTCAACTTGGTGAATATCTGAGAACATTGATTCTTTTCCAGGTATAAGTTTTGATAAAAGTCTTGCAGTTGGTTTTAACAAAGGTGCAAAAACTACCATACCAATAAAGTTAAAGGCAAAGTGACCCATGGCTATAGTCATCATAGGATTTGCATTTAAAGACCCTGTTATATATGAAATAATAGCTTCATAAGGAACTAATATTAATAGGAAAAGTATTGATATACTAGCATTGAAAAGAACATGGAAAAGTGCAGTTCTTTTTGCAGCTAAAGATCCACCTATAGATGCCAATAAGGATGTTACACATGTACCGATATTTGCACCAAACATTAATGCTAGTGCAACATTTAAATTAATAGCACTGGCTGCAAAAAGTGTTTGAACAATACCTATAAAGGCTGATGATGATTGAATAACAGCTGTTATTATTGTACCAACCAATACTGCTATAACAGGGCTGGTTGCCATTGCTGAAACTGCATCATTAAAACCTGGCAAATTCTTTAAATCTTTTAGTGAGTCTCCCATCATTTGAAGACCTATAAACAACAAACCAAATCCAACAACTATGTTTCCTATGTATTGGATTCTTTTTTTCTTAGCAAAAAGAGTAATAAATACTCCGATTAGACATATGAAATATGCTAATTTTTCAAGGTTAAAACCTATAAGTATGGCCGTAACTGTAGTACCAATATTAGCACCTAAAATAATTCCCATTGATTGCTCAAGTGACATAATACCTGCACGAACAAAGGATATGGCAATAACAGTAGTTGCTGATGATGACTGTATGGCTCCTGTAATAAAAATACCTACTAAAATGCCCTTAATAGGACTAGATGTATATTTCTCAATATAGCCTCTAAGTTTAGGACCTGCAAAATTGGTAAGACTATCTCCCATGATATTAATACCAAGTAAGAAAATAGCAAGTCCACCCGCAATCATATTCCATTGCAGGGAGGCTAAACTTATTTGCTGCATAAAACCTCCATAAAAAAATAATATAAGTTTAAAGCTAATTTTACTGAATCTTTACAAATAACTTCAAGATAATATTATCATATACTATATAAAGAAAACAAACAAAATAAGTATATTTTCTTATGAATGTTAGAATAATATCAAAATGAATTATAGAAAACATTTGCAAAACAAAAAAATAAGTGTTAGAATATACTTAAGTAAATATTGGAGAGAAGAGCGAGCCTAAATGATCTTTATGGGCTCGCCTTGTCTTTTTATAAGGAGGAAAGATGATAAGGGATGAAATTTTTAATGAACTTTACAATAATCCTGTAATCATGGCGATTAAGGATAACAGTGATTTAGCAAAGGCTTTAGAGAGTGAAAACCGAATCGTCTTTGTTCTTTACGGAAATATTGAAACACTTCCACAGATTGTAAAGAAGATAAAGGATAAAAATAAAATAGCTATAGTACATGTAGATTTAATCGAAGGCCTTTCTTCATCTAACATGGCAAACCATTTCATTAAAAGGTATACTGAGGCTGATGGAATAATTACAACTAGACCTCAAAATGCTGCTCATGCTATGAGGTTAGGATTGTTTTCTGTTCTTAGATTTTTTATTTTAGATAGTATTTCTTACAAATCTATGAAAGAAACACTAAAAAAAGCTTCCTGTGATTGTATAGAAATCCTACCTGGTATTATGCCAAAGATAATTAAGGAAGTTACAAAGAGAACATCAATTCCGATAGTAGCTGGAGGACTTATCAAAGATAAAGAAGACATAGTCGAAAATCTTAACGCTGGTGCTATAGCAATCTCATCATCAAACTACGATGTGTGGGAAATGTAAAAAAAGGAGAAGATATGGGCAAATATGTAATGGCGATAGACGCTGGAACAACTAGTAACAGAGCGATAATTTTTAATAAAAAGGGTGAAATACTTTCAGTGGCGCAAAAAGAATTTATTCAACATTTCCCAAAGCCAGGCTTGGTAGAACATGATCCAACAGAAATTTGGTCAACACAATTTGGAGTTTGTTCAGAAGCAATAGCAAAACTCGGTATTGATGCTGAAGAAATTGACTCTATTGGTATTACAAACCAAAGAGAAACTACCATAGTTTGGGAAAAAGCAACAGGAAAGCCAGTATATAACGCTATAGTATGGCAATGTAGAAGAACTGCAGATATGGCTGATAAGCTAGTTAAAGATGGTTATCGTGAAATGATTCAAGATAAAACAGGTCTTATAGTAGATGCTTATTTCTCTGCAACTAAAATCAGATGGATTCTAGATCATATAGAAAATGGACAAGAAAGAGCTGAAAATGGTGAATTATTATTTGGTACAGTTGATACATGGTTAATCTATAACCTAACACGTGGAAAAGTCCATGTAACAGATTATTCAAATGCATCAAGAACCATGATTTATAATATTAAAGAACTTAAATGGGATGATGAAATTCTAGAAATATTAAATATTCCAAAATGCATGCTTCCAGAAGTAAAACCATCTTCATACCACTATGGAAATACCTTTGCTGGACACTTTGGTGGAGAGATTCCAATTACAGGTATAGCAGGTGACCAACAAGCTGCACTATTTGGTCAAGCATGTTACAGTGCTGGTGAAGCTAAGAACACATATGGTACAGGTGCCTTTCTATTAATGAATACAGGAGATAAACCTGTTAAATCTAATAATGGTCTAGTAACAACTATAGCTTGGGGACTTGAAGAAGGAAAAGTATCCTATGCTTTAGAAGGATCAATCTTTGTAGCTGG
>JBQDYR010000138.1:0-4514 GCA_052105355.1 Anaerococcus sp.
AAAATAAAAAAGCTTAGATACAATATAAAAACCATCCTAGTAAAAAATAATTTTACTTAGGGTGACTTTTTTTATATGTAATTTAGAAGATTAATTTTTCTATTCTTAACTTTATTTTTTATTCTATTCATATAATCTCAAAACACGTTCCAAAAGTCTTCTGCTCCCTATTGGGGTATCTTCTATTGCCCCAATCAACTCTATAGGAAGACCAATCTTATTTGCTGTCTCTTCTAATAAACTATATTCATATTTAAGAGATTGACTAACTATAGCTAAGTCATATCCATTATTCATTTGATTATAAGCCTCAGTTGAACTACTCGTATCAATATTAAGTTCAACTCCCCACTGTTCAGCTTCTGATTTTAAAGAGTTGACAGTTGTTGAGCAACTAATCTTTAGTGGGCATATCAATAATATATTCATCTTTTTCCTTTAACTTTTATTATTAGATTTAAAACCATCATAAATTATAGAGATTTAAACTAATTATTTTTTACTTATACTTTATATTTTTACCCATTTATAAATATAAATAATATTAAAAATTTAGAAAATCTATTAACATTTCTAACCATTGTATTTAAGAAATCCAGTAAAATAAAAATAAACCACCAGTTAAAATTTAGACTAGTGGTTTATTTTATTTGGCACGCCAAGAGGGACTCGAACCCCCGTCTTAAGTTTCGGACGCTTCTATTCTACCTCTGAACTATTGGCGCTTTTTAGAATTATATTTGAAAACTGGATTCTATTTAAAAATCTTAAATTATACTTAGTATTTCCAAGACCTGAATCCACGTAAATTTTAAAAGATTCATACTCAAAAACTCCCTTATCATATTTTGGAAAAAATCCCTCTCCAGGAGCCCAAAGAGCTCCTATAAAGGGAAGTCTTACTTGTCCACCATGGGTATGACCAGAAAAAACAAAATCCTCCATACCTGTGTGATTTTCTCTTATAGATTTTGAATGATGAGCTAGAACTATATTAACATATTCATTCTTTCCTTTAAAGTTAGAATAATCAAAACCAAAAAATTCTGTTCCATAAATATATACTTTGTTTTCTCTTATTTCTTCTAAAGAATCAGAGTTTCTCAATACAATTACTCCATTTTGCCTTAATTTATCTAGAAATTCTTCAAGCATTGGACCGGCTTCTTCATGATTACCCATTATATAAAAGGCCTTTTTGTTTAATACTTTTAATTCTTCTATAAATTTAACCGCCCTATCAAATTTATGTTGAACTCCATAGTCATTAATATCTCCAGTTAAGATAAGAAAGTCAGGATCAAATTTTTTTACACTTTCAATAAAAAAATCTAGATTTTTTAAGGTATTTGAGTGAAAATCAGATATTTGAGTTATTTTAATATGCTTTTTTATCTTATCAGAGGTCATAGTAACTGTATTTTCTTTAGCATAAAAACACTGATAGTATATATATTTATAGAGGAAAAAAACTATTACTATGACAAATACTATTATTATCTTATAAGTCATAAAGTTTATTTAAAAATATACTTGGCTCCATATCTGAAGGTAGAGTGTATCCTGTCCTTGGAGAAAAACTTGTTTTCTTAGTTGATGGTCCATCCACAGAAGTTGATCTTTTAAACTGACTTGAAGTAAACCTTTTGTAAAATGATATTAACCATTTTTTAATTATGGCTTCATCATATTTTTCTCCAAAAGCAATTTTTGCATCAGAATAAACTTTTTCAACTTCAAATCCCTTATCTAATGTTTCATAAATAAAGAAATCAATCAATTCATAAGGTCCTAAGATATCCTCAGTTTTTTGAGTAATTTCTCCTTCTTTTTCCTTGACTAATTCTGGCGAAATTGGAGTATCTAAAATATTTGTTAGAACTTCCTTTAGGTCTTCATTTGGAGTAATTTCTGCCAAATATCTTATAATATATCTCATCTTTGTTTTACTAATAGTTGAGTTTAAGGAATAATTTGATATATGATCCCCGTTAAATGTAGCAAACCCTTGGGATATTTCTGACAAATCTCCAGTTCCAACAACTAACGCCCCATGCATATTAGCTAAATCAAGAAGAACTTGTGTTCTTTCTCTAGCTTGCGCATTTTCGTAGGCTTTATCTTTTGTATCTATATCATGTCCTATATCTTTTAGGTGTTGAGTTACAGCATCTGATATATTTATTTCTTTCAAATCAACATCTAAAGCCTTGCATAGTTTATAGGCATTGGACTTTGTTATATCACTTGTTCCAAAGGCAGGCATAGTGTAGGCTAATATATCTTTCTTATCAAACTGACCAATTTCAAAAGCTCTTACTATAGAAAGAAGAGACATAGTTGAGTCAAGTCCTCCAGAGATTCCTATGCAAACCTTGGATACATTTATGTTATTCATCCTGGATAAAAGTCCCATTGCTTGTATCTCTAAAATATCCCTACAGAAATCTTCTCTATCTTCATAAACAGGAAGATATGGGAAAGGATGAACTTTTATAGGCTCATCTGTATGATTATTGAAATTTAAGTAATCAAGCTCTGGATCAAATGATGTATCCAAGTGTGAATTAAATTCAAAATCTTTTATAAAGTATGCAGGCCCATATTTTACTGTATCCTCAATTTTTTCATCATTTGCTATGATATTTAATCCTTCATAGACAAAATCTGTAGAAGATTCTCCAAAACCTGTCGATGTAAATACATAAGTAACATTTTTTGAAAGATATTCTATTCTTTTTAAAATATTTTTTCTACTAAGAGCATATCTTGTTGAAGCTGATGGATTTAAGATAATATCTGCTCCTGCTTCTTTTAATTTTAAAGAATTTGGTATAGTTTTTTCCTCATCTTCGCCAATAGATATTCCAATCTTTAGCCCTTCAATTTCAAAACATTGGCCATTAAAATGATATAAATCTTCATTCATAAAGGAATATTCTTGATAGTCACTTTCAAATACATCTTTTTCATAAGCTTTTATATTTTCTTTGGAATAAGTTCCAATTATCTCTCCTGATTTTATAACCATAACAGTATTATAAAGCTTATCTTTTATACTAAAAGGTAGTCCCACTGTAAATACTAGGTCATAGTCTTTAGAAAAGTCTTTTAAGTCATAAAGTCCATCAAGACAAGCATCTATAATATTTTTATCCTTAAACCCATGGTAAAGTGATGCTCCTGTTAAAGATAATTCTGGAAAAGAAAGTATATTTACCTTTTCTTTTTCTGCTTTTTTAACTTCAGATTTTATGGTTGTTAAGTTTTCATAAACATTTCCAACTTTTGTTTGGAAATTTACCGATTTTATTTTTATATTTTTTCTCATATTTTTACCTCATTAATTACTATACCTATATTTTTATAATTTTAACATTATTTTTATAAAAAAAAGTCTCCATATAGGAGACTTTTAAAAATTTAGTCTTATTTCTTTTTACTTTTATTTTGAGAAGCAGCTTTTGCTTTTTCTTCTCTTCTCTTTTTCATAGAATCAAGTATTCCTGTTACGATATCATCCATTTCAGATTCTTTGTTAGATTTAAGTGAAGAAACTATATTTAATCCTTCTGGAAGCACATCCATTAATTTCATTTCATTATCAAGGAATTCTTCCATTTTTTCTGCTGCTTGTGGAGCCCAAGAACCATTATCAATAATTGTAACTGCTCTGTTTTGTATATTTAATGCTTTCATATCATGTAGATAGTTATGCATTAATGGATACATTTCTAGATTATAGGTTACAGAAGCAAGTACAATATTTGAATATTTGAAAGTTTCAGATATCAATTGTGAGATATGAGTACTTGAAACGTCTCTTAAAGCGATATTGGTCATACCTGCTTCACATAATTTTGTAGCTAGAGCTTGAGCTGCAAATTCTGTATTTCCATACATTGAAGCATAAACTATTAATACACCTTCTTCTTCCGGTTCATATCTTGACCATTTATCATATTTATCTAGAAGATAATCAAAGTCTTTTCTCCAAACAAGTCCATGGAGTGGGCATATATAGTTAATATCTAAAGTTCCTGCTTTAGCTAAAGCAGCTTGTACGAAAGTTCCATATTTACCAACGATATTTGTATAATATCTTCTACCTTCGTCTAGATAGTCTCTATCCCAGTTTACTTCATCTGCAAATAGTCTACCGTTATTTGCGATAAATGAACCAAAAGCATCAGCTGAGAATAATGTTTTATCATGTGAGTCATAGCTCATTAAAACTTCTGGCCAGTGAACCATTGGCGCTTCTACGAAAGTAAATTCATGTTTACCAAAGCTTATTGTATCGCCTTCTTTAACTTCTATATATCTATCATCCACATGATATCCAAATTGTCTCATAAACAAAATACCTTTTTCAGAAGAAATTATTTTAAGATTAGGATATCTTTGTAGCATTAATTCTATAGATGAACAATGATCTGGTTCCATATGATGAACTATCAAGTAATCAAGTTCTCTACCATCTAAAACTCTTGCTACATTAATCATATATTCTC
>JBQDYR010000139.1:0-4485 GCA_052105355.1 Anaerococcus sp.
CATTAGCTTATCTGACACATAAACAAAACGTCCCTTATATTCACTAATCTTGTACCAGGCATACCAATCAAGGCTAACTTTCATTCCTTCATCAAAATAAAAATTCTTCAATTTTTCAAGGTTATAGGTGACAGCTGGACAACAAATTGGATTACCAAAAGCCATTACGCGGTTACGCCAAAAATGACTGCTAGGAAAAAGATTCATTGTTTTTAGCATTAAGGTTTTAATCTTTAGATTGGTGTTGGCAGGAATCTTTAGACCATTTTTTTCTTCAAAATAATCAGAATATCCGATTAGAACATCACTACACTTATCCATCTTGGACAATACTTTTTCTGCATAACTTGGCTCATAATAGTCATCCTGATGGGCGATGGTAGCATATTTCGTTTCTACAAAAGAGATGGCGTTATTCCAATCCTTGCCAATTCCTCCACCTTGTTTCGTATAAAATGGGATAGCATAACGCTGACAAAGGTCCTTAATCGAATCAAGTGGTGTTGAACTATAACAGATAATTTTTGATTGGAGAGTTTGATTTTTCAAAGATTGAATACAAGTCTCTAGATAATCACTTTCTCCATAAGCGCAAATCACCCAAGTATGATTATCTTTCATTCTTTTCCTCTTTCTCTTCTACATGACTTTTGAGAATAGATAATTCCTGAACCAAATGCTTTATCTGTTCTTTTTGTTTTGATAAAGTCATGGTTTGTAAAAAAGCGATCACTAACAAGAAAAAAATAGCTAGCGAAAGTAAAAAATTCGATGTCAATTCAAATCCAAGTAACCTAGCAAAATAACCAGGAATAACATCAAAAATAGAAATAACAATCAATACCAGACTGATGACAATCCACATGAAAGCCTGTTCAAATAAGATATTATTCTTATTAATATTTCTAATGACTAGATAAAGGAAAAAGATGGAAGCTACCAACATCACAATAGATAAAACTGACATTATTCACTCTCCTTCATAAAGGCTGCAATAACAATCGACGAACATACTTCAAGCATATATCGAATCGATTTAATGGGCGTAATGGAAGAAACGCCACCAGTACGTTCAAACATATTTGCTGGTCGTTCAACAACTCGATATTTACGTTTCAAAATATGAACAATAGTCTCTGGTTCTGGATACTTGATTGGATAACGCTTAGCGAACTGTTTAATAACAGCTTTATCAGCCAAACGGTAACCCGAAGTTGTATCTAAAACTCTTTGTCCAGTTGTCCATTTGATAAGATTGGAAATAACACTAATTCCAAAACGTCTCATAAAAGTCGTTTGGAATTCCGACTTAACATCACCAACAAAACGAGAACCAATAACTAGGTCTGCTTCATTTTTTCGAATTGGCTCTAGTAAATCTGACAAGGATTCAATATCATGCTGGCCATCGCCATCAAATTGAACTGCTACATCATAGTCATGCTCTAGTGCATATTTGTAGCCTGTTTGAACCGCACCACCAATCCCAAGATTCATCACAAGGTTAACAGCATTAAAATGATTCTCTTCCAGAATCTGTTTTGTCTTATCTGTTGATCCGTCATTAATAACAACATAGTCCAAATCAAAATCAACTTTCTTGCGGTAACTCAAGATACTCGTTACCGTGTCAAAAATGCTTTCCTCCTCATTATAGGCAGGAATTATCATTAAAACTCTCATGTATTACTTTCTTTCTTTATTCAATACAACTATTTTTTATTCTTTTGAAGTTGTTTTTTTCGATATTTCATGAATGCTGGTATGAGTGAATTAATTATCTTATAACGTAACATTGGGAAAGGTTTCATAACTATATTGAAAATCCTAAAACAAATAAAATATAATTCCCAACCAGTTTCCATCGGAGTTTCAGACCATGGAGTCTTTTCAAGATAATATAGGTAGTCTTTTCTGAGTTTATGCGTGTTTCCTTTTCTCCATGGACGCTCTTCTCCCAAATAATGAACAATAACTGGACCTTTAATAGATTCTTGCAACTCTTGTCTACTAATAAACTCAGCAGGTAAAGAAAGTTT
Organism: Anaerococcus sp.; assembly: GCA_052105355.1. Taxonomy (GTDB): domain Bacteria; phylum Bacillota; class Clostridia; order Tissierellales; family Peptoniphilaceae; genus Anaerococcus. Next base: position 2,040 of record JBQDYR010000139.1, read on the forward strand.
TTTTAACACCTTATAAGGGTAAAAGAAGTAAATATTGAAGAAATTATATTTTGGAGAAAAAACATAAATCTCATCCTTTAGAGATCCATTAATTGCATCTTGATCGTTAGCAAAAAGATTACCATCATGTTTTTTATAATATTCTAGAACTTTCTCTCCAAGTTTACGCTCCCTCCATTTCTCCAAATTAATAAGTAGGACCCCAGCGTTACAATACATTTGTTTTCCCAAGCCTAGAAATTCTCTTCGTCCTGCATCAACTGTAGATTCAGGTCCCATTCCGATTGAACAGTTACCCATGTCTAATTTCCAAAGAGATTCCAGACTCTCCAATACCAAAGTATCGCCATCTAAATACAAAATTCTATCGATATCTTCTGGTAAAAGCTTGTCAACTAAAAGGCGTGCCAACACAATTGGTGACCAACCATTTGTATCAAAATCAAAATCTATCAAACTCTTCAGATTAGGTAGAGTAATAAAATGAACTGAACGACCATAAAGTTTAGTGAATTCTTGTAGTTTAGCTTTATTAGCCTCAGAAATATCAGTATTTAGTAAGTAGACATCAATCTCATCCATTGATTTATTATTCTCAAAGATTGAACACATACAAGTTGCCACCTGAGGAACAAAAGCGTTATTTAACGTAAATAAAATATTCATTAACTTCTCTTTCTTTTATCGTTATTATTTACACAAATATAAATTAACAAACTAGTACTAAAAAAGATAATCATTGAAATTAAGAATGACAATGATGCACCCATAATCCCCTCTCCCTTTACAAACGGCATCGTGATAAATTTAGCTACAATAAAGGTAGTAATATAGGCAATCACAAGATAAGTTTGTTTTCTATAAATTGTCATAACTATATCAATAACAAGTGCTAAGACATTGAGTATTCCTCCCCCAAGGAGAATCACAAAAGGTACTTTATATTCTATCAATGACGTTCCATAGACAAGCCCTAGAATCTCTGTACCTATTAGATAACCTAGACCGATAATAATCGTACCTAATACAGTCATAGTTGCAAATAAGAGATAAACCTGTTTATAAAACAGACTATATTTCTGTTCGTACCAATAAATCGAGAGCTGGGTCGTTAAAGGTCTTAAAACGAAAAATAAGAGTGACAAAACAAAGACGGGCATAAACAACACATTAAAGTCTCGTTGAATACCATTTGAAAATAGCCCCTGAGCCAAGAGAGAATCAATATCAATCTTAGCTTCATTATAGACATAAGTAATCAAAAAACCATTTAGAAACAAAGGAAATGCTTCTTTTAAAATAGAGATAATATTACTGTTATCTTTTAAAATTGATGGACAAAAATTAATTTCAAAGTTTCTAGTAGAGATTCTATAATCAAGGATAGCTATAAGAACTATATTTATCAAACAAATAATAGCACTTGAAATCATTAGTGATTTTGTTAGGACCAAGCTTAATCCAAAGCTTAATATAGAAACCCAACTTCGATAGAACTGAACTTTTCCAGCTAAATCTGATCTGTTTCGTTGCTGAAAATATCCCTGAAAAACATCTGAATAGGCATCGATTGCTCTGTATAATACTAGGAGTAATATAATTACTGCTTTATAAAAGCTATACCCTTGTGCAAAAATATATCCAAGAGAGGTTAATAACATCATAATAACTGTTACTATACGTGTATTATGATAGGAAACAAATGAGTACCTTTCTTGAACATCTGTAGACTGCATATTACGTATCTGGAAATATCCTAGAATAAAGAACTGCTGACCTAGTGCGTATGCAATGCTAAAAATATCTGAATTTCGAGAATCAAGAAGTCTAGAAGCCAAGAGTAAGAGAATAACTGAAATTAAAGAAGAGGAAATAGTTCCCAACATATTCCAGATATAATTCTTCTTTATGGAAATTTTATCATCTAATTTCTCTGAAATGAACTGTTGGTCATCTACATTCTTCACTAAAGTGCCTTTTTCCGAACTCATTATTTCTCCTACAAAAATGATTTTTCCCTTTATTATACTATAGATTTTTTAAAAAGTGAAAATCCCACATAACGATTCACTAATACACAAAAAAGGTCATAACGACCTTTTCGAAAAAATTGAATTATTACACTTTTTTAGTAGAAATTCCTAATATATTATTGCTTTTTATGAACTATATAACCATAAAATGCTACAAGGATACCAGATACTAATGAAATGGCGAAAAAAATCTTTGCCCAAATTGTATAGTGGTATGAAACCTCTATCTCATGTTTTCCTTCTGGTACCACTATTTTAACTCCAGCATCGGGTGATTTAGAAGCGTCTGTTCTATGTCCATCTATATCGACTGCTACACCTTTATATGCATAAACAGGTAAACTAACAGTTATATTTTTATCACTAATAATTTCAAAATTGGTTTTCAAGGAAGAAACAGACATCTTTGCTTT
>JBQDYR010000140.1:0-4366 GCA_052105355.1 Anaerococcus sp.
CGAGTAGAATTAACACAAAGAAAAAATGATCATGAAGATTAATAAAATAAATACCAGACAAATCAAAGTGTCTGGTATTTTTCTATCTATTTATCTCATATTTTGAGTTTGTTTAACTTTTAAATTATCTCTTGCCTGAGTCATCATTAATTTAACTCTATTGATTTGGTTAACTTCTGATGCACCTGGGTCATAATCTATTGCTACAATATTAGCCTCAGGATAGATTTCTCTAATTTTTTTCATTACACCTTTTCCTGTAATGTGATTAGGTAAACAACCGAAAGGTTGGATGCAAACTATATTTGGAGCACCTGCTTTTATTAATTCTATCATTTCTCCTGCTAAAAGCCAGCCTTCACCTGCCTGGTTTCCTATGGATGTGACCTCTTCTGCATAGTCCAACACGTCATAGATATATACAGGTTCTTCAAATCTTTTTGATTTTCTTAGGGCCTCTCTAATAGGTTTTCTATAATGTTCAATAGTTTTTATAACTTTTTTTCCAAAGAAAGCTGTAATTTTACTTTTCCCATATAGGTTAGATTTTATTTCAGAGTTTGCAAAACAGTACATAAAGAAATCTGTAAGGTCAGGAACTATCACTTCTGCTCCTTCTTTTTCCAAGGTATCTTGTAGGTGATTATTGGCCTCTTGTAAGTATTTTACAAGGATTTCTCCTACTATACCTGCTTTAGGAAGAACAATATCTTTGACTTCAATATTATCAAAATCATCTACTATATTTTCTATTATTTCCTTGTATCTTTTGGAACTAATGGAAGTTATTTCATCCCTACATTTTTTTACCCACTCTTCTTTTAGTCTATTAGTCTCGCCTTTATTAACTTCATATGGTCTAGTAGCATTTGAAACTCTGTTAATCAAATCTCCAAGCAAAATTGCCCTAAATCCATTTACCAAAAGTGGCAAAGTTGAAAGTTTTACTATATCAAAACCTGAGTGACTTTCAATTCCTTGAGCTGATAGAGCGATAACAGGTATTTGTGGATAACCTGCATCTCTTAAGGCTTTTCTTATATAACCTACATAATTTGATGCACGACAAGCTCCACCTGTTTGACTCATAAGAAGTGCTAATTTATCTGTATCATATCTACCAGAATTTACCGCTTCCATAAGTTGTCCCACAACTGTAATAGAAGGATAACAAGAGTCATTATTTACATATTTTAATCCTTGATCTATTACCTTATTATCTACGGTTTGCAAAAATTCAATATTATATCCTGCATCTTTAAAGACTTTTTCCAAAATCAAAAAGTGTTCTCTGGCCATTTGTGGAGCAAGGATAGTGTAATTATCTTGTCTCATTTCTTCTGTAAATTCTACATTATCATAATTTAAAAGTTCAGGCCTCTTGCTTAATTTTTTCCCTTCTCTCTTCTTTTGATCAAGAGCTTGGAGAAGAGATCTTATTCTTATTTTTATAGCTCCAAGGTTTGAGACTTCATCTATTTTTAAAAGTGTATAAATCTTACCATTTGCCTCCAAGATATCTTGAACTTGATCTGTAGTTACAGCATCAAGACCGCAACCAAATGAATTTAGTTGGATAAGTTGTAAATTTTTATGATTAGCTACAAATTCACTGGCCCTATAAAGTCTTGCGTGATAAGACCATTGATCTAGTACTCTGGTTTTATAATCAAGGTCAGAAATATTATAAGCTATAGCATCTTCTGAAAGCACAGGTATTCTCATTCCTTCGATCAATTCTGGTATACCATGGTTGATTTCTGGATCTATATGATAAGGACGACCAGCAAGAACTAGAGCATTAATATCATTTTTCTCTACATAATCTAAAATCTCTTTACCCTTTAATTTAATTTGCCTATGGTAATCTTCTTGAGTCTCCCAAGCAAGTTTTGTTGCATTTTTAATTTTTTTCTTATCTAGTTTAAATCCTTTATGCTCATAGCCATCAAAAATTTCTACAAGTCTTTTTTCTATTATTTTTTCACTCTCAAAAGAAAGATAAGGATACATGTACTTAGTCTTTGATAAAGATTCCACATTATTGGCAATAACATCTGGATAGCCAGATACTACAGGACAATTCATATGATTTTGAGCCTTATCAAATTGTTTAAACTCATAGAAAACTGCCGGATAAAATATAAGGTCTAGATTTTTTTCTACCAAATTTTCTATGTGTCCATGTGCTATTTTTGCTGGATAACAGGCCGTTTCTGATGAAATAGATGAGATTCCTTTTTCATAAATTTCCCTATTTGATTCATCTGATAAAACTACTTCAAAACCAAGACTTGTAAAGAATTTATGCCAGAAAGGATAGTCCTCATACATATTTAAAACTCTTGGAATTCCAACTTTTCCCATTATATTTTTGTTGCCAAGAGTCTTTCTATCAAATAAAAGTTTTGACTTAAACTTGTACATATTCATATCAGAAAGTGTATTTTCAAGTTTAATTCCTGCTCCCCTTTCACATCTGTTTCCTGTAATATATCTTGTTCCATCTGGGAAGTGATTAATTATTAAGGCACAGTTATTAGTACATAGGCCACATCTTGCACTGGTTTGTTTATATTCGAAATTTTCTATCTCTTCATAACTTGCAAGAGTACTGGAACCTGTTGACTTATTATGAGAAATTAAAGCCATTCCCATAGCACCCATAAGACCAGATATTTCAGGTCTAGTTACTTCTCTTTCTGTGATCAGTTCAAAGGCTCTAAGGATTGCATCACCATAGAAGGTCCCTCCTTGAACTACAATATTTTCACCTAAGGATTTTGGATCTCTAACCTTTATAACTTTTTGGATGGCATTTTTTATAACTGAATAACAAAGTCCTGCTGCTATGTCTGCTACTTCTGCGCCCTCTTTTTGTGCTTGCTTTACCTTAGAGTTCATAAAAACAGTACATCTTGATCCTAAGTCTGATGGCTCTTTTGAAAATAAGGCCTTTTTTTGGAATTCTTCTACATCCATTCCTACAGAATTAGAGAAAGTTGAAAGAAAAGATCCACATCCTGAAGAACAAGCCTCATTTAACTGAATAGAATCTATAACTCCATCTCTGATATGCATTGCCTTCATATCTTGTCCACCTATGTCTAAGATAAAATCTACATTTGGATTAAAGAATTTTGCTGCATTATAGTGAGCTATGGTTTCTACTTCTCCGTTATCTATATGTAAGGCATTTCTTATAAAGTCTTCTCCATAACCACAAATACCTGAAGACACAATCTTAGCCTTAGGATTCATCTGTTTGTAGGCAGATTTGAGCATAGAAATAACAACCTCAAGCGGTCTACCTAAGTTCATCCTGTAGTCTGAAAATAAAATTTCATTATTTTCGCTTAAAAGAACCATTTTAGATGTAGTAGATCCAGCATCTATACCACAATAAATATCTCCCTCATAGGTCTCTAAATCCCTATGTTTTATTTGCTCAGTTTTGTGTCTTTGCTTAAATTCTTCATATTGTTTTTCAGACTCAAAAAGGACATCCAATTTATTTGTCATATCCATATCTATCTCTTTATCTTTTTCAAGCTCTTCTATAAGTTTTCTGTATGGAATAGGTTCTGAATTCTCTGAGGAAAGTATGGCCGCACCTTTGGCAACATAAAGTTGTGCATCATCCGGTACATAAAAAGTATTTTCATCCTCTCCTAAGGTTTCTACAAATCTATCTCTTAGAGATGATAAGAAGTGAAGGGGTCCTCCTAGAAATGTTACATTTCCTCTTATGGGTCTTCCACAAGCTAGGTTTGATATAGTTTGATTAACTACTGATTGGAAAACAGAGATTGCTATATCTTCTCTAGATGCTCCTTGGTTCATAAGAGCTTGGATATCAGTTTTAGCATAAACACCACATCTAGATGCTATCGGATAAATTTTCTTATAATTTTTACTTAAATCATTTAGTCCACTAGCATCTGTATCAAGTAGGGATGCCATTTGATCTATAAAAGCTCCCGTTCCTCCAGCGCAAATTGAATTCATTCTTTGTTCAACAGATCCTTGCAAATATGTAATCTTGGAATCTTCTCCTCCAAGTTCTATTACTACATCGGTATCCGGTATAAATTCTTTTATAGCTCTGGTTTCTGCTATAACTTCTTGAACAAATTTTATGTCCAAGTTTTTTTCAACAAACATACCACCAGAACCTGTTACATTTACTGTTAGGTGGTCATCCTTATATGTATCGTAAGCTTCCTTTAACACTTCGCTAACAGTTTGTTTAACATCAGACTTATGCCTTCTGTAAACAGAATGCAAAGTATTATAATTTTCATCTGTAATAACTATTTTTACTGTCGTAGAACCGACATCGAGTCCCATATGTAAATTCATTAGA
>JBQDYR010000141.1:0-4303 GCA_052105355.1 Anaerococcus sp.
AGAAAATGTTTATTCATTCTTCACACTTTATGCAAATACAGATAATATTTCTATGGAAAACTTCATTAATGATGAACAATTTAAAGAAGAGAATATAGAACTTGAAAAAATAGATAAGTGGTTATACTCAAGACTATATTCCCTACAAAAAGATTATCATGAATCTATGGAAGTGTTTGACTATAACAAGGTTGTTCATATAATCTCTGACTTTGTAGTAGAAGATCTTTCTAACTGGTACATCAGGAGAAACAGAAAGAGATTCTGGACAAGTTCACTTACAGATTCTAAAAAAGCAGTTTATAAAACAACTTACGATGCCTTAGTTCTTATTTCAAAAATGGTAGCGCCTATAGCACCATTTATATCTGAAGAAATATTTAGAAATCTTACAGGCAAGGAATCTGTACATGTAGAAATCTTTGACCCAGTTAGAGAAGAAATGATTGATAAAAAACTAGAAGAGGATATGGAGCTTGTAAGAAAAATAGTAGCCCTAGGACGTGCTTCAAGAGAAAAAGAACAAATCAAAGTACGTCAACCACTTACAAAGATTGTAGTAGATGGATCATATAAAGAAAAAATTTCAGATTTAATTGGTCTTATCAAAGAAGAGCTTAATATTAAAGAAGTTGAATTTGCACAAGATCTTTCTGAATTTATGGACTACTATCTAAAACCAAACTTCAGAGAAGTAGGAAGAATTTTCCAATCTAAGGTAAATGACTTTGCTAAATTCCTTGCTAATGTGGATGCTAAAGAATTTGTAGAAGCTGTAAAAGAAAATCCGCAAAAAATAGATCTTGGAGAAGAAAAATACCAAGTAACAGAAGATTATCTTGATGTAAGAATCCAAGCTAAAGAAGGATTTGATGTAGAGATGGATTCCAATGTCTTTGTAGTTCTTGATACAGATATAACAAAAGAGCTAAAACAAGAAGGTTATGCAAGAGAATTTATATCCAAAGTTCAAAACATGAGAAAAGATAACGGATATGAAGTAACTGATAGGATAGATATATTCTTCAAAGGAGATGATGAGCTTAAAGAAGCCCTTGGAGTCTTTGCAGAAACTATCAAAAGAGAAACTCTAGCAGATAACTTAACAGAAAAAGAACTTTCTTCAGAAGACTTGGAAATCAACGATAAGATGGCCAAATTAGAATTAGAAAGAAAATAAGAAGATAAAAAGAAGTGACCCGAGGGTGACTTCTTTTTTAAAAGGATATAATTATGAATATAAGACTAATGAATATGGTGAAAATCAAAAATTCAAAAAGAGGCCAAGTCCTTGTCCTTGATAAGGTTAAAAAAGAAGGTTGGGAAGGACTTACCTTTCCTGGTGGAAAACTTGAAGAAGATGAATCTTTTGTAGAGTCTGTAATCAGGGAAGCCAAGGAAGAAAGTAACTTAGAAATAAAAAATCCAGTCTTTGTAGGAATAATTACTTGGTACTTTAAAAAGGATGGAAAATCTTACAAAGATGTGGGACTTCTATACGAAACAGAAGAATTTTCTGGAGAACTTATCGAAGATAATAGAGAAGGCAAGCTCTTTTGGGAAGATTATGATGAATTTATAAAAGAAAAAGAAAAATCTGATTCTATGGACGATATCCTTTCCATATATGAAGGAAAATATTCTGAAATATTTTGGAATGTAGATACAGGAGAAAAAAGATATTATTAAAGTTTTGGCTCTTGCAAGATGTAAGGTTTTGCAAGAGTTTTTTTGTGTCCTTATATTAGATTAAAATCTAATATTAAACTATTGAACCTTAATATTTATTTGAAATACTAAGATTAATCAAATACAGGAAGAAATCGTGCGATGAAGGTTATAGGAGCATCTATAGGAGATATCAGGTCAATGTTTCTTTTGAAGTCAGTTTTCATAGGATTATTTGGTGGAATATTAGGATTATTGATATCTCTTGGACTTTCAAGTTTATTAAATAGTTTATTTTTATCAGCAATAGACCCAAGCATAATTGGAGAAGAATCGACAAATCTATTTTCTATACCTATTTGGCTAGCTGTGGAAGCTCTTAGTTTCTCAGCCCTAGTAACTTTAAGATCTAATTAGAATATTTAAAATACGTCAAGAATTTATCTTGACGTATATTTTTATGAATAATTATAATTATGATAGTTTTTATAAAAATGACCTGATAGTTTAGACTCTATTATTTTAAACTAAACATATTGTAAAAAGATCTAAGTAAATAGTTCTCATTTTCAATATTAATCTAAAAATGATATTGCTTCTTAATTTACATTAACATAATAACGTGGTATAATACATTTAAAATTTATTTGAAATAATATAAAATATTTTTGATTATTTTTCATAAATTTATTTTACATAAGGAGGTATTATGGAAAGGAAAGGCTTTAACTCGAGTTTCGGAATGATAATGGCTGCGGTAGGATCTGCAGTTGGACTAGGCAATATATGGAGGTTTCCCTATATTGTAGGAACAAATGGGGGAGGAGCATTTTTATTAGTTTATGTCATTATTTGTATTGTTATTGGTGTTCCTATCCTGATTAGCGAAATTCTCATAGGTCGTAGGGCAAAATCTGATTCTGTAGATTCTTTTAAAAAACTTGCCCCAGGAAAAAAATGGTATATTTCTGGTGTTATAGCAGTCCTAGCCTCTTTTTTAATTTTAAGTTTTTATTCGGTAGTAGCTGGGTGGTCCTTGGAATATATAGTAAAAGCTGTTGGCAATCAATTTGCTGGAAAATCGCCAGATGAAATAAGTGGTCTTTTTACTGGATTTATTTCATCTCCTATAAAACCTATAATGTGGACATTTATTTTTATGACTATAACTATGTTAATAGTAAAATCAGGTATAGCTGATGGAATAGAAAAGATTTCTAAAATTCTAATTCCTATTTTATTACTTATAGTAATACTTTTAGGTATCAGAGGAATAACTTTAAAAGGTGGTAGTGAAGGACTTAAATTTTTGTTCTATCCAGATTTTTCAAATTTTACTATGGAAGGCTTCTTGGCAGCCTTAGGTCATTCATTCTTTACCCTATCTTTGGGTATGGCAATTATGACCACCTATGGGTCCTATGTTAGTGATGAGGATAATATAGTAAAATCAGCCCTTTGGATAGCACTTTTTGATACCATTATAGCAGTACTTGCTGGAGTATCAATCTTTACAGCTGTATTTGCCTTTGGTCTTGACCCAAGCCAAGGAGCAGGGCTTGTTTTTGTAACTTTGCCAAATGTTTTTCTTCTTATGCCAGGAGGATATATATTTAGTATAGCTTTCTTCTTACTTTTAGGTCTAGCAGCTTTAACTTCAACTATTTCACTTTTAGAGACAGCTGTTGCCTTTGGTATAGATTCCTTGAAGTTAACAAGAAAAAAAGCTGCTATACTTGCAGCAGTAGGAGCATTTTTACTTTCTATATTGACAAGTTTATCAAATGGAGAAAATTCTATCCTTCATATAGGAGGACTTACATTTTTTGATTTTTTAGATAAACTTACAGCAAACTATATGCTAACCTTAGCGGCCTTTATAGAAATTATATTTTTAGGTTGGTACTATGATAAAAGAAATATTTACGATGAACTTACCAATGGTGGAAAAATAGAACAAAAAGCTTTCAAAGCCTACTATATAGCTCTTAAATATATAGCACCTATAGCTATGATTCTTATATTTTTAAGCTCTATAGGAGTTTTGAAATCAGCATAGTTTTTAATTTAAAGTACAGGATATATATTCTTGTACTTTTTATATTGTACACTTTAGTGTGTTGGTCTAAGTAAAGTTAGATAAAAAACACCTTATATAAAAGATAGCTATATATGTTACATAGTATTTGCTCTAAAATATAGAAGGAATTTAATATATAACAAGTTAATAAGAAATACATCATCTATATTAAAATAATTATGATCAAGAAGTAGTTGTTATTGGATGGTAAAGAAATATGAATAATTATCAAAAAATAAACTTTCGTATAAATACAGTATTTGATTAAACTTTTATTATTTTGGATAATAATTCGAAAGAAAAAGTATATATAAATAAACTATCTTTGTAAAATGTCTTTTTTACAAGGTTTTATAGAGCTTAGGAAAGTTTGATATATTTTCCACCACGAAAATTTAAAAAATATTTACATTGATATAATAAAGTGGTATAATATTTTTAAATTTCATGTGAAAAAATATAAAAAAATATTTATTATTTTACAATTATTTATTTTATAAAAGGAGGTATTATGGAAAGGAAAGGCTTTAACTCGAGTTTCGGAATGATAATGGC
>JBQDYR010000142.1:0-3978 GCA_052105355.1 Anaerococcus sp.
CTTGTGCGTTTGATATCAAATCGTCAGTTTCAGCTGCAAATCCAATAACAGTTTGTTTATCTTTTTTAGATGCTATATATTTTAAAATATCAATATTTTCTACTAATTCCAAATGTAAATCTTGTCCTGATTTCTTTAACTTACTGTCAAATACATTCTTTGATTTATAATCAGTTGGTGCTGCAGCCATAATTAGAGCATCAGAATCTTTAAACTCTTTTTCAATTTCGTTTTTTAGATCTTCATTTGTTCTTATATTTATTTTTTTGATTCCTTTTACTTTAAAAGGTTCTACAGGACCAGATATCAAAACAACTTCTGCACCTCTTTTTTTAGCTTCATTCGCTATATTATATCCCATTTTTCCACTTGAATGATTTGTTACATATCTTACATAATCAATTGGTGCAATTGTTGGTCCAGCAGTTACAATAATTTTTTTATTAATTAAATCTTTTTTTGTAAAGTAATCATCTATAAATTCAACAATATTCTTCGGTTCTTCCATCCTTCCAGGACCAACAACATTACAAGCTAATAGTCCTTCTGATGGTTCTATAATTTTTACACCTCTATTAATAAGTGTAAATAAGTTTTTTTGAGTTGCAACATGAGTATACATATTAGAGTTCATAGCAGGTGCAACAATAATATCTTTATTATAAGCTAGTAGTGATGCGGTTAGAAAGTTATCAGCTATACCATAAGTCATTTTTGCTAAAGTATTAGCACTTAAAGGTGCTATTAAGAAAAGATCTGCCCATTCTGCTAGTTCAACATGGTACACATGGTCATGGTGATCTGCAAAAATATCAGAGTATACTCTACATCGTCCCATAGTCTCAAAAGTTAAAGGAGTAACAAATTTAGTCGCTCCTTCAGTCATAATTATTTTAAGATTTGCACCTTCTTTTATTAGTCTTGAACAAAGGTCTACAACCTTGTAGGAAGCTATACCACCTGTAATTCCCAATAATATATTTTTTCCTTTAATCATTTCTTTGTGACAGCTTTTTCCATAACTTCATATAGGGCTTGAGTGACTGGTTTTGCTTCAACTTTTTTTGTGAGTGGTGCAGAACCATTTACAATTCTTCTTGCTCTTTTAGAACAAATCATACAGATTTCATATCTGCTTGAACTAATTTCTGACAATTCTTTAAAAGATGGATTATTCATATAATATCATTCTCCTTTTCAAAATCTATTTCTTCTCTAGTTACTCTATGCTTTTCAGCATTAATTATTTCATTTACAAGGTTTATAGCAGAATTCAAGTGATCATTTACTACTAAGTAATCATACTGTTCAATATATTTCAATTCTTTTTTTGCATTATTTAATCTTAGCTTAATATCTTCTACTGATTCTGTCCCTCTTCTTACTATTCTATTTTTAAGTTCACTAAGGCTTGGTGGTGCTAAAAATATGTACACTCCGTTATCGTAATTTTTCTTTACATTTAACGCTCCCTGTACATCAATTTCTAATATAACTATTTTTCCCTCATTTATTTTATTTTCTACAAATTCTTTAGGAGTTCCATAATAATTATTATGCACCTTAGCATATTCTAAAAATTTATCTTCTTTGATCATTTGTTCAAATTCATCATGAGTCTTATAGAAATATGATACGCCTTCCATTTCTCCAGATCTTTTTTCTCTTGTAGTAACAGAAACTGAATAAACTAGATTTTTTTGTGTATTCATTAGATCATGAAGAACTGTACCTTTCCCAACACCTGATGGTCCGGATATAACTAATAAAAATCCCTTTCTCATCACGCCTCCTTAATATATACATTTTACAGTATGATAATATTTATAGCAAGTCATGTTATAATATAATATGAATGTGAGGTGATAAAAATGAGCTTTGATGGAATAATGACCAAAGCTGTAACAAATGAACTAAAAAAAGAGATTCTAGGAGGCAAAATCCAAAAGATTAGCCAACCATCAAAAAATGATATAGTATTTAATATTTACTCAAGAGGAAATTCCTACAAACTTCTTCTTTCTGCCAATAACAATGAAGCAAGATTCAATTTAACACAATTGAAATTTGAAAATCCAAATGTACCACCAAATTTTTGTATGGTATTAAGAAAACATTTAAATCAAGGTAAAATACTTGATATTGAACAAGTAGGTTTAGATAGAATAGTAATATTTTCAATTTCTTCTGTAGACGAGATGGGTTTTGATACATCTAAAAAACTAATCTTAGAGATTATGGGCAAGTACTCGAACTTAATATTAGTTGATGATGATTATAAAATAATAGATTCTATTAAAAGAGTTAATGAGTATATGTCATCTGTAAGACAAGTACTTCCTGGGTTAAAATATCAACTTCCTTCCGATGATAAAGTTGATATTACAAAAGATGATTTTTCTAAAGACATATGGTACTTTGATCAAAAGTTACCTGACTCAACAAATCCAGTAAAGTTTTTCTATAGTAATTACACAGGTATATCTCCACTATTTTCTAAAGAGATTTGTCATAGAGCTGGTATAGATCCAAGGATAAATTGGTCTCTAGTAAGCCAAAAAGAAAAAGATAATTTAAATCATCTTCTCTATATGTTTAGAGAAAAGATTATGAATAATGAATTTAATAGTTTTACTTACTCTGATGGAAAGAAAATAAGAGAGTTTTATTGTTTTAAACTAAGCCATATATCTTTTGGAGAAGAATCATATAATTATATTGGAGAAGCAATAGATAGGTTTTACTCTCTTAATAAGAAAAATGACCGATTAAATCAAATTCAAGGAGATTTAAGAAAAAAAATAAATACTAATATCAAATCTACTAAAAAGAAAATTCAAATTTTAGATGAAAATATTAGTAAAGAAAAAAGATTACAAACAGTAAAGCAAAAAGGTGACTTACTAGCAGCTAATATACACAAGATTGAAAAAGGTATGGAGACTATAGAAGTCGAGGATTTTTATAAACCTGGCCATATGATAAAAATTAGCATTGATAGTCTTTTAACTCCTTGGGAGAATGTTGACTCTTATTATAAGAGATATAAAAAAATAAAAAACTCTATAGACTTTGCTAAAAAAGATATGCCTAAACAAAAAGATTACCTATTTTATTTAGAAGATTTAAAATACTTTATAGATAATGCTGAATCAATAGATGATTTGAATGAAATAAAAGATCAAATGATAACGAGTGGATTAATAAAGAGAAAATCTAAAAAGAAAATGAAAAACAGTAAGTCAGAACCAATTCATTATAAAACTAGTAATTCTAGTGATATATTTGTTGGAAAAAATAGCAAGCAAAATGATTACATCACCTTAAAACTTGCAAGTAGAAATGATTACTTTTTCCATGTTAAAGATGTTCCAGGAAGTCATGTGATTTTAAAAACTAATAAACTAACAGATGAAGATATTAAAATATCTGCGTATCTTGCAGCTAAAAATTCATCATTATATAATAACAAAAAAATAGATGTTGATTATACTGAAAAAAAGAATGTTAATAAACCTAAGGGTGCCAAACCTGGAATGGTATATTATGAAAATTTTAAAACAATAAATGTTGATATAGACAAATTTGCCAAAGAATTAGAAAATGAGTTTAAAAGATTAAACTAAAAAACGAGATTTTATTTCAAATCTCGTTTTTTTATAGTTAAATTACTATTTATTTGTTTACAGCTTCTTTTAAAGTTTTTCCAGCTTTAAATACTGGTGCTTTTGAGGCTGGTATTTGAATTACTTGGTCAGGTTTTCTAGGGTTTCTTCCTTCTCTAGCTTTTCTGTTTCTAGTTTCAAATGTACCAAAACCAACTAATTGTACCTTTTCTTCACTTGAAAGAGCTTCTGTAACTGTTTCTATAAAAGCATTTAGTGCTTTTTCTGCTTCTACTTTCTTTAGTCCACTCTTTTCTGAAATATTCATTAATAATTCTGATTTATTCATATTTCCTCCTTATAAACCTATTAT
>JBQDYR010000142.1:3988-4295 GCA_052105355.1 Anaerococcus sp.
TTCTGTTTAACTCTATGTTAGATTATACAAAATGCTTTGAGTAATTTCAAGCATTTTCAAAGAAAGACCTTAATTTTTGATTTTTTTATTAGCTCTTTTAAATAATCCTCATATTTTAGTTCCGTATAATATTCTTTTGCATTAATCAACAAATCATTTTTATTTTCTTTATATGAATTAATCATCAAAATAATATATTTATTTTCATACTCAAAAACTTTACTAACCTGGTCTATTTTGTTAAGACCACTAGATTGTAAAAGATCATCATCATTATATACAAATTCAGAAGTAAAAACATCAAAAT
>JBQDYR010000143.1:0-4291 GCA_052105355.1 Anaerococcus sp.
TCTTACTAAGTTTTCTATCGATTCTGTCCCACCAGACATAGTCATTATGAAAAATACTATTAGGTTTATTATTAATAAAGTTCTCGTCATTTTTGTTTTTGCCATTTTACTCTCTTCCATTTTTTAATATATTTATATATTATATGGTTTTTTTATTTTTTGTCACTCTTATATGGCAAGAGCTCATTAACGAATTTTTTCTAATTTTTTTGTTAAAATTTGTTCATAAAGATCTTTGGCAATTTTTTTGATTTCTTCCTCATAGTCTTTCCTGTCTATATAGTCATTTATTTCATAGTCATATACTATATCCACAGAGTCTATAGGAGGAAGTTTTTCACTTTTCTTATCTTCTAAAAATATTGTTCTTATATCAGGTTTATATCTTTTTGCCAGACTTGCAAGATTAATTGATGATTGAGCGTGGAATTCTTCCACATCTTCGCCAAGTAGTAATACATCCTTATCTGATATGATTTTTTCAAAATCTACAAGTTCTAATATAAGATCCATAGAATTTTGGACTTTGGCTTTAAATATTGTATAAAGTGCCCATGCAACTCCTCCGCCTGATCCCAAGGAAGGAAAGTCTATTGCTTCTACTCCATATTGATTGACAATGATATCAGAAAAGTGCTTGGATCCTTCTGCTAATTGTTCAATATCTTCCTTTTTTGCACCTTTTCTTATAGGTCTTTTATCAAGAAATGAGTTTTTTCCAAAAAGACTTAGATTTAAGCTTGTTGCAAGTAAAAGATTGGACTCTAAAAGTCTTCTATCCATATTTGTAAAATCAACCTTAGAAACTTTTTTCATATTTTTAGCAATAGGATTTAAATTTTTACCTTCATTATCATAATACCTTACTCCTAAAGCATAAAGCATACCCATGCCCATATCGTGAGGAGCTGTATCTCCAATTCCTATGAAAAATTTCCTACACCCCTTATCTAAACCATCTCTAAGCATTTCACCAAAGCCAAGAGATGATGATTTTAAAACATCTAACTCTTCCTTATAAATTAATCTGAGACCACTTGATTCTGCCATTTCCATAATAGCAAGGTCATCATTTTTTACATATCTAGCAGTTATAACCTCATTTAAAGGATTATGTAAGTTTACATACTCATAAGATCCATCTACAACTGCTTTCATAACTTCTACTGTTCCTTTACCACCATCTAAAAATGGTAAGGTTTTAATATTGCACTCTTCTAATGCCTCTTTGAAAAAATTTCCTATTTCTATTGAGTTTTCAAAATCTTTTATAGAATCGATTGCAACTAATATATTCATACTTCACCTCGTTTGATTTATACCCATATATATACTAAGTCAAATTTTTAAAAATATCTTATTTTTATTTTTCTATTTACTTATTGATATTTCAATGATATACTTTATTGGAAAGTTATAAGAACTTTTACTGTTTAACTCATGGAATATTATGTTCCAACCATCAAAGCCAGTCATAATCTTGATTGGCTTTTTTGTTTTATAAATAATCTGTTCTTATTAAATCCATATCTTAACTATATTATATCAATATTTCTGTGTTTTTTTTATGTTTTATTATTTCTATCTTTGTGTTAATATTAAATCAAATAAACTTGTAAAATTAATCTTAGGACTTATTTTCTAGACTTGTTTAAAAATACAAATTTAGTAAACTTTCCTAAGTATAGCAAAGTTTTTTATTTATAAGGAGTTATTATGAGAAATAAGATTACTTTAAAAAAAATGGTTTTAATGGCTTTTTTTGTTGCCATAGGTGTAGTAATATCACCCATCTTAAGAGTACATGGATTTGCTCCAACTCAACACTTGGTAAATATTGTTTGTTCAGTATTTTTGGGTCCTTGGTATAGCCTAGTATGTGCCCTTTCTATAGGTATTTTAAGGATGATGTTCTTTGCTATCACACCTCTTGCTATAACAGGTGGTATATTTGGAGCATTTTTGTCTGGATTATTTTACAGAAAGTTCCATGAGAATATTATTGCAGCATGTTTTGGAGAGATAATTGGAACAGGGATTATAGGGTCTATGATAAGTTTTCCAGTTATGAAATTTGTAGCTGGAGATGCTAAGGTAGCTTTATTTACCTATACTCCTTCATTTTTGGCAGCAACAATAATTGGATCTATAGCAGCTTTTTCCTTTTTAAAGGTGCTTGATAAAAATAAAACACTAGAAAAGATGAAGGAAAGACTTGATGGATAAACTTATAGAAAAACTAGATCAAATTTTCACTAGGCTAGAAAATGACAATAAAACTATTCATTGCCTTACAAATCCTATAACTATAAATGATATGGCAAATGTAATTCTATCTCTAGGTCAAAGCCCTATTATGGCTGATAATCCAAGAGAAGTTACAGAAATTACAAAAAAATCATCTGCTCTTCTTATAAATTTAGGAAATATTCAAGACTATAGAATAGATTCAATAAAAAAAGCTTGTGGAACAGCAAATCAAGTTAATATCCCTATTGTTTTAGACCTGGTTGGAGTTTCCGCCTCAAAACTAAGGCTAGATTTTGTCTTAGAGCTTTTGAAGAATTATAAATTTGATCTTATAAAAGGAAACTATAGCGAGATTTATTCTTTACATAAAAAAGAAACTTCTACTGCAGGAGTTGATTCAAAGGATTTAGATAGAAATAAGATAATAGAAATTTCTAAAGATCTCAATAAAATGTACAAATCAATTATACTTGTCAGTGGAAAAAACGACATAGTATTAAATGAAAAAGAGACCTATGTGCTTTCTAATGGGGATAAAAGACTAAAAAAAATAACCGGAACAGGATGTATTTTGGGTGCTATTTCTGCATCTACACTGGCCATAGAAAGATCTATTGAGTCTGTAATTTTGGCCTTATCTATAGAAAATATAAGCTCTGAAGTTATAGATGATAATCTTGGTATGGCAACTTTTAAATTAAAATTTTTAGACAATATTTCACTTATAGACATAAAGAAAATAAAAGAGAGGATTAGATATGAAAGATCTTGATCTTAGCCTATATTTAGTAACTAACAGAGATAAAATTTCAGATGAAATTTTCTTCAAAAGAATAGAAGAAGCTCTAAAAGGTGGGGTAAGTCTAGTACAATTAAGAGAGAAGAATGCTTCTACCAGACAAATGATAGATCTTGCTAAAAAACTTAAGAATATTTGCCATATGTATAATGTTCCTCTACTTATAGATGATAGGGTAGATGTGTGTCTTGCTTCTGATGCAGATGGAGTTCATCTTGGAGGTGAAGATATGGATATAGATGTAGCTAGAAAAATTTTAGGCAAGGAAAAAATAATAGGAGCTACAGCAAAAACTCTAGAAGTTGCCAAAAAAAAGGAAAGTCAAGGTGCTGATTATCTTGGCGTAGGAGCAATTTATCCTACCAAGACAAAGGTTAAGACAATAATCACAAAAGTTTCCACCTTAAGGGAAATTAACGATAATTTAACTATACCTACTGCTGCTATTGGTGGTTTAAATCAGACAAATCTTGATATTCTTAAAGAATCTAGAGCAAGCGGTATATGCGTTGTTAGGGCTATCATGGATAGTAAAAATCCTAGACAAGTAGCAGAAGAGTTAAGTAAATTATCCAAAAAAATTTTGGATTTAAGGTAGAAAAAATCGGTCAAATTTAGGTTTTGCCTAATTGACCGATTTCTTTATTTATATTTTAAACATATTTTTTTAAATCTATTTTTATATTAGTTCATATTTTCTTTTAGATATTCAATGATATCATCAGATTCATATATTCCTTTACCATCTTTTGTTACTATAAAAGGAACTTGAACTTTACCACCTATTTCTTCAAGCTTTTTCTTATTTTCATCTCCACAAGTTCCATCTGAAATATTAAAAGATCTATAATTCATAATTGAATTATCATGCATAAAGTTCATAACTTTCATGCAGAATGGACATTCTGGTTTAAAATAAAAATCAAATTTTAACATATTTACTCCTTCTTTCTATACTATTTAATATATACCCAAAAATATTACTTTTTATAATTAATATAATAAAGCTAATAAATCTTTGAGATTTAATAACTATTATATAAACAAGGAAAGATACAGTTAGATTTACATTTTAACTTTGATTTTAGGATATTAGTATAAAATAAACTACAAAAATTTTCTATATTTCTCATTTATATTATCTTTGTTTTATTCCATAGAAAAAGTCGAACTTTAAAAGTTCGACTTTTATTTTATCTAAACATAAAGATTAAAGATCCAAAAATTAAAACTATTAATAAG
>JBQDYR010000144.1:0-3121 GCA_052105355.1 Anaerococcus sp.
AGATAGGAGAATAGAATATCTATTCTTAAAAATTTAATATTAGAATTTTCATAGCAAGTCTTGGAACTAGAGTTCTAATCTCCTATTCTCTTGCACCTAATCCAAAATTTGGAGTAAAGGCAATCTGGTGGTCTATACCAATAGGATGGATTTTAGCTGATATAATTGGATTTATAAAGATGAAAAAAGAAAAAATTATCATATAAAAAATAGCCTCCTTGCATTAGCAAGGAGGCTTAAAATTTTATATTTCTATTTATTAATAACCCATTGGTGGCATTTGTGGTGGCATTTCAGGTTTTTCTTCTTTTATATCTGCTATAGCAGCTTCTGTTGTAAGAATCATACTTGCAACTGATACTGCGTTTTGTAGGGCAGATCTTGTTACTTTGGTTGGTTCTACGATTCCTGCTTCGAACATATTTACATATCTATCTTCGTAAGCATCATAACCTTCATTGTTACCTGTATTTCTAATTCTTTCTACCACTACAGAACCATCTATACCAGCATTTTCTACAATTTGTCTGGTTGGAGCTTCTAAGGCTTTTTCTATGATTGTTGCACCAGTTTTTTCGTCGCCTTCAAGTTTATCTTTTAGTTCTGTAACTTCATTGATAGCTTCGATTAAAACTGTTCCACCACCTGCTACTATTCCTTCTTCTACGGCAGCTCTTGTTGCAGAAAGTGCATCTTCTATTCTGTATTTCTTTTCTTGCATTTCTGTTTCTGTTGCAGCTCCAACATTGATTACTGCCACTCCACCTGAAAGTTTTGCCACTCTTTCTTCTAGTTTTTCTTTATCGTATTCTGAATCAGTAGATGCAATTTGTTTTTTGATTGTTTCTACTCTTTCTTCTAGTAGTGCTTTATCTCCTCTACCTTCTACGATAACTGTGTGATCTTTGTCTACTTTTACTTTTTTAGCTTTTCCAAGCATATCAAGTGTAGTTTCTTTTAATTCCATAGAAAGATCTGATGAAACTACTTTTCCACCTGTAAGTGTTGCTATATCTTCTAGCATAGCTTTTCTTCTATCTCCATAGCCTGGAGCTTTTACCGCTACTACGTTGAAGGTTCCTCTTAATTTGTTAAGAACAAGTGTTGTTAGAGCTTCTCCTTCTACATCATCAGCTATAATTAATAGTGGTTTAGAAGCTTGAACTATTTCTTCTAAAAGTGGTAGTACTTCTTGAATATTTGAAATCTTTTTGTCTGTGATTAAGATATATGGTTCATCAAGGTCTGCTACCATTTTTTCATCATCTGAAGCCATGTAAGGTGATAGGTATCCCTTATCAAACTCCATACCTTCAACAACGTCTAAATAAGTTTCTGTTGTTTTTGATTCTTCAACAGTTATTACTCCATCGTTGCCTACTTTTTCCATAGCATCAGCAATGAATTTACCTATTTCTGGATCTGCTGAAGAGATTGTTCCAACTTGTTCGATAGCTTTTTTGTCTTCTACTTCTCTTGAGCTTTCTTTGATATATTCTACTACAAGGTCTGATGCTTGTTTCAATCCCTTGTTTAAAACTACTGGATTTGCTCCTGCAGCTAAATTTTTAAGTCCTTGTTTAATTATAGCTTGAGCTAAAACTGTTGCTGTTGTTGTACCATCTCCAGCAACATCATTGGTTTTGGTTGCCACTTCTTTTACAAGTTGAGCGCCCATGTTTTCAAATCTATCTTCAAGTTCTATTTCTTGAGCTATTGTTACACCATCATTAGTTATAGTTGGTGCACCAAAAGCCTTGTCCAAAACTACGTTTCTTCCCTTTGGTCCAAGTGTAACTTTAACAGCATCTGTTAATTTATCTATTCCTCTTTCAAGACCATCTCTTGCTTCTTTTCCATAGAGTAATTCTTTTGCCATAATTTATTCTCCTTATCTAATAACTGCTAGTACGTCTTCGTATTTGATAACAATAAATTCTTCGTCGTCAAGTTTTACTTCTGTGCCTGAGTATTGAGAATAAATTACCTTATCTCCTACTTCAAGTACACTGTCAATCTCTTTATCATTTAAAACATTTTCACTTATTGCAACTACTTCTGCATATTGAGGTTTTTCTTGCGCAGATTGTGGAAGTACGATTCCAGATGATGTAGTTTTTTCAGCTTCAACTTTTTTTATTACTAATCTTTTTCCAATTGGTTGTAATTTCATAAAATCCTCCTTTTAGCACTCAATGACTTCTAGTGCTAAGTCACATTATAAGTATACGACTAATAAATTTTTTTTCAAGTATTTAAAAACTTTTTTTAATCTTTTAGCTAAGTCTTACTTACCTATAGAGTTTTCTCTACCATAAAAGAATAAATATTGTTGAACATATCCAGCAAGGTCTCCAAAATATTCGTCTGCGTATGTTGTAATTTGTTTTTTAGGAACTTCTTTACCTATAAACAATGTCTCCATTACTCTTTTTATCCAAACATCCACAGGAAAAGTTTCTCTTCTGTGGTAGGCAAATAGGAGTATACAATCTGCTACCTTTGGTCCTACTCCTGGAAATTCCATAAGTTTTTTTCTAAGTTCATCTGTAGGAAGCTGAGAATCTTTACTGAAATTTAAAAATCCATCAGCTATCATTTGTGAAGTTTCCACTATTCTTTTATCCCTAAAACCAACTCTAGCATACTCTCTTAAATCTTCTGGTTTTGCCTTAGCTAAAACTTTAGGTTCTGGAAAAGAATAATAGGATCTTCCCTTATAGTCTCCAATATAATCTCCATATCTTTCCGAGATTATTCTAACCGCTTTTTTTATTCTAGGAATTTGATTGTTAGCAGAAATGATAAAAGAAATTATTATTTCAAAAACTTCTTGATTTAAAATCCTAATACCATAACCATAATCACAAGCTTTTTTTATGGCTTCATTATTAGAAATTTGATTCTTTATAGATTCATAGTTTTCACCCAAATCAAAATAATCATAAAAATATTCGTAGAAATCTTCCATACTTATATTTTTAAAAATTATCTTGTTATCTTTTTTGTTTACGTTAATAATTTTTTTCATGAAAACAGCAGTGTAAGATCCATCTTCTTCAAGATGAAAGTTAAAACACTGCCCACATTCAAAAACATGTTTAGGGTTAAAAGAATCGGT
>JBQDYR010000144.1:3131-4239 GCA_052105355.1 Anaerococcus sp.
AACCCTTACTGCTTGTACTGCCAACCTTTGATCGTCATAGTCATATTCACATGTTGACAAGGTAATTATTTTATCATCATTTTTAAAATCATCTGTTTGAAGTGACACTTCTGATTTTGATTTTAACTTGTTAAAATAATTGATTTTTTCTTCATCATATCTAAAGTTTAAAGTTCTGTAATCATAGTCTGCAGGTACACCATAAACTGAAAATATTTTATACTCATGAAGTCCATCCTCAGAAGTTATATAAATCTCCCTATGTTTTTCTGCAAAAGCTTGATCACGTAGTTCATGAAGTCTAGTAAACATAGAGTCAATTTCCAAATGATGCCCATAGATAACTGTATTATCATCATATAGATCATCAGAATTATTAACATCTATAAAGATAGATCCAGCTATATCGTATTGCTTGTTAAGACCTCTCCTAAGATAAAAGTCATTGTCTGGTCCTTTTAATATAGGATAAGAAATATTCAAATATGGTACTTCTATAAAGCCTATGACATCAGAATTTTGTGCTTTTAGTTCTTCTACCACCTTCATATATTTCTTTTCTTTTTTTGCCCACTCTTTATCTTCTTCACTAAGGTTAGAATTTTGATCTTCTACATTATCAGATTCATCTTCATCTACCTTATTTAGTACATCTTCAATATATTGATTGTTTTTTGCATTAGTTCTATAGTCATATAATCTTTTTCCTAGTATTATTAAACATACTACTATAATTACAACTAAAACAAACCTAAATGCACTCATTAATTTTGATTTCATCATATCACCTTTAAAATTCTATTCTATATGAGTATAGTATAAGATAATGAAGAAATTATGAGAAAATAATATTTTAAAATTATTTTTGAATTCAAGATAGATAAAGAAAGGAATTTTTTATGGAAAGAAAATTATATGTAGGAACAAATTGTCCATTTTGTAGAAAAGTAGAAAGTTTTATGAAAGAAAATAATATTGAAATGGATATAATAAATATAAATAATGATAGAGAAGCTATGATGGAATTAGTTGAAAATGGTGGCAAAAGACAAGTCCCATGCCTCTACCATGATGGTGAATATTTATATGAATCAAATGACATTATAGA
>JBQDYR010000145.1:0-4232 GCA_052105355.1 Anaerococcus sp.
TATGTCCCTAAAGACTGCAACAGTTATTCAAGCAATTAAGTCTTTAGGTAAAGAAGATATAACCAACGAAGTTATACAAAAGATAAGAGAAAACTTAACTGAAAAAGAGAGAATAGACTTAATGAACGAATCAAAATCAGTTCCATCATGGATATATGAAGTAATAAGAGAAATTTCTGAGGGTGAAAATGAATAAGTTTTATATAGAAGACAAAGAAGACTTAAGAGTTTTAATAGTCAATACTTCAAGAAAGAAAAATATATCTGAAGCAGTCATTGAAAAAGACTATTGGGTAACTTTTATCTTAGACTATCTATTTAATGAAAATAAATGGAAAGAATATTTAACCTTTAAGGGTGGCACATCACTTTCAAAATGTTTTGGACTGATTGAAAGATTTTCTGAAGATATAGATTTAATCTTAGATTGGCGAGTATTAGGATATGAAGAAAAAGAACCATGGATAGAAAGGTCAAATACCAAGCAAGATAAATTCAACAAAGCAGTTAATGAAAAGACAGAAATATTTTTAAGAGATGAATTTTTAAAAGTTTTAGAAGAAGATTTAAAGGGAATGGACTTTGAATTTTGGGTTGATACTCTTGATCCACAAACAATTCTATGTAAATATCCTAAAATCTTTGAATCTAATTATTTAACACAAAATATAAGGCTTGAAATAGGAAGCCTTGCAGCATGGACACCTGCAATTGATGTTGAAATTTTACCGATAATTAGCGAAGCCTACCCAAATGTATTTAAAGAAAAAACAAGCATAAGAACAGTCTCAGCAGAGAGAACTTTTTGGGAAAAGGCAACTATATTACACCACGAAACGAATAGACCAGAAGCTTCTTCTATGCCACATAGGTATGCAAGACACTTTTATGACTTATATAAAATAGCAAATTCAGATTTTAAAAACAAAGCCTTAGAGGATAAAGAATTACTAAAGAAAGTGACTGAATTTAAAATGAAATTCTACCCTAGAAAGTGGGCTAGGTATGAAGATGCATTAATTGGCAAATTGAAGTTAGTTCCAAGAGAGTACCGATTCCCTGAAATAGAAAAAGATTATGAGGCTATGTCAGAAATGATTTATGGAGACTATCCAAACTTTGAAGAGATTATAAAAGTTCTTAAAGAACTAGAAAAAGAAATTAATAAGTAGAATTCTCCCGAAAATAATATATTATTCGGGAGAAAAACTTTGGCGAGAGAGAAATCTTTCGATCTTTTTTTATTTATGGAGGTATTAATGAAGTTAGTAATAGCAGAAAAGCCAAGTGTAGCAGTTACAATTGCAAAAGTAACCCACGCAAGAACAAGAAAAAACGGATACTATGAGGGGAATGGATACATTGTTTCATGGTGTGTAAGTCATTTAATGCAAATGGCAAGTCCAGATAAGATAAGACTAAAAATCGAAGAA
Source organism: Anaerococcus sp. (assembly GCA_052105355.1). Lineage (GTDB taxonomy): Bacteria > Bacillota > Clostridia > Tissierellales > Peptoniphilaceae > Anaerococcus. The sequence continues at coordinate 1,434 of JBQDYR010000145.1, forward strand.
ATGAACAATAGAAACCATCACAGGAATTAGAAAATATAATCAATAAATGAATAAGTTTTTATTTAGGTTATAAAGAAAAATAAGTAATCATGAACAAACAATAAATTTAACGTTAAGAAAAATTTGACAATATATAAAAATAGTGTTATAGTATAAATAACAAAACAGAGAAAGGGGTGATAGCTTTGAAGGAAGTTCACATATTAAATACATTAGAAGAAATAAATATAGTAAGTGATCCCATAAGGCTTAAAATAATTATGACATTAGGAGCTACACCTAAAACAGCCCAGAACTTGTCAGATGCTTTAGGAGTTAGTCGATCAAAAATCCATTACCACCTAAAAATATTGGAACAAAATGGGATTATAGAGGTTGCGGATACAGAGCTAATAAATGGAATTACTCAAAAATATTTCCTACCAGTAGCCAAGGCTTTTATACCAAATAGTGAAATATTTAATAAAAATTTGGAAGAAAAACAATTCACTTTCAAAATTCCAAAAGATAGTTACGAGTCTTTTGAAAAAGAATTGAATGAACTTATAAAAAAATATAGTAATAATGGAGAAGATTCTGAAAGCTTCCAAGTACAAATCTATAAATTATCTTAAAACCAGTAAGTAATTGCTTACTGGTTAAAAAAGAAATAACTGTCAACAAAAACTAAACGTTAAATGTAAGGAGTATGTTAAAAATGATTAAAAGTAAAGATTTCTATGTCCTCCTTCTAGGGCGACTTATTACAAATTTTGGTGATAGCCTCTATGCTATAGCTTCTACCCTCTTGGTCTACCAGATGAGTGGGTCTACTGTATATTCAGGTATAACCCTATTTCTAACCTCATCAACAGCCATTGTTCAATTACTTCTAAGCCCAATCTTGGATAAAATTAACATGAAGAAATTTTTGATTCTTTCCCAACTTATACAAGCTATATTAATATTAATTATCCCAGCCTTGTATTATTTTGAAAGACTAAATGTCTATCACATTATGGTTCTAATGCCAATAATTTCCTTGATTAACCAGCTGGTTTATCCTGGACAGATTTCTCTACTGCCTAAGATTCTTTCAGAAGAAGAACTTGTTACAGGAAATTCTTTAATGACTATGGCTTACCAAGGATCAAATGCAATATTTGACACCTTGGCAGGTTTTATCATATCTATATTTGGCTTTATGACAGCTTTTTATGCTGATAGCGTGAGTTTTATCTTAACTGGACTTTTGTTTTGTCTTTTATCAAAAAAACTTGGACATTATAATGAGAGAGGAAATAAGAATGAAGGGTCACTTATTAAAAATCACTTTAAGGGTCTTAAAGAAGGTCTTGACTTATTTAAGGATTCTAGGATTTTTGCCCTTGTCCTTGGAGTTGTTTTTATAAATTTCTCTGCCACATCTATAAGTGCAGTTTTACCTGCATTTGCCAAAGATGAAATATTTTATAGCCTAATGCTTGCAGGAATGGGTGGTGGAGTCCTTTTAGGATCGTTATTTGCAGGTCTTCCAAAACTAAAGGAAATATCTTTAGGAAAACTTTATGTTTATGGAATGCTTGTCGTATCCTTAGCTTGGATATCCGTTTCTTACTTTGCTACAAATATTAAGCTTGCAGTCGCCTTGTACGCTCTTGGTTGGTTTGTAGTAGGAATAGTTAATGTCTATGCCCAAACCATGGTCCAGATGATTGTTCCAAGTGAGAAGATTGGATCTGCCATGGGAGCTATGGTAGGTATATCAACCTTCATGGCGCCACTTGGAGCTCTACTCGGTGGATACTTAGGAGAGTATTTATCAAGTTCAAAAGCAATACTTATAGCAAGTATAATTATCCTTTTAGTTGCTATTTACTGGGCTTTAAATAAAAATATTAGAAAACTTCCAGCTGTAAGTAATTTTCACGAGGTGTTTGATGTTGAGAAATAATAAATTAAAAATTACCTATGATGAAGCGAAAAAACGCATGCTAAATTTCTGTTTAGTTTATATAATGAACCAACAATAAATAGCATTGCAGTAAATAAAAAGGGAATTATTGAAATGAGTTCAATATTGAAGACAATAGAATTTTTCAGTAACACCAATAATTCTTTATTTATTGTTTCAATAAATGGTGCAAATATAGGAGTGGGTATGATTTATGATGTGAGCTTAGAACAAAATGTTTGTTCGTTGGGTATAGTTTTAAATCCTGAGTATAGAAACAAAGGTTTGGGGACGGTTATACTTGAAGATTTAATTGAAATAGCTAAAAATTCATTGAATGTTACCTCAATTAAAGCAGATATAAATAATGAAAATTATAAGGCTCTTAAGTTAGTAAAAAACTTTAACTTCAAATGTATAAATGATATAAATAGCTTATCTACTTATTATATGAAAATATAGGTTTTCTAAGTTATTTATCTTACTATAGATATGACGAAACTTGATTCGGTAGTGAAGTTATTCTTAAATTTTAAGAATATAACGCTTTATATAAAAAAATAGGAAGTAGATATGAAACATATAATTATAATCGTGAAATAGAAAATATATAAATTTAATGAATACGTAAAATTCGATTGGAGGTTAACTATGAATAATATCATTATAATTATTGAATAAAACTTGTAATTAAATTAAAATGAGAGGAGATTGTATATGAAAAAAATTATAATTATTATAAAATAAATTGTTTAGCATTTTTACAGCGGCTAGTATATCTAGTCGCTTTTTTATTGACAAAATAAAAAAATATTTATGGAGGTATTAATGAAGTTAGTAATAGCAGAAAAGCCAAGTGTAGCAGT
>JBQDYR010000146.1:0-4224 GCA_052105355.1 Anaerococcus sp.
ATACAATGGTTAAGAGATGAGTTAAGAATTGTTGATACATCAATAGATTCAGAATATATGGCAACAAGAGTAGATGATACTGATGGATGTTATGTAGTACCAGCATTTACAGGATTAGGAGCTCCATATTGGGATCAATATGCAAGAGGTACTATAGTAGGTATAACAAGAGGTACTTCAAAATATCATATTATTAGAGCAACACTAGAATCTTTAGGATACTTGACAAATGATGTACTTGAAGCTATGGTAATAGATAGTGGTGGGGAACTCAAACAGCTAAAGGTAGATGGAGGAGCAAGTGCTAATAACTTCCTAATGCAATTCCAAGCTGATATGATTCAAACATCAGTTGAAAGACCAGAAACACTTGAAACCACAGCACTAGGTGCTGCATATCTTGCAGGATTAAATACAGGTTACTGGAAAGATCTTGAAGAAATCAAATTAAATCGTCTAGTAGACAAAGTATTTGAACCACAAATCTCTAAAGAAGAAAGAGATAAAAAAGATAGAAACTGGCAAAGAGCTGTAGAAAGAGCAGTTGACTGGGCTAGAAAATACGAAGAATAAAAAAATAAATATCAAAGAGAAAGAGCCGATTTTTGTTACTAGGCTCCCTCTGCCCACAAAGAGAGAGCTTAGAGGCTCTCTTTTTTAATTAAGGAGGATATATGTACGATACAATAATTATAGGTGGTGGAGTTACTGGATCATCAGTAGCTTATTGGCTATCAAAAAATGAGGGTAAATTTCTTTTACTAGAAAAACATGAAGACGTTTGTTGTGAAACATCTAAGGCAAATTCAGGAATTTGCCATGGTGGATATGATGCTGTTCCAGGAACAATGAAGGCAAAAATGAATGTTAAAGGCAACCAAATGATGGAAGAGATTTCTAATCTAGTAGGTTTCCCTTACAAAAAAATAGGAACATTGGTACTTTGTCACAATGAGGAAGATTTTCCAGAACTTCAAAAACTATACGATTATGGTATAGAAAATGGAGTAAAGGGAATGAAGATCATATATAAAGATGAAATATTAGAGATGGAACCTAATGTTGAGGAAGATGTATATGCAGCCCTTTATTGTTCAGAAGCTGGAATTTTAGATCCATTCCTAATGAATATTTCCTTGGCAGAAGTAGCAAATATGAATGGTGTAGACTTTGAATTTAATAAAGAAGTTACTAAGGTTTATAAAGAAGATGATCATTGGGTAGTAGAAGCTAAAGATGGAGAAAAATATCAAACAAAATCTATTGTAAACTGTTCAGGTCTATATTCTGATGAATTACATAATATGGTTTCTGATGAGAAATTTGAAATAAGAGCTAGAAGAGGAGAATATTTACTCCTAGATAAAGAAACAAAAGGATTTGTTAATCATGTTATGTTTAACCTACCTACAGAAAAAGGTAAAGGAATCCTTGTTACACCAACTATAGATGATAATACTCTAGTAGGACCAACATCTGACTTTATAGATGATAAAGGAGATACAAAATCAACTAGAGAACACCTAGAACAAGTAATAAATGGTGCTAATGATACTGTAAAAGATGTACCTGTAAATATGGTAATCACATCATTTTCAGGAAATAGAGCTCATGAAACAGGAGGAGACTTTATATTACAAGAATCTGTAGATGGTTTCTTTGATTGTGTAGGTGTTGAATCTCCAGGTCTTACATCTGCTCCAGCTATAGGAGAATATATGGCAGGTCTAGTTAAAGATAAATTTAATCTTTCAGAGAAAGAAGAATTTAACACAGATAGAAAACCACTTCCAAAGACTTCTGAAATGACCCTAGAAGAACACGAAGAGTTGATTAAAAAAGATCCAAAATACGGAAGAATAATCTGTAGGTGCGAAAATGTAACCGAAGGTGAAATAATTGATGCTATCAATAGACCAATTGGTGCAACAACTGTAGACGGTGTTAAAAGAAGGGTTAGAGCAACTGCTGGAAGATGCCAAGGTGGATTCTGTCTACCAAGAGTAATGGAAATTCTTTCTAGAGAACTTGGTGTTGAATTTGAAGAAGTTACCAAGGGATCCAAAGATGCAAGATATTTGGAACATAGGGTAAAGTAGGAGTAGAGTATGAAAAAATATGATTTAGTTGTAGTAGGTGGAGGTCCTGCAGGACTTGGAGCAGCTGTAAAAGCTTATGACCAAGGAATAAAAAATATATTAATAGTAGAAAGAGATGTAGTTTTGGGCGGAATCTTAAACCAATGTATCCACAATGGTTTTGGACTCCATAGATTTGGTGAAGAGTTAACAGGCCCAGAATATGCTCAAAGATTTATTGATGAAGTAGAAAAAAGAGATATAGATGTTTTACTTGATACTATAGTTATGGATATTTCTGAAAATAAAGAAATAACTATGATGAATGAGAAAAACGGTATGTTTACAGTAAAACCAAATGCGATAATTCTTGCTATGGGATGTAGAGAAAGACCTAGGGGTGCCTTAAATATTCCTGGATCTCGTCCAGCAGGAGTATATAGTGCTGGTACTGCCCAAAGAATGGTTAACTTAGAAGGTTATATACCAGGAAAAAAAGTAGTAATCCTAGGATCAGGTGATATAGGACTTATTATGGCGAGAAGAATGACTCTAGAAGGAGCAGAAGTTAAATGTGTGGCAGAAATTATGCCATATTCTGGAGGTTTAAAAAGAAATATAGTTCAATGTCTTGATGACTATGATATCCCACTTTACTTCTCAACAACAGTTTCAGAAATCGTTGGAAAAGATAGGGTAGAAGGAGTTTATCTTTCAAAAGTGGACGAAAATATGCAAGTTATACCAGGAACAGAAGAATATTATGAATGTGATACCTTACTTCTTTCAGTAGGTTTGATACCAGAAAACGAACTTTCAAAATCTGCAGGAGTTAATCTTGATAGAAAGACTAAGGGATCTGTAGTATCTGATAGACTAATGACATCTGTAGATGGAATCTTTGCTTGTGGTAATGTACTACACGTTCACGATCTTGTAGACTATGTTTCAGATGAAGCAGAGATTGCAGCAGTAAACGCAGTAGAATATATTAATGGTAGTTTAAAAGAATCAGAAACACCTAGAGTAGAAATAAAGGCAGGAGAAGGAATTTCTTATACTATGCCACAATACTTACACTATGATACTATGCCAGAAAAACTAACTATAAGATTTAGGGTAAATGGAGTATATCAAGGAAGAGCCATAGCCCTATATGCTGATGGAAAAGAAGTAAAGAAAAGAAAGAAGAGAATCCTAGCTCCAGGCGAGATGGAAAATTTTGTATTAGCAAAATCTGATCTTGATCCTGAGGTTTCAGAAATAGAAATTAAATTGGAGGAAATATGAAAAGAAATTTTACATGTATAAATTGCCCTTTAGGCTGTTCAGTAGATGTTACATTAGATGACAATGGTGAAATCCTAGATATTACAGGAAATTCTTGTAAATTAGGTGAAAAATACGTAAGAAATGAATTAAAAGATCCAAGAAGAATGGTAACATCAACAGTAAAAGTATTGGGTTCAAAAGATTACTCTGTTTCAGTTAAGACAAAAGAAGCAGTTCCAAAAAATAAAATATTTGAGACTATGAAAGAAATTAACGAAACAGAAGTACAAACACCAGTAAAGGTGGGAGATGTTGTTAAGGCTAATATTGCAGGAACAGGCATAGACCTAGTAGCAACTGCTAATAGAGATTAGACCAATATTTATAAATAAGTAAATACAAGAGCCTGTATAATTAAAATACAGGCTTTTTATTTGCTTTAGTTATTAGCTTAGAAAAAAGCTGAAAATGGGTATTATATAGTTATATAGAGTAGAAAACGTATTATTTAAGATAATAAAAAATAAAAGGAGAAAATATGTCAAAAGACTTAGTATTATATTTTTCTAAAACAGGAAATACTGAAAGAATTGCAAAACTTATTGGAGAAAATGTAGGTGGAGATCTTTTTAAAATAGAAGAAAAAGAAGAATACACAAAAGAAGATTTAAACTGGCATGACCCAGAAAGTCGTGCAACAAAGGAAATGGGAGATATGGATGCTCATCCAGAAGTTAAAGAACTTGCAAAAAATATTGAAGAATATGATAGAATATTTTTAGGATTCCCAATTTGGTGGTACTCAGTTCCAAAAATAGTTTTAAGCTTCCTAGAAAATTATGACTTTTCAGGAAAAGAATTTATAGTGTTTGGT
>JBQDYR010000147.1:0-4223 GCA_052105355.1 Anaerococcus sp.
CTACATTGAGATTTTTCTTAGTATCAATTAATAAATCATCTTTTGTAGCTATATCTATAGGGAAAGACTTTTGTTGCAAAGAATCATTTTTAGTAATTTGATAAGATGATTCAAAAACCCATAGTCCCTGATTTCTTATCAAACCAAAATTTGTATAATCATAATCTATATCTTCTTTTTCAATATCAGCAAAATTTTTAGCTACTTCATCATAAACTACTTTCTCAAAAACTTTATTACTTTCTTCCTCGCCAGTATAGTCGTTTATTTCCAAAATATTGTTCTTTTCAAGATCATCAGTTTTTACCATTGCATATTTATCAATAGGAAATTTGTCTGAATCTAAAGTATAGTCAAAAGATATAAAATTTTCATTTATAAAATTAAATTTCATATCTTTATCAGAGGACATGAAAGTATATTTTTCTTGATTTTCCTCTTCATCAATTTCATCTTCTATCCTTACAGGATAAGCCATAAAACTATTATACTTTCCATTATTGCGATCTTGTAAAGTTTTAAATCTCCAAAACTCATCCTTTTTAGGAAAATATATATTTTCAGCCTTATATACTCTAGCAGGCTCATTAGGCTCTATCCTTACACTATAGGTATAGTAATTGTATGTTGGATTTCCCGTATAGGTTTCAACTCTTTCTCTAACACCTATAAATAAATTGATATCGACTTCTATAGCTTCACCTTCTGTAGTATATGATCTTTCTTTATCTGATTTGGCCTGATATTTTTCTAAAACTTCATTTTCAACTTTTGAAGATATTTTTTCTAAAATAATCATATTATTATCATTTATAAAGAAAAGTTCATCTTCACCAAAAAGTATAAAGTCTTTGGAATAAAGTTGACCTTGTGATGCATTAACAACTGTCACGTTCGAATCGGATGAAATCTTTAAATCTATTCCCCTACTAGATAAATATTTTGAAAGTTCCGCATATTTGGAACTAAATTTTGGAGGTAGAGCATAATCATTATTTATTGCTACTAAATTATTATCAATATATAAAAGATCTCCTACTTTTATTGGATTAGAATCAAGACTTTGTCCTACATTTTTTATATCTTTAACTTCCCAAGTCCCCATCAAAATTGAATCTTCCTTTTTTGGTGTGACAATTAAGTCTGTAATATCTTGAGGGGTATCATTACCACAAGAAACTAAAATTGTTAGTAAAAATATTAGAATTATACTTCTAGTTTTCTTCATCATTTAAAATCCTTGGTAAAATCACACTTACTGAAGTGCCTTCAGTGTACTTGCTTTTAATAATCAATCTACCTTTATGAGCTTTAACTATCTCTTCACATATAGACAATCCTAAACCGGTTTGAGATTTTGAAGATGAGCCCTTATAAAACTTACTTGAAACAAAAGCTATTTCATCTTCTTTAATTCCTTCACCAGTATCTTTAACTGTAATATTTATATCTTTATTATCTGTAGTTATATAAACATCAATATCTCCATTTTCTGGCGTAAATTTAATTGCATTATCTATAATGTTTATAAAAACTTCTTTCATTCTATTCTTATCAGCATTTATCAAAAGTTCATCATAAGATGAAAAGAATGTAAAATTAATTTTATCATTTACAGCTCTTGGATAAAGTTGTGTATGGACTTCTTTTACTAAATTAACAATATTAAGATTCTCCTTATGATATTCAAAGTTGCTTGAAGATAATCGTGAAAAATCTAAAAGGTCTTCAACCATCATCGAAAGTCTTTCTCCTTCACTTTCTATTATACTTAATCCTTGATTCAACATATCTTCATTTTTTTGTATATCTTTAGATTGAAGTGTGATAGCCCAACCTTTAATGGATGTTAATGGCGTTCTAAGTTCATGTGAAACTGAAGATATAAATTCATTCTTCATATCTTCTCTCTTAATAATATTTTCGCTCATAAAATTTAAAGTCGAGGCAAGTTCAGATATCTCATTATTTCCACTGTCATCTGCTTTTGCGTCAAAGTCATAGGCAGCTAACTTTTCTCCAATTTTAGTTAGCGCCTTAATAGGAGAAATCCATCTTTCTGCGGCATATACAGATACAAAAAAAGTCAAAATTAGAGTTAAAAGTCCAAATAATAAATAAACTCTCATCTGCTTGTTAACTATATCATGAACCATATCCATTGATGATATAAGCCTTAATATACCTATTTGTTTTTGATTATTTGTAATAGGATAAGAAAGACTTATCGTTTGTTCATTAGTAGAGGTATTATAATTTTTTTGGTAGGCATATTCTCCATCCTTAGCTTTATTCACATCACTTGAATCTATTTTCTTTCCTGTTTGGCTACTTGCTAAAGAATCAAATAAAACCGTTGCAGAGTTATCAAGTATCTGAACTTGAGCAATATTATTTCTATAAAAGGAATTCTTATCACCAATAATAATTTCTGATAAATTATACCTAGTTAAGTTATTTGAATATAATACTTGGTTGTATCTTGCTTGATTAAGCATAGCACCAACTAAGGATGATTCATTATAGTTCATGATATTATTGTAAGAAAATACCTCAAAAATAAGAACTACTACAAAAACAAAAGCCATTATTATTTTAATAATAGAAAATTTAATACTAGAAAATTCTGACTTTTTAGTATTTGCTTTCTTTTTTTTTGAACTAGTCTTATCTTTCTTTTTTATCTCCATCGATATCCTGTGCCCCATACAGTTTCTATATATTCAGGCTTAGCTGGGTTTTCCTCTATCTTAGCCCTTATCCTTCTTACGTTTACATCTACAATTTTGGTATCTGTCGAGTAGTTTTCTCCCCAAGTTTCTGTCATTATTTCATTTCTTGTCATAGCCTTACCCTTATTCTCTATAAAGTTTTTAAGAATAGTAAATTCTGTTGGTGTAACGTCAATCTCAAGATCATTCTTATAAAAACTTCTTGAATATAAATCAAGTTTAAAAGGACCATCTTTTAATGTTTCGTATTTTTCTTCATGATCTTTTTCTTCAGTATAGTTAACCCTTCTCATCAAGGATCTAACTCTTAAAATAAGCTCTTGGGGATTAAAAGGTTTTATAATATAGTCATCTGAACCTTTTTCAAGTCCTAATATTTTATCAATATCTTGACTTTTTGCTGAAACCAAAATGATTCCTACTTTTGGATTTTTATCTCTAACTATTTCACATACTTCATAACCTGAAATTCCTGGAAGCATAATATCCAAAACTAAAACTGCTGGTTTAGTTTCCTCTGTAAGCCTTACAGCATCTTCTCCTGTAGAGGCCTCTATAATATCAAACCCTGAATATTCCAGGTTAATCTTCATAAATTGTCTGATGTGATCTTCATCATCACAAATCAATACTTTATTATTTATCATTACTAACCCTTTCTAAAGCTATTTTTCCAGCACCAATCATTCCAGAATCATTTAAAAACTCTGCAGGTAAAATTTCAACACTCTCATATTTATGGCATACTTTTTTAAAGTTTTCTATCATATCATTCCACCATAATTCTTTAGCATTTATAAGACCACCACCAATAATTATAGCCTGAGGATCGAATATATTTCTAAGAGAAGTTAAATAATAGGCAAGATTTAATTTATAATTATCTAAAACTTTTTTAGCATCAGAATCTGAATCTATTAAAGATAAAACTTCTTCAGATGTCTTTTTAATTCCTGTTATTTTTTCATATTCAGTGGATATAGCACTACCAGAACAGTAAGCCTCTGCGCATCCTTTTTGTCCACAAGTACAAGAATTCCCACCTGGATATAATATCATATGACCAAGTTCTGCACCTTGGAAATTACTTCCTTTTAAAAGTTTTCCCTCACTATATACAGCTCCGCCAAGACCTGTGCCTAAAGTAATCATTACAATATCATCATAATTTTTACCAGCACCAATCCATTTTTCACAAATTAAAGCTATATTAGCATCATTTTCTATAAAAACTGGTATATTAAAATATTTTTCAATTTCTTTTTTTAAATTTAAACCAGTCCATCCTTTTATATTGCCTGCAAATGTTACTATCCCATTTTCACTATCTATGAATCCAGGAGTTCCTATTCCTATAGCTTGGGCTTGTTCATAAGGAAGTTCTTTAATTAGTCTTACAATATTATTTATAACAACATCTCTGCCTTTATAAGCCTCAGTATTTACCTTAGCACTAGCTAGTAACTTACCATATTCATCAAGTAAGCTTGC
>JBQDYR010000148.1:0-4217 GCA_052105355.1 Anaerococcus sp.
TTTTATAGAGAGAAAAAAATAGTAAAATATATACCATCATTAGTTATAGGAATAATAGCCATAATAATAGGATTATTTTCTTTATGGACTTTCACAACGGAAATGGGACTAAATACTGCTTGGATTGCTGTATTTTTGGGTACAAGTGCTTTATGTGGCGTAATAACTTGTTTTATAATTGATTTGATAAATAGCATAAGAAATAATTATAAAGATTTAGAGGAAGGTAAGAATTATGAATAAGGCAGCTTTTTTTGATATTGATGGTACTCTATTTAGAAACAGTCTTTTAATCGAACATTTTAGATTGTTAACTGAAAATAATATTATATCTGATAATGTTTGGTATAATGATATAAAACCTCTGTATCAAAAATATCAAAATAGACTTGGAGCATATGAAGACTATTTGGATAGAGCATCTGTTTTGTATCAACAGAATCTAAAGGGGATTGATAAAGATACAATCAGAAAATATGCAAAAATAGTAATAGAAGAAAATAAAAATAAAACCTATATGATTACAAGAAAAGCTGTTGAAAAACATATAAAAGAAGGATATATGGTATTTTTTATTTCTGGATCTCCAGATTACCTAGTAAAAGATTATGCAAAATTATTTGGAGCAGAAAAATCAATAGCAACCCAATATATTTTTGATAAAGACGATATATTTACTGGACAAATAAATCCGATGTGGGACTCAAGAAATAAAAGAAAAGCTATAAACTATCTTAAAGAAGCCTATGATATTGACCTTTCAAGATCACATGCTTACGGTGATACTAATGGTGATTATACAATGTTTGAAGAAGTTGGGTATGCTCACGCTATAAATCCAAGTTTTGAATTAATAGATCAACTATACTTAAACGAGAAAGTAAGAGATAAAACAACTATTCATGTAGAAAGAAAAGATGTAAACTATATTTTTGAACTAAAAGATATGAAGATTGAGTTTAATAAATTTTAAAAAACTTTTAATGAATAAATTTAAATTTGACCGCTTTGAAAAGCTAAACATTAAGTTATTTATACAAAAATGTGAATTTTTTGGTGTTTTTATACTTAAACTTTAGCTTTTTATTTTTTCTGATAAATATACATAAATAATTTTTATTTGATTTATGTTAAAATTTATTAAAAGCAACTAACTAATGAGGGATATTAATATGACATCAAGCGCAAGAGATACTTTGCCAATAATAGAAAAACTTGAATATAATTATTTGATTAATGATGACAAAGCATCATTAAACACTTTAATCTCTTTGTTTGATGATAAAGATTTCAAAGTAGACCCTCACAAAAGGGTATACATTAGACCCTATATACTTAAAAATTTAAGAAAATTTTTCTGGAATCTTGCAAACATTGACCAGATTATCGAAAGCATTGATAATACGATTGGTAGTGAGTTAGATAGGTATGAATATCTAATAAGTATTAAGGCCCAATTTAAAGCCTTCAATGATAAAAAGCATATCGATGATTTAGAATGCAAGGCTATAGAGTACTATGGGGCTTCTTTTTTATTTGAAAATAACAAATTATTTAATGAAAACACTCAAAATTCTCTATACATAAAAAGCCAATACCTAAACTATATATACAATGATAGAGATCTTATAAGTAAAATTAACAAAAGTTGTAAAGAATATTCAGATAAGTATTTAAGAGATAAGATATTAAACTTGGATGTAAATACTAATAAGCAACTTGCCTTTAATATTGATTATATATATACAGATGATATTACACTTGAACAGTCAAATAAAATTAATAATAAAATTATTAACTATCTTTCCAATAGTGTTTTAGAAATTTTTGCTGAAAATTATTGGATTGGTTTAGTAAACGAGGTTATAAAAAGATATCATTAGGGCTTATAGCCCTTTTTTTATCTTGAAAAGAATAGGGGATAAGTATGATAATATTAGGCATAGATCCTGGTATAGCAATAATGGGATATGGTTTAATAGATATACAGGGAAATAGAATAAAGGTTATAGAAAATGGGGTAATTACAACTTCATCTAAAACTCCTACACCAGAAAGATTAAAATTATTATATGATAACCTTTCTGAAATAATTGAGGAATATAGACCTGATGAATTTGCTATTGAAGAGTTATTTTTTAATCAAAATGTTAAGACTGCTATTACAGTAGGGCATGCTAGAGGTGTACAGATTTTGTGTGCACAGGATAAAAATTTGCCCATATATGAATATACGCCGCTACAAATTAAACAGGCTATTACAGGATATGGAAGAGCTAGTAAAAAACAAATGCAACTTACTGTAACAACATTATTAAATTTAAAAGAGGTACCAAAACCCGATGATGCTGCTGATGCTCTAGGAGTGGCTCTTTGCCATTGCCTAAGTCAGAGGTTTAAAGAACAGTTTAGGATGAATTAATGATTTCTTATATAATAGGTGACATAAAAGCTATATTTGATGATGGTTTTATAATTGAAAATAATAAAATGGGCTATAGAATTAATACATCTATTGCTACACTTGAGAAAATTGAGATAAATAATGAGTATAAAATCTATACAGTATTAAATGTTAGAGAAAATGAAATATCTCTTTATGGATTTTACTCTTTAGATGAACTTGAAATGTATGAACTTTTAGTTACTGTTTCATCAATAGGTCCTAAAAATGCTATATCAATTCTTTCAAGTCTTAGTGTAAATGAAATAAAAAGAGCAATTATTAACAATGATATTGACTATTTAACTGGAGCAAAAGGTATAGGTAAGAAGACTGCCTCAAGAATTATTTTAGAACTTGTAGATAAGGTTAAATCTATGGGAATAATAGTAGATTCTAATGAAGAAAATCTTATAAGTCCAAGTAAAAATTCAGATATTGACGTGGCTAGAGAAGCTTTAATTAATCTTGGATACCAAAGAAATGATGTTGAAATAGCTCTAAAGGAACTTAAGGATTTGGACTTAGACTTAGAAATGTTAGTTAAGGAAAGTTTAAAAAGGTTAGTATAAGTTTATGTATGATGAAAATGAAAGAATAATTTCTAACAGTCAACAAGTAGAAGACTTAAAAAATGAAAATAATATTAGACCCAGATGGTTAAAAGATTATATAGGTCAAGACAAGGTAAAAGAAAAACTTGAAATTTTTATCGAATCTTCTATATCAAGAGAAGAACCACTAGACCATGTTCTTTTACAAGGGCCACCAGGGCTTGGAAAAACAACCCTTTCAAATATTATTGCCAATGAACTTGGTGTTAATATAAGAGTAACAAGTGGGCCTGCTATAGAAAGGCCATCAGACCTTGCTAGTATTTTAACGAATTTAAAGCATGGAGATGTACTTTTTATTGATGAAATTCATAGGATTAATAGGTCTGTAGAAGAAATTTTATATCCTGCTATGGAAGATTACTGTCTTGATATTATTGTAGGAAAGGGGCCAAATGCTCAGTCAATAAGAATAGATTTGGAAAAATTTACCTTAGTTGGAGCAACCACTAGGTCAGGAATGCTTTCTGCTCCTTTAAGGGATAGGTTTGGTGTCCTTCTATCTTTAAATCTTTATGCAGGAGAAGATTTACAAAAAATCATAACAAGATCTGCAAATATTCTTGATATACCAATAGATGAAAAAGGTGCACTTGAAATAGCTAAAAGATCTAGAGGAACCCCTAGAATAGCCAACCGACTTTTAAAAAGGGTAAGAGACTATGCAATAGTTAAAAAAGATGCAGTTATTGACTATAAAACAGCTTGTGAAGGTTTAAAGCTATTAGAAATAGATGAAATGGGTCTTGATAATATGGATGAAAAAATAATACATACTATGTATGAAAATTTTGATGGAGGCCCAGTTGGAGTAGATACTATTGCAGCATCTACAGGTATAGAAAATGTAACAATAGAAGATGTATATGAGCCATATCTATTACAAATTGGTTTTATTAATAGGACACCTAGAGGTAGAGTATTAACGAAAAAAGCTTATAAACATTATGGTTTAAAAATAGGGGAAGAATAATGAGAACTGAAGATTTTGATTACTATTTACCAAAAGAATTGATTGCTCAACACCCATCAGAAAAAAGGGACGAGTCAAGACTTATGGTATTTGATAAAAAAAATGGAGAAATAGAAGATAAGCACTTTTATGATATTATAGACTACCTTGAAGAGGGTGACTGCCTTGTTATGAATGATACAAGGGT
>JBQDYR010000149.1:0-4209 GCA_052105355.1 Anaerococcus sp.
GTCTCATAGGAGAATATCGCCTTTCCATACTGATATTGGAAAAAATAGTACTCATCGAAATCACCATCTTCAATAATATATATTCCTTTTTGAACTCTAAACAATTTTCCTTCTTTTGCTAGTCTACTTAAGTATACTGTAGGTATGTTATTTTCTCTGCAATAAGCAGATGTTATAATACCACCTGATTCTTTTAGATGTATTTCAATTTGCTTTCTATAATTCATTATATTCATCCCCTTGTTGTATTTACACTTATATTATATATTTTTATAAGTGTGTTTGCAACAAGGATTTGAATTTCTATCCCAATTTATTTCAAAAATTATCAAGAAATTTCATATCATCAAATTCTTAATTATACAATCAATCATTTATACTTAGCTTCCCTTTTATATTAAGTTTGCGCTGTCGTTTTGTTCGTCGTTTTTTTATTAAAGTTCCAGAATTCTAATTGTACTTTTCTATCGTATGTTTATAAATTTACACGATAATTAAGTTTGTTGTTGTCCTTAATCTACTGCTTAAATCATTGAGAATATTAAAATTCATCTTCATCTGGAATAATTTCTGTATCTTCCTTATCTTCAAGATCATAATCCTCCCCTTCAGATTCATAATCATCTTCTAATTCATTATAATCTTGCTCCTCTTCAAAACTTTCCTCTTCATTTTTTTTATAGATTTTGAAGTAATATCCTGCACCCATTACACCAACAATAATTAAACCCATAAATAAATAAAGTCCTATCCCTGATTTCTTTTCTTCTTTCTCCTCTTTCTTCGGTTTTTCCTCCACCGGTTCTTCTTTTTTCACTACTTCTTCTTTTGGCTTTACTTCACTTTCTCCTTCAATCATATTTAGTAGATCTTGTTCTCCAACTTCTGTTAGTAATTGTACATTTTCTTGATTTTCCGAATGATCTACAATGAGGTGCATAGTTTTTCCACTCTTTGTTTGAAAGGTTAAAAATTGTCTAACATCTATTGGATTTTCCTTTTTTTCATCTCTTGATGTTTGATCTTCTACTTTCGGTGTAATATCCTGTCCATTTTTATCTACATTTTCTATAACTGTTCCTCTTGCCTTATTTTCTTTTGTAGCTAATGGATTAATTGCTTTAGTATTGCCACCTTTAACAAGTTTAGATGGCTTTTCTTTTTTATCTACTTGCTCATTTTTTATGTTATTTTCTTGTATTTTCGGCACTTCCTGATAAGGAATTTTTTGACTCTCATTAGATGGTTCATATATATCTTCATCAAATAAGCTTTCTAATTCTTTACTTTTTTCTGGCAAATAAATATCATTTGACTGATTTTTTATTTCATTTTCATTGCTCTTAGCTATGGATATGCTTGGCATACTGAATAGTAAAAGGAGTAGCACTAAGGCTACCCCTAATCTTTTTTTCTTCATAATTCTCTCCTTTTCTTACTTTATATTCTTGAAGACATAAACTGCCTTTCTGCTATTATCCCATTCTATACTTTGATCTTTTTCATCTCTTATATCCCCACAGCTTGCATTAAAAGCTTTAGCTATATTGGAAATAGATGCGTGAATTCTTCCATTTATAATTACAGGTTTAGTGTCAGAATGATAAATGTTTCCTTGACTATCTTTCATAACACCAGTATCTATATTTAATCTTAGAGTTTTTTTAGGTAAGGCTGTATTTTCTTTATTTGAAAAGATAGCCTCTCTCTTACTATCATCATATTCTACATTAAACCCAAGAGTATAGGCTGCATATCTAACAGGTAGCATAATGCGATTATCCTTAATATATGCTTTTACATCCATATACACAGTAGTTTTCTTTCCATCTTTGTTGATAATGTTATAAAAGTTTTTGTCTACTTGAAAAACTGCAAATTCTTTTTCATCTTTAACTTGTTTTTTGGATTGTTGTTCCTCTTGTTTTTTCATCTTGTTAAGATCAAATTGATTTAGGATATTCTTGTCATCAGCTTTCAAAATTTCGTCCCACTTCTTATCTTGAGATTTCTTATCTTCTTTCTTCTCTTTGTTTTCTTTTTGGAGTTTTAGAAGTTCATCTAATTTTTTAGATAAGTCTTGATTTAGATTTTTATCTTTTTCATCTTTAGCTTGCTTCTCAAGTTCTTCTTTCGCTTTTTTCTTTGCTTCCTCGATTAACTTCTTTGCTTCTTCAATTTTCTTATCTAAATCTTCTTTTAGCTTTTTAATTTCTTCTTCAGAAGCTTTTTGCTTTTCTTCTAATCCTTTAATCTTATCTTCTAATTCTTTTTTTGTATTTTCAGAAGATTCTTTTAAACTATCAATAGCCTTTTGAAGCTCTTCAATTTTCTTGCAGCATTCTGACTTAGAATTTTCTGTCTCTTTCTTTTTAGACTCAAGATCTTTTATCTTAGTATCTTTTTCATCAAGAGCTTTTTCTAAGTCCTTAATTCTATTATCTTTATCCTCAATTTCTTTAGTCTTCTTTGTAAGTTCCACTTCTAAAGACTCAAGCTTTTCTTGCATTTCTTTGATTTTATTTTCGTTTTTATCAGTCTTTTCTTTCTCAGCTTCTAACTCCCATTTTATAGATGAATAATCTTCTTTTAGTTTTGCATTTTCATCTTGTAATCTTTTTAATTCATCTTTAAGCTGAGTAATTTCTGCTATTAGTTCATCATTGTTAGAATTTTTAAGTTCCTCAATTTCTTTATTCAATTGAACAATCTTATTATCTTTATCTCTAATCTCTTCTTCTAGCTTAGACTTTTCTTGTTTTAGTTTTTCTCCATTATCTTTGTAAGATTCTAACTTTTTCTTTAATTCATCTATCTTTGATTGGTCTTCTTGTTTCTTATCATTTAAGTCTTTAATTTGCTTTTCTAAATCCTTGATGTTTTTAGCTAAATCATCAATCTTATTGTCCTTTTCATCAATATCTTGCCCTGTTAAATCTGTTTGAGTATCAATGGAATATTTATTTGGATTGTATATAGTCATCTTTCCTTGATACATATCATTGTTATAATCAAATTCAACTTCTACACTATCTACATTCTTATCAAAGACAAACTCTCCATTTTCATACCTTAATCCATTAGGAATAGATTTGAATCCTTGATTTCCGTTGAAACCAAAATGATTTTCGTAAAATGGATTTTGTTTTGGTCTATATTCAACATCTTGATTATGGAATACTCCTTTACTGTTAATGTTTGGATTGCCTAAAACTTTTACAGTGTGCAGTTTATTTCTTGAAAAAGCATACTGTTCAATTGTCTTCACAGACTTCGGTATAGTTATTTCTTGGAGGTTATTTCTTTCAAAAGCATTATGTTCAATATTTACCAAAGTATCAGGTAAAGTCACTTCTCTAAGTCCACAATTGAAAAATGCTAAACCACCAAGATAAGTTAGACTATTTGATAGTTTTACCTCGTCTATACTTGCTTCGTAAAAGGCAGCATAGCCTAAAAGCTTAACAGAATCAGGAATAATTACTTTATCCCAATGTTTACCTCGTCCAAATTCTCTTTTATATCTAAGTTCATCGTTTGAATGACTTAAAGAATAATTTCCATTTATAGATTTCGTTCCTTCAGGAAATACTAGAATATTTGTCTTTTCTTTCTTTTCTAAGCCTTTATCACTAAAGGCAATTATATTTCCCTCAGAGGAAAACATAAAATCATCTTCCGTCCACTCTACCTTATAATCTGTACTTGCATATACAGGACTTACAGCCACTATATTCACTAAACTTACAAGTAGCATTATCACAGCTAAAATTCCACTGGTTATTTTTTTCATAAATTTTCCTCACTTTCATTTGTATCTTTTCTTTTAAGTTCTTGTCTTTCTCTATTTTCTTCTTCCTTATTTTTTCTAACAATAAATAAAAATTCATCAAGAGATATTTTTCGACTTCGAAATTCCTTGATGACCTCTAAATTTTCTATTTCTACTTGTTCCTCTGCTAATAACTGAAGTTCTATTTCAATTTCTTCTTTTTTCTTTCTTAAATTCTTCTGTTTTTCTATGTTTCTGATTAATTTTTTATTCATAGATTTTTACTCCTTCCCCTTATTTTGGTCTACCAAAGGAATAAAAGTGATTTTTCCAATACCTTGAGTTTATACTGGTATATTGGATAGGATCTCCTGCATGGAGCATCATTCCATTTCCGGCATATATCCCTACGTGAGAAATTGGCGTACCGGACTTAT
>JBQDYR010000150.1:0-4159 GCA_052105355.1 Anaerococcus sp.
ACTGTAATTAAAAAATTAATAAAATTTCTAGAAAGCATTAAAGGATTTTACATAAAAATTTGAAGAATAAACACATAATTAATAGTAATAAAATAATAATCTTAATATTTTATATTTTGTGTGATTATAAATAAAATAAAAAAGAAGCAAGGTATACTCACTTCCTATATTTTTATAAGATTTTATCAAAGATTATTTGGGCAAGTTTTTCTGCATCATGTCTTACTAATTCATCTTTTACTTCTACCAAATTATCTTTTATTATTTGAACATTCTCTCTTTTAAAAAAATCAATTTCTTCTTTTTTTAATAAAATTTTTTCAGATGAAGATTCTTTATATTTTTCTTCTATGTTCTTACTTATTTTACCTTCATTTACAATTATATAATCTATTAGTCCATGTTTAGAATGGTCAATTATTGCTTGATAGTGGTCTTTTACACTATATCCCTCTGTTTCTCCAATTTGACCCATTATATTGGATACATAAAGGACTTTAGCATTTGACTTATAAATTGTATCTACCATATCTTTTGCTAAAAGATTTGGAATTATAGAAGTATATAAACTTCCTGGTCCTAGAATAACTAAATCAGCATTAAGAATAGATTCTTTAGCCGAATCAACCATATTTATTTCATAAGGGTCTGTATAAATCTTTTTTATCCTTGAATTTTCATCATGAGAAACTAGGGGTATTTGGGACTCACCTCTTACCTTTTTTCCATTTTCCAATATCCCTATTAGATTAGCATTTTCAAGGGTTATAGGAAGTACTTTTCCTGTTATATTTAAAATCTTAGAAGTTTCTTTTATAGCAAGGCTAAAGTCCCCAAGAATTTGGTTCATAGCTGCAAGAAAGATATTTCCAAAGTTGTGACCATCTAAACCTCCTTCTTTGAACCTATAAGTTAAAAGATTGGTTAAAACTTCATTATCGGAAAGAGAAACGAGACAAGATCTGATATCTCCTGTAGCTAATATATTTAAATCCTCCCTAAGTCTACCTGTTGATCCACCATTGTCATAAACAGAAATGATAGCAGTTATATCATCTGTATATTTTTTTAATCCAGAAAGAATGGTTGAAGTTCCCGTTCCTCCCCCAATAACAACAAGTTTTGGACTTGGCCAAATTTTTGTTCTAGTCATAGAATCTCCTTTAATTTCCTAGAGACTTGATGTTCTAGTTTTATAATATAAGTATATACGTTTCTTGTATAAATAATATGTACAAAATATAGTAGTAATAGCTATGTTAAATAATTTTCTAAACTCATAGAATAAAAAATATAAAAGAGTAGACTTACATACTGGTAGCAAAATTAGAATTTTCAAGTCTAATTTTAATACTCACTTCATTCATCTACTCTTTTTCTTTTCTAATTAATATTGATATAAATCTGCTAATATATTTACACACTTATCTATACCAATTCTTTGGCTATTTAGACAAATATCATAGTTTTTAGAATCTCCCCATTCCCATTCTGTGTAGTATGCATGGTAGGCTCTTCTTTGTTTATCTTTATCTCTAATTCTTTTTTCAGGACTTTGTGTTTTTTCTCCATAAACATTCACTATCCTTTCAGCTCTTTTTTTCTTATCTGCATGAATAAATACTTTTAAGACTCTCGGATTATCTCTTAAGATGTACTCTGCACACCTACCTACTATTACGCAAGGCTCATCTTTTTCTAATCTTTGGATAACCTTTTCTTGTGCTGCCCAAATTAAATCTTGATTACTACTTACTGCATAATTATAAGTGAAAAATGGAGTTGACCAGTAAGAAGGCTTATTCTCATCTTCTCTTTTTATATAGTCTTTAGAAAATCCTGATTCTTGAGCAATCTTTAAAATCAATTCTGAATCGTAACATTTTATATTTAATCTTTTTGCTAATTTTTGTCCTATTGTTCTTCCACCGCTACCGAACTCACGACTTATAGTTACTATTTTGTATGTCATATTATCAATCTCCATTCTATTTATCTTATTATAATCTTACCCATTAATTAAAATTATATATGGATTAATCAATCGTATTTTGAAACATTAACAAATAAAAAATAATAACTTAAAATTTAAAATAATGAATATCAAAGTAATAAATAAAACACGATTATATATAATCGTGTTTTCTTAATATATAGATAATTCCAAAACATAATGATAGAGATAAAATAATTAAATAGTAAAAAGCATTAGGATTATCCGAAATAGGAAGTCTAGTATTCATACCCCAAAAACCTGAAATTATAGTAGGAACAGTCATAACTATTGATACTGATGTTAATACTTTCATGCTGATATTTAAATTGTTATTTATAACATTCGAATATAAATCAGATAGATTCTCCAAATAATTTGTTGATTTTTCAATCATTATCCTTGCTTGCCTATTTTCAATTTGTAAATCTTTAAGAAGAGACTTATTTTTATCATTAAAGAATCTCTCTAAGTTAAAAATATCTTCTATAACAGGAGTATTTTCACTAGTCGCTGATTCGAAGTTTATTAGACTTTTTTGTATATCGATCATATCATAGAGCAAACTTGTCTTAGTTGATTTTTTTATTCTAATTTCTAAGTCTCTAATTTCATTGTTTAAAGTTTTAGAATACTCTATAAAAGTCTTTGAAATGAACCATGAAATTTCTAAAAGAATAGAAACTCCATCACTTATTTTTTCAAAATTACCTGAAAGTTCTTCTAAATAATTTTCAAAACTTGAAGAAGCTTCATTTACTGCTGTTATAATAGTATCTTTTAATATAACAATTGAGA
Organism: Anaerococcus sp.; assembly: GCA_052105355.1. GTDB lineage: Bacteria > Bacillota > Clostridia > Tissierellales > Peptoniphilaceae > Anaerococcus. The sequence goes on from JBQDYR010000150.1 coordinate 2,792, forward strand.
TAGCTCTAGTAGAATATAACATTTTCTCAAGTTTAACAGGATAATTTAAAATAAATAAATTTGGATCATCATCATCTAATCCCTCAGTTCTGGGTAATTCATAAGGATCACTTACATCTGATATATAGTCACTAGGTATATTATATTCATAAATTATATCTTTGATCTCAATTGGTGTAGGATTTACTAAATGTATCCATTTTAATTGATTATTTTTTTTATTATATAAAAAATTTTTTATCATTTCATCTCCATTCTCTTGTGATTTTCAATTTTATTATTCATATTATATTAAATATACCTAATATAATAAAGTAAAATGTAAAACCATATGTAAATTTTCTTATAGTAAATCTATATAATCTTATAAAAAAAGATAAGGTAAAATTAGACTTCTTATATTATTAAAAATTAATTTACTTCTATTACTTATAATTCAAAATTTAAAATTATACCATCAGTCAGCAATTAATGTAATAAATCTAAATCAAAGCTATTAATTTATGTGCTTAATTATAACTATAAAATAATAAAAAAACCAAGTTAAACTCGGTTTTTTATTATTTAGTATATATTATTTTTATAATGTATCAAAATGCTCTTTTGCTAAATTTACTGCTTTAATCAAAGCATTTGATGTAACTGTTGCACCTGAAACAGTTTCAACTTCATCTAAATTATATTGTCCTTCTATTAAAGATTCTATAAAATCAGAATTTTCTTCTGTCAATAAAGCGCCAATATCTTCACTTTCATTAGAGTCTTTAACATCAATATCTATTACTTTACCTTCTTCATTAAAGGTTATATCAGTAATTATTTCACCACCATATCCTTGTGTCAAAACTTCTACTAAAATATTATTATTATCTAAAGTTTTATCCGTTATTACTTGTTCATTTAATTTTCCATTCATTGCAATTTCAACAACTTTTTGGAAATCTCCACCAAATGCAATAGTAGCTCCGGAGATAGCATCTCTTTCTTTTATTGGAGTATGAATTTGATTTACAGTCTTAAACATATCATGGACTTCTTCCAAAGTCATTTTTTCACTTAGAATATATTTAACAATAGCATCAATTTGCTCTCCAAAACTTCTACCACCATTGTATCCTGAGAAAGATATTCTTTTATCTCCCTCTACAAATGATCCATCTTTATACAAATCATATTTACTTAGAATATCTTTTAATGGTGTTTCTTCTGTTAATGTTTCAATACCTGCTTCTTTTGCTACATATTTAAATCCTTCTATAGCCTTATCCACATCTAACTGATCTTCAGAATACATATGAGCAAATTTTAAGTCACCAAACTTTGTATCATCATCAATAAGATCTGAAGAAGAAGTTATCATGTATTGAC
>JBQDYR010000151.1:0-4136 GCA_052105355.1 Anaerococcus sp.
AGAGATGAGGTTTGGTACTCCATATTAAGAATTCTAAAACTTTTAAAAAGTGCTTTTTTAAAAATTAGCTCATCCATTTTTAACTTAAACTCATAGTTTCTTCTTAAAAAAATCAAAGAAGAAATCATTAATACTACTATCAATAGTATATATAATCCGTAAGAAACAATAAAGTTACTAAGGTTTAATAAAATCTTTGTAGAAAGAGGTAGAACTTGATTCGTAGATTCAAAGACTGAAACAAAGGTAGGCAATACAAAAACCATCATTGTTATAACTACCAAAATAGTAACTACAAAAAGTATAAAAGGATAGATGAAAGCCTGTTTTATTTGAGACTTCTTCTCATATTCTTCGGTTATATGTTGACTTAGGTCCTCCAATATATCTGAAAGATTTCCAGACTTATCCCCACTTTTAATGAAGGCCAAGGTTATTTTATCAAATCTTTTTTCACTTTTATCAAAAGCTTCTGCAACACTTATTCCTTGACTCAAATCATCTAATATTAATGATAACGTTTTACTTAATTTTTTATCAATTTTCTGATTTTTAATAATCTGTAGGCTATCATCAAGTGAAAGGCCTGAACCTAAAAGTAAGGATAGCTGTTTTAGAAATAAAGAAACTATTCTCTGGTCAATTTTTTTTGAACCGATTTCTTGATTTAAAAACTCTCCTATCCTTACTTTACTTATACTTTTCAATTATACTGACATTAATTCCTTGTTCTTATTCTCAACAATTTCATCAATCATTTTAGTGTACTTATCAGTAATTTCATTTAAATCTTCTTCCAATGAGTATCTGTCATCTTCTGTAATTTCGCCTTCTTTAAATCCTTTTTTAACCAAATCCATAGAATCTCTTCTACCATTTCTTACTGATATTTTTGCATCTTCAGCATATTTAGAAACTTCTTTGGTTAAGTCTTTTCTTCTTTCTTCAGTTAATGCTGGGAAAGGAAGTCTAATTACTTCACCATCGTTAGATGGATTAATTCCAAGATCTGACGCAAGTATTGCCTTTTCTATAGGTTTAATATTTGATTTATCCCATGGCTTTATAACCAATAGTCTTGCTTCTGGTATTGATATAGTAGCAGCTTGGTTTATTGGAGTGTCAGTTCCATAATATGAAAATGTTATTCCATCAAGACTTGCTTCTGTTGCTCTTCCTGCCCTTATTTTTGAAATTCTATCTTCAAAAGAATCAACTGATGTCTTTAAAGTTGTTTCTGCATCTTTAATAATTGTCTCGTACATTAAAAACTCTCCTTTACAATTGTTCCTATTTCTTCTCCCTCAAAAACTCTCACTAAATTTTCTGGGTCATCGATTCCAAATACAATAATCGGCATAGAATTATCCATACATAGAGATGTAGCTGTAGCGTCCATAATTTTTAGTTCTTTTTGTAAAATTTCTTTGTAGGTTAATTTATCGAACATTACTACATCATCGAATTTATTTGGATCCTTATCATATATACCGTCAGTACCTGTCTTTCCTAGAAGTATAACGTCTGCATCAATCTCTAATGCTCTAAGACTGGCTGTTGTATCTGTAGAAAAATATGGAAGTCCTGTTCCTTCTGAAAATATAACTATCCTACCTTTTTCCAAATGTCTGCAAGCCCTTCTCCTTATAAAAGGCTCTGCTACTTCTTGCATTTTTATTGCTGTCATTAATCTAGTTTCAAGTCCAAAGCTTTCAAGTGTAGACTGAACTCTTAAACCATTCATAACAGTTCCTAGCATGCCAATAGTATCAGATGAAGCTCTTTCTACATGGGCACCACTTCTTCCTCTCCAGAAGTTTCCACCTCCAACAACTATAGATATTTCTGCCCCCATCTCATGTAAAGTTTTTATATTTAAACATATATTATTTATGGTTTCATCATCAAATCCGAAGCCTTTTTTACCAGATAGAGCCTCTCCACTTAATTTTAAAACTACTCTTTTAAATTTTTGCAAATCGTTACCTCCTATTAATTAAATTATATACTATTTTAAACTTATTATAAAGTACTTGTAAAGAATATATATTTTACATTTTTTTCAGTTTAATTAAAAAATTTGCCCACAAAATTATATCTTCATTAGTCCTTGACTTTAAAGCACTAGAAAAAAGATCATAAGCCTTGGTATCTTTTTCTTTTAAAAAAGTAATAGCTTTTTTTGAGCCTAAATATACCATATTATTTAATTCAAAGTATAGTTCCAAACTGTCAGCTAGAAAATATATTGCTCTAAACTTTCCTTCATCATCATCTTTTTTTATTCTTTCTATAGATTTTTTTATCCAATTTCTTAAAAAATTCTTTTCTTCTTCTGAAGTTTGCGATTTAAAATCTAAAAATTTTCTAACCTTATTTTTTAATTTTCTACCCAAGCCGTCATCTTTAATAATCAAAGCATCATAAAGTGGTAAAAATAAATCTATATCTTTATTTTCTATCTCATCTTTAGTATAGATAAAGCAATCAAGTAAAATTCCATTAATTATAGTATTATCATTTGATTTATCTTTCTTATCTACTATAATAAGAGAGTCAAAATCACTAGAAGGATCTAACCTACCATTATTATATGATCCATATATAAAAATAGTGGTAGGTCTATAAGTTTCTTCTAAATAGTGTATTATTTCTTTTGTATCATTTATTTGTTTATTATTTATATCTTCCATAATTGTAAAAAACTCCTTTAAATGATATTTTAATTATTATTCAATAAAAAAATCAATATACTTACTATTAACTTTTATTTTATTAAACCTATATATTTAATTATCGATACTATCAATTTTTAAAAGTTTTTTTCTTTTATTTAAAACTTCTTTTTTATTTTTAATTTCTTCTTTTAACCTTAAAATTTCTTCTTTGGAGGAATTTTCGTTCTCTAAAAGATCAATTAATCTTTCTTGATTATCTATGATTTGATTTTTTATAAAATTCATAGGCATAATATCATTTTTTAAAGTTTGTTTTTGTTCATTTAATGTTTTTTCTATTTCTTCTCTAAATTTTTTTGTTTCTCTTTCTATTTCTCTTAGTCTTATTTTTATCTTATCTGTTCTATACTTAACTTCCGGATAAGCATTGATAAAACGACTATACAAAATATTTTTGTTTCTAGCCAGTAATTTCATTTCATTTTTAATATCTTCTGTATTATCAGCATTTGATTGTTCTATATTTATCTTTATAAGATTCATTACAAAGTATGAAATCATATAATCACTAAACATTAGAATAATAATAAATAAAGCAAAATATTCACGATAAACTAAATCAAATTTATAGAATAATGACATAAACATAGGATTGAAAGTCTCTACTATCAATAGTCCACCTATACCAAATAAAATTAAATTTCCCACCCAAATTCTTCCATTTAAATTCATAGGTCTATTAGTATAGTCCCACCATCTCGCATGATATATTTTTTCTAAAAAATAGGAAACAAGATATTCTACTAGACCACACACAAATACAGAAGTCAAAAACACAAGTGAAAATGAATGCTCATATTTATCTAGTCCATTTGTAGTTATCAATATTAAAAGTGAACCTAAACCATATATAGGACAATAAGGACCAACAAAAAAACCCCTATTTACAAATCTATGCAGCTCAATAAATTTTAAACCAACTTCAATCAACCAACCTATGACTGAGAATATAAAAAATATAAAAATATAATTTGAAAAAACTTCTAATTGCATTTATTAATTACCTCCAAATAAAATGTAGTTCATTTAATAAAAACTTAATTGTTAACTACATTTTCTAACTTATAAATAAGAGTTTCATAAAAAGTAAATTTAAACTGTATTACAAAAAACTAAATTTATTTTATACTTGATATTGATTCTAGTTATAAAATAAAAAGTATTTTAATATAACGGAAATATTCCAGTAATATATACTATGTTTAAATCATAAATAAAATATCTTATTATTAAGATTAAAATCTATTACTTATTATCTAATTATTATATTACTTTTTTATTAAAGCTTATAGGTTAAATTTAAATAGGTCAATTTTCACATATCATAAGAAAATTTACATAAAAAAAGAACGTTGTTTTACCAACGCTCTTAATTATTATTTGGTGCGGGATAAAGGA
>JBQDYR010000152.1:0-4080 GCA_052105355.1 Anaerococcus sp.
GTCACTCCTTGATCTTGGTTTATTTGTCTTATAAATTCTTTGTATAAGAATATATATATTGATTCAGATAATACTTGGATTTTAAATTTTGATTCAATTTGTCTTTTAAAACTAATATCATCCTTATAAATAATCCACAATAAAAAACTTTTTGAAAAAGCATTATGAGATAAAGATGAATATATTTCTCCTTTGTCATATCTTTTCTTCATATATTCAATAATTTTAATCTTTTCTTCTTCATCTCTATATATGGGGCATGTTTCTAAGACTCTTAGATAAGCAAAGTATTTATCCATCTTAAATAAAAAATCTAAAATTTCTCTTTTTACATAGTCTCTAATAAAAGTAATTTCGACCTTATTATCGTTAGATAAAATTTTATTTACCTTTTTGTATATATAATAAGTAATTTCATCAATTTCTGCCTTCCAAGTCTTTTCCCTTTCCAAATAATAATTATATTTTTTCTTCCAATCTGGATATAAGGCTAATTCATAATATATATGCCATAAAACTTCATTATTATCTAAGTCATTTTGCAAAAAAGTAGACAAGGGAAGGTATAAAGTATTTTCTTTAGGTTTTAATAAAAAATTCTCTAAATCTTTTGAAGAAACATATCTAAGACTAGGCTCTCTAGTAAAAGTTGTTAAAGATTGCTTATTTTTTTCTAAAAAAACTTCTAAGTTTATCTCTGCTTCTTTTTTTAATTTTTCTTCATTAAGAGAATCCCTATCTATTTTAAACATCTTCATCTCCCATTTCTATATATTAATATTTCTAAGTTTTTCTATGGTATCAAGCCTATCTATTTTTAAAATTTTAAAATTTCCATATAAATCTATAGCTATATAATTTGAAGGACTTAAAGCTATTACATTTACATAAAATCTATCAGATAAACTGAGATTTTGATTTAAAGTCCATTTGCCCATATTTTCTTCTAGTAAGTATAGATAACAATCATCAGTCAAAACAATAGCAATAGCTTTTTTACTTTCAATATTATAAATATTACCAGTAAAATCTTGATTCTTTAAATTAAGTATTTCTTCATTATTAAAATCATAAAGAAAGAAATTGTTATCATTTCCTAAACATGCACATATGTTTTTTTCTAAATCTTCATTTTCTAAACTAGTCAAATAATTTATCGGAGTATTTAAAGCCTTTATTTTTTTATCAACATTAAACTTATCATCCTCATATTTAGCCAAAATCAAATCTCCACTACGGCTTCCTAATCCAATGTATGGATCATGGATCTTAGACAATGATGTAATTTCATAAGCTATCTTTGATATATCTATGTGGTTTTTAATCTCAAAAAATAAATCTTTACTATCAAATTCTAATACTAAAAATTCATTGGCCCCTATTTGACATAAGAATTTATTTTTTTCTATATTAACAATATTTTCAAAACCTTTGCAGATTCTTCTAAGCTTAAGTATTTTTAAATTTTTAATATTTTCAAAAGCAGCAGCGAAATCATTTGACTTTAATACAAAAATGTCACCTGTTACCGCAAAGAGTAAAATTTTCCTTTTGCTCAGTGGATACATTAAAATTATTAATTTATCAAAATTTTTTATAGGTTGACTTAATTCTACTTTTTTATAATCTTCGGAAACTCTCATTAAATACAATTTTTGATCTGCACTTGCTAGTAGAAAGATATTTTTTTCTATACATAGGTAGCTTTTAAGATAGGTGCTTAATTTATAAGTCCCATAAGTTTTGACAGATACTTCTTCTATCTTTGTTTTATAAATTTCTGGTGCAAATTGCCTATAATATGGTAATAGCTCGCCAAGTATTAAATCTTCTTGTTTTTCTAATTCTAATAATTTTTCCTCAAAATCTTTATCAAGCTTGCCTTTTTCTAGAGTTTGGTTTAACTCTTCTCTTAATTTTATTAATTTTTTCTTGTAGCTGTCTATATTTACTGAAAATTTCATTTCCTATTATTTTCCATTTCTTTTAAATAATCTAAGAGGTATTTTGAGTGTTCTAACTTATTTAATCTTTCGTCAAGCTCTTCATATTCTTCTATTGATACTTTATTAGATTGATTATCAAGAGTTATTAGAAAATCAGGAATTTCTTTTCTTTCTGGTGCTGGACCAAATATTATTTTGATTAAGTCTAAATAGCTTAACGTTTCAATTTCGCCACGAATATATTGGTAAGATCTAGTCCTTATATCCTTGTATTCTTGAATAACTCTACCTAGGTTTTCATTTTTAATGCTCCACCCATCAGATTCTTTGAAAAAACCAAATCTCACCGCTTGGGATAGTAAATATGCCTGGTCTTTTGGATTAGTTATTGAGCTTATAAAGCCATCCCACAAAGCCAAACTCAAATCTTTTTCTTCACCCAAATTCCAATTATCTAATATTCTTAAAACATTTCTTACTGATAAAACTGATTCTTTAAGTTCTGGAGTATCTTCAGATGAATCATCTTCACTAGTTCTTACCCATTTACCCATAAAAACTTCTTGACTGACTTTAGCTAGCTGAGCCAATCTAAAGATTTCTTCTAAGCTTCTATTAGGAATTGGGAGATGTAAATTACCTTTATTGTCTGCAAGTCTAACCAACATAATCCTAAATAGCTCGTTGTTTTCTGGATTTGTCTGATTTTTTAGTGCACCAACAATATTTTGATTAACATAATTATATTCTATAGTTAAAAATCTAGATTTAAATGCTGGGTTTAGTTCATTTGTACCTTCATAACTTACAAGCTCAGTTGATAAGTTACCTGTACCTATTAAACCAAAACCATTACTTATTTTGACAGGACCAACGCCTGTAACATAAGCTTTAGAATCAAATTTACTTTGTAGTATATCATTAAGTCCTATCAAATTTTGCATAGCAATGGTATTTAGCTCATCAATTATAACAGGTCTACCATTTTTTACTGCTAATAAAATTTCTCTTTCTATTTTCTCAACAACAGTACCATAAACATTATTTCTAGCTATGAATATTTCTGAAACACTATCCCAAACCTTACTTTTTATTATTTCTTGTTTCTCTGGCTCGATACTTTCTATTTCTCTTTCATGAGATTTTAGCCAAATAAAATATTGATCTACAACTTCATCTATTAATTCTAAATTACTTACATTAGCAGACGATTTCTCTAGAGATAGTGTTTTTTCTACAAACATATCTTCATAGGTCAAATTGTATGAACCTGATATAAAGTATGGGTATATTTTGTCTAACTCTTCCTGATTTCCCTCTTTTAGTAGGTTTTTATAATGATTTCTCTTGGTCTTATTTATTTCAGCAAATTTTTCTATTGCTTCATCTTCACTAGCACTTTGATTTTTTAAAAACCATTTTTCCATTTCTTCTTCTAATTCATCTTGAATTAGTCTCTCTAAGGTAAATTCAATTGCAGCTTCTCTTGCTATTTGAGTTTTCCCACTACCTAAGTGGCCTATTATATAAACAGGAGTAGATTGTTTTAAGGATTCTTTTATTTTTCTTTTAGCTTCAATTACATAGGATACCTCGACAAGATTTTGATTATATCCAGTTTTTATATCATTAATTAGTTGCCTATGATAATAATATCTCCATGCATCAGGAGAATTGTTTATTATTTCCCTAAGTTCTTTTGAATAAGAATTAATCTTATCTACCCTATATCTAGTAGCTTCGTTGCTCCCATAAAAATTGCTGTTATAATATTTTTGATTTCTTTTTCTTTCTAGTTCTAAAAAAAATTTCTCATAGCTTATCAAATTTTCTAGTTCTTCTATTAATTTTTTTTGCTTATTTTCTTCCTTTTTTAAATATGTTCTATATTCTTTTATTATTGAATTTTCCGACTTTGATTCTTCTCTTTTGTTTTCTTTTTTTCTAAATCTTTTATAAAATTCACCTAAATGTTTCAAGTCATTTTCTTCGTTTGCCCTAGCTTCGCTTCTTAAAATATCTTCATATATGAATTCTATTTCTTCTAAAGTAGGCACAGCTTGATTATTCAAGTTGTTATTCATTTTTTGTCTCCTCAGTAAAAATAATGGGACGATGTATTATCGCCCCAAAT
>JBQDYR010000153.1:0-4044 GCA_052105355.1 Anaerococcus sp.
ATATTTAGCAAAACACCCATATCATATAACTGTTCGTTTGAATTTCGGCTCATAATGTCTTTGGGGTGTACTTGAAAGAATTTCATATAAGTTCCATCTCTTAGAATAAACAAACCTCCTGATGCTTCATCTGTTCGATCTATAATATTTGTTATATCAAGAAATGTTTTTTTAGGTTTATGTTTCTTAAATTGAATTAAGGGTTTGTCTTTTTTCTTAATACGAGGTCTATTTTTAATTTTAAATTTCTTTTTTTCTATATTTGGTGATTCAAATAATGTTTTAGAATTATTACTTTCATCTTCATTTCGTTCTTCTGATTGCTTTGTTTGTGTACTAAATAATGGCTTCTTACCTGACTTATCACTATTTTTAGTAGGTTCTGTTTTTACAGTGTTCTTATTTGAATTACTATGCTTCCCAAACAAAGAAGAAGTGCTATCTTCTTTAAATAGCACTTCTTGATTCTCTGTATTACTTTTGTTTTTCGAGGAAGTCTTTGTAGCTTGATTGCTTTCGAATAATGGCATTTTTTTTGCCCTCCTTAGTCTTGCTAATAATACTGTATGGTATTTCTTCATAAGTGTTTCTATCTTTGGTCATTGTTAACATAAACACTCTTAAACTTCGTCTTGTGGGATTCGTACCAAATGGTCTAATCAATAATACTGCTGCTATAAAAACCTCTAATACATATAAGTAGATTGTTAATTGAGCAGGTACTATATTTAGTGCTTGAAGAAAGTACCCTATAACAAAGACAGTGAAAATAACAACAACGTCTTTCATATATAACCATCGAGTTAATTTGGCCTCTACACTGGTGCTTTCTGGAATTCTATTTGCCATTATTTACACTCCTAACGTTTTGGATTTATTCTTTGTTTATTTACCGGTCTATTGGGTGTCGGTTTAGAAGATCTATTTGAACTACCATTAGATGGTCTAGCACTTCTATTTGAGCCACTGTTAGTTGATTTAACTGAATTGACTTGCTTAGGTTGATTTACAGTTTTATTACTATTAGATGGTTTATTCACATGTGTTCTATTACTTTGTGTTGAACCTGTGTTACCTCTATTAATAGATGCCTTTTGTGATGGCGTTCTATTTTGACCATTATTTCTATTTGCACTCATAGGACTTTTCGGTCTGTGATACTGTGAATTCCCTTTATTTTGATTGCTAGATAGTGGTTTTTGGTTTTCTCTTTGTTGCGTAAATCCATTTGCTTGTTTTGGTGTGTTTTGTGGTTCACGATTGGTTGCTTCTGATGATAATGGTGTATTTCTGGATTGAGCGTTACCAGTAGTTCCATTATTTATAGATTCAGCTGATGTTGGTGTGTTTGTAGTCGTGTTACTTAAAGAACCACCATTATTTATAGATTCAGCTGACGTTGGTGTGTTTGTAGTCGTGTTACTTGAAGAACCACCATTATTTATTTGTTTTTCAACATTTTGAAGGTTTTCTTCTGACATTAAGCTAGATGAACCACTTGCTGGTTTATTTGCCCATAATGCACTATGGCCTGCTCCCACACCTTTAAAGTCATTAGTACCATGACCTGATTCTTTCATTTCTTGATCTAACGTTTGATGTGTATTGCTAGATTGTGAGTTGGCTGATTGTCTATTATTAACATCTTGTGTTTCACTATTTTGTTTTTCTTGTGCTTCTTGATTAGTTCTACTGTTGGTTTCATTACCTACATTCGTAGTTGCTGTTTGTTGTTCTTTTAGGTTCCGTTCACCATTTGACCTTGTATTACTTTCTTGATTGTTTTTAGAATTACTTGATTGTTGATTAAGAGCTTCTGAACGACTGTTTGTTTCGTTGTTAGATTTTTCGTTTGAATTACTATTTGTTTTATTTGAATTTGAATGTGATTGTTTAATTTTGTCACTTGCCTTGCCTATTCCTGAACCTGCAACGCCTGCACCTGCTTTAGCTGCACCATACATAGCAAGTGCTGAACGCCATGGTGATGAAAGACCTGCATCATAACCAAATTTTCGTTCAATAACTTTTGGCCCATCTATCATAAAGAATGTTGCTGCTATTAAACCAATAAACCATACGCCTAATGGCTTATCATTCAAGAAACCTACTACTTCTTTAAAGATAAACAGACATACAAATATAAGTACAATACTTATAAATCCATTAATAATATCTACTATTGTTGATTTTAATTTTTCGCCTTGTAATGCATAAGAGAAGCCTACTGCAATGATTTTTGTAACTACTAACTCTAAAATTATGCTTGCTACTCTTAATGCAGCTAAAAAATGGCCTAAAGCTAAGCAAATAAGACCGACGATTGCTGTAAACCATTTAACTTGGAATCTATAGTATTGTTCTTTACCAATACCAAACATTCCATCTTTCAATTTTCCTAATGTAGTTTTACCGTTTTCATCAACAACAACTTTTTCACCTAATACTTTTTTGGCATTTTTACTTTTAACATCACCTGCATCAATGCCCTCGTTAATATCAATATATTTAGCCGTTTTATCATTTAATTTGTTATATTCACTATTATTTCTAGTTGTTTTTAGTTTAGGAAAACCTTTTTCTGCTACATACTTAATATCTACTATATTTTTCTTTAATAATGATGATCCTGCTTTTGAACCATCATCGCTTTGTGTACTACTATCTGGGTCAAAGTTTTCTACAGCTTTACTTGATTCTTTTGCCAATTCAGAACCAGTCTGCATAGTCGAATTTAAACTTCCTAGAAAGATAATAGCAACAATGATTGCCGTAAATATATTCGCTTTATTGACTTGTCTACCAGTCATCATTTTAAAACCAATATACATAATTGATAAAGCCAGTATTGAAATCAATACTGGCTTAGCTTCGATTAATAATTTTGTTATACTATCCTGACTTAATAATCCAAACAGAGTTAGTACGTTAATTGCTAAATTAGAAACTAAATCTGTTATCCATACAAGAAATTGCACAAAATACCAACCTATTGTTCTAAACATGCTAGTTACAATATTGGTGATTTCTAAACTATTTCCATAATTCTCAAATATTTCTAAAATATCCTTATCTGATAGTTTAGAAGAACTAGCAACATGATTGTTAATTTGTTCTGTATTAGCTGGGTCTAAGCCCGGATGCCCCATATTACTCATATCACCTAAAATAAAGTTCATTCTCTAATCACTCCTTTTGAGCATACTTAAATAGCTCGTCTAGTTCTTCGACTGCACTATCAGTGTCTTTCCAATCTACTGTATCAAATGATACCATTTTCATTTTTGAAGGTTTTTTTCCTTTTTCAGAATAAAAAATCATTGATGTCTCACCTTTATAAGTATCACTATCTTTAGAATCTTGTGCATTATATTCTGCATAATATATTGTTCTTTCGTTTTTCTTAGCTGATTCTCTCAACATTTTTTTTATATACCTAACATATTCATCATTGCCACTACTTGAAGTGTTATCAATAACTGATACAAATTCATCTTTTGGGTGATTCATTTTATCCTTTACTTCTTTGAGGGATATTTTTTCTATTTTCGGTTCTTCTTTTTTTCCACAACTTGTTAATAAAATTGATGTTAAAATTGCAACAGTCATAAATAATATTAAAACTTTTAATTTTTTCATTTAGCCTTTGCCTCCTCAATGAGTTGTTCAACATAGTTTATACTCTTATTTTTTTGTTCTTCTGTAATATCATTGTTTCTTACTCTTAGTTTCAAGTATTGCTTTAATTTGTATAACGTAAGTCGATCTACATTATTTCCATCTTCTTCATACATTCTAATTGTTTTTGTAAATCTTCTTGTAAGCCTATCAAATTCTTCTGCTGATAGTTGGGCTTTTAAAGTTAAAACTTTCTTTTGCCTAGTGACTGGTTTTTTATTATTTTCTTCTTTATATGCTTCGGAGTTATTAGCATTTGCTTTTTCACCCATAGATTTATTTATTTATTGAGTTAAATCATCAATATCATTATTACTATCATTTTCAATGCCTGCTTGCATATTTTCTATTATTTTTTCCCAATCA
>JBQDYR010000154.1:0-4032 GCA_052105355.1 Anaerococcus sp.
CTTGCAGCTACCAAAGGTTATAAATTAATTTTAACTATGCCAGCATCTATGAGTGAAGAAAGATCAAAACTTGCAGAGGCATATGGTGCAGAAGTTATTAGAACTACAGAAAATGCATTACAAGGATCTGTTGATAAGGCAGTTGAATTATCTAAAAAAGATGGGTATTTTATGCCTGATCAATTTTCAAATCCAGCAAATATAAAGGCGCACTATGAGACTACCGGTCCAGAAATACTAGATGATATAAAACCAGATGCATTTATAGCAGGTGTTGGAACAGGTGGAACAGTTACAGGTGTAGGGATGAAACTAAAAGAAGTCAATCCTAATACTAAAGTCTATGCTATTGAACCAAAAGAAAGTCCACTATTATCTGGAGGAAAAGCTGGATCTCATAAAATCCAAGGAATAGGAGGTAACTTCATTCCTAAAAATTTAAATTTTGATATACTTGATGGAATAATAGATATTTCTAGTGATGATGCAATTAAAATGTCAAGATTTTTAGCGAAAAATGAATCACTTGCAGTTGGAATATCTTCAGGAGCAAATGTTGCAGGCGCAATTGAAATCGCAGATAAACTGGGAGAAGGAAAATCTGTTGTTACTATCTTACCAGATACTGGCGAAAGATATTTATCTACTGAACTTTATAGTAACAAAGGAAATGAATGAATTACGAAGAATATAAAGATGAATTAATAGATGTTGCTTTGAAAAAAGATCCTTCTTTAAAATCTAGAGAAGAAGCACTAAAGTATACCTCTGGTGTTAAAGCATTATTATCACATTATATAGCCCATGAGTACTATGAGAAGAAAGAATATACTAAGGCTTCTGAGATAGCTTTTAGAGCCAAAGTTGAGACAGGTATAGAAATACATCCTGGTGCAAAGATTGGTAGAAGATGCTTTATAGATCATGGAATAGGTGTAGTAATAGGGGAGACAAGTGTAATAGGGGATGATGTGATGATGTATCACGGTGTTACACTTGGAGCTGTTGTAAATGAAAAGGTTAAAAGACACCCAACCCTTGGAAATAATGTGTTGTTAGGGGCAGGTGCTGTAATTCTTGGCAATATTAATATAGGAAATAATGTAAAGATTGGTGCAAATGCAGTAGTTCTTAATGATGTGCCTGATAATTCTACTGCTGTTGGAGTACCGGCAAAGATAATTAAAAATAGATAATTTTAAAGGTGTATCTTATTTTATATAATTTACACCTTTAAAAATCTTTATTTTAGGAGAAGAAATGTTTGATAAATTTAAATGGTTTATTCGTTATTATAAAAAACGATATATTATAGGTATTATATTTTTATTATTGAGTGACTTAGTATCTCTGTATCTACCATATATAACTGGTAGACTTATAGATTTAATATATAACCAGGCTATTGATATGGATAGATTCATAAAAATAATTTCTTTTACAGTTTTTATGATATTACTAAAATACGTATTAGCTATGGGTTGGTCTTATAATGTTTTCCGAGCTTATGGAACTATGGAATATTTGAGTAGAAAAAAATTAATGACAAAATTTTTAGGTCAATCACAAGAATTTTTCGAAAAAAATTCTACTGGTTCTTTGATGGGAAAATCTACAAATGACGTACAACAAATATCTTTATTGGCAGGATACGGAACACTTGCCCTTGTAGATGCTACAATTCTACCTCTAAGTATTCTAATAGTATCTTTTATAACAGTAGATTTTAAACTAACTCTATATTCTGTACTACCGCTTCCTCTTATTGCTTATCTTTACTTTAAAATTTCAAATAAAATATATGAGAAATCTAAAATTGTAAACGAAAAATTTGATTCTTTAAATAATAATGTTTTGGAAGATGTAGAAGGCGTGAGAATTATAAGAGTTTATAATATATTAAATACAAGGACAAAACAATTTAATAAAAGGGCAGAAAATTTAGCAGAAAGTAATATTGAACTTGTTAAATATCAAGCATTAATGAAATCCTTAGAAAGGGTAATAACATCTATTACTTTTATAATTGCAATAGCTTATGGTTCGTTTATGATTTATTCTAAAGAACTTACCATAGGACAATTAGTTTCTTTCACATACTATCTTAATATGATGATTTGGCCGATGTTTGCCTTAGGTGATTTTATAAACTTAAAACAACAAGCAACGGCTGCAATGGATAGGATTAATGCTATATTACATTATAAAGAAGATATAAAAGACTCAAGAAATAATGATCAATTAGGTGGAAATATTGATATTGAATTCGACAAACTCAACTTTAAGTATCCAACTTCTACTGAAGATATTTTAAAAGATATAGATTTATCTATAAAATCTGGTTCATCTCTAGGAATTCTAGGAAAAACAGGTTCAGGAAAGACAACTCTAGTAAAACAACTTCTTGATTTGTACGTAATAGATAAAAATAAAGTTATTTTGGATGGTAATTATTCTAATGAAATAAACTTTAAAAACTTTAAAGATAGAATTGGTTATGTACCACAAATGCATATGATATTTTCAGATACTATAGAAAATAACATTAAGTTTTCAAATCCAAATGCCAGTGAAAAAGAAATAAATGAAGCTATAAAACTTGCTGATTTTGATAAAGATATAGAAGAATTTCCACAAGGATTGGAAACCGTAACAGGAGAGAAAGGTATATCTTTATCAGGTGGTCAAAAGCAAAGACTTGCTATTGCAAGAGCACTCGTTAAAGATCCAGAAATATTAATACTTGATGATGCTATGAGTGCTGTAGATGCTAATACTGAAAAAAATATACTAGATAATTTAAAAAGATCAAGAAAAAACAAAACAACAATAATTATTTCTCATAGAATAAGCCAAGTACAGAATTGTGATAACATAATTATTTTAAAAGATGGTAAAATTGAAGAAAAGGGTAATCACGAAGATTTAATGGCCTATGATTCTTGGTATAAAAAACAGTATTATAATCAAATATTAGGAGCTATGAATGAAAAATAGAAAAAGTTACCAGAGATTAAAAGAATATGCCAGTAATGAGAAAAGGTCTCTGATAGAAGGTTTTATATTTTCTTTTAGTAGAACAATTTTAGAGATTTTAGGGCCAATGATTATTGCTTATATTTTAAATAATTTAATAAGTAAAGATATGAGCATTGATAATATAAAAAAAATAGGAATGTTCTTATTACTATATTTTTTGATTTATTTATCTATATCTTTTTTACTTAATAAAGCTAGGATATTATTTGAGAAATCTGCTAATAAAATTGCTCTTGTGATACAGAAAGATATCTATAATAAGGTTCAAAATTTTCCGATTTCATATTTTGATCAATTACCTTCAGGAAAAATTTCATCAAGAATTACAAATGATGCTAATAAATTAAAAACTATGTTTCAGCTTTTATTATCAGATATAGTCCCTTCAGCAATATTAGTTGTGGGTTTGTATACAACAATTTTACTAACAAATAAAATAGCAGCTTTAATGTTATTAATATTATTTCCTGTGGTACTATTAATTTTTAAAACATATCTAGATAAGACTTATTTCTATACTAGTCAAATAAAAAGATATACTGCAGATGTAAATGCTAAAATTAATGAGTATATACAAAATATGGAAATTATCCAAGCTTTTAATCAGGAAGAAACTATTAGCAATAAATTTGATAATACAAACAAAAAAATTTATGATATTAATATGAATCTTTCTAAACTTAGGTCATATTCCGGATACAGAGCTATGGATATTTTAAATTACATGGCTACAGTAGTTGTAATAATCTATTTTGCTGTTGGCTCAATAACAGGTAAATATGCAGTAACCATAGGATCTTTATACATGGTTATAGACTATACTTCTAAATTATTTAATAATATGACTACAATAATAATGAGGTTTGGTGATGTAGAAGATGCTTTATCATCAGCTGATCATATATTTGATATAATAGATATGGATTCTATGGAATATTTACCAGAGAAACTAAATGAAATAGACGGTGATATTGAATTTAAAGATGTGTCTTT
>JBQDYR010000155.1:0-3963 GCA_052105355.1 Anaerococcus sp.
CCATCTTTAGCAGCTGACCGAGACACGCCAGAAGGGGCATATTGGGATACAAATTTAGGAGAATTTGTATTATCTATTGATGATCTATCAGATGATACAGCTGCTAAGCTAGTAAAGTTTATGGAAAATGGTTTTGATATCTTCAAAAGATACTTAAAATGGGAAGATGCAGATTATTGCTCTATTCCTTTAGGAATCAAGGATAATCAGATGGAAAGAAACTGTAAATTCTAAAAATATTTATAAAAACATTTAATTTAAATATTAAATGTTTTGTTTACTTTATAAAGGGTAAAATTTATATGATAGTAAATTATATTTATAAGATAGAAAAAATAAGGATGGCTAAAATATGCTACAGAACGCTTTAATCTACACTCAAGAAAATTACAAAACTATTTTGATGCAAGCAAAACAACATTTAACGATTAGTTTTCTTGCAGTTATTATAGCTTTGTTAATTGGGGTTGTATTTGGATATATAGGGTCAAAGACAGATAAAAACGAAAAATATTTGTCTACCCCTTTTCAAGTGTTAAGAGTAATACCTTCTTTAGCCTTACTTGCATTATTTATTCCCTTCATAGGAACAGGGGAATTACCAGCTATAATAGCTTTAACAATATTAGCAATACCGCCCATATTGTTAAACACAATAGTTGGATTTAAACAAGTACCTTTTTTTATGCTAGAGACTGCACAAGCTATGGGTATGACCAAGAGACAAACTCTCTGGAAGGTTAGAGTACCCTTAGCCATTCCTTTAATCTTATCTGGGTTAAGGACTGCTATAGTAGAAGTTATATCTAGCGCAACACTAGCTGCAAAAATTGGAGCTGGTGGATTAGGAGAAATTATTTTTACCGGAATAGGTTTAAATAGGTCAGATTTACTTTTAGTAGGAGGTATTTCTGTTGCCATACTCTCATTAGGGTCTGGGACATTATTTGATTTATTTACTAAAAGAATTCTGAAGTATAAATATCTTTAATTAAATATATGCTTATATTTTTAGAAGAAAAAAAGGAGAGATTTAAATTAAAAAACAAATTAAAAAATTAGCAAAATTTGCAAGTATGGCTCTAGTGATTGGATTATTTTCAGCATGCTCAAATACTGATACAAACACAGAAAGTATGTCCAGTGATACAGACACAGCAATTTCATCAGAAGTTATAAGAGTAGGTTCAAAAGATTTTACAGAAAATGAAATAGTTGCAGAAGTTTATGCATTAGCACTTGAAGATGCAGGATATAATGTTGAAAGAACAATGGATATATCATCATCAATAATTCATACAAGTATAACTAATGATGAGATAGATCTTTATCCAGAATATACTGGAACAGGATTATTATCTATCTTAAAGATGGATCCTATAACAGATCCTGATGAAGTTTATAACACAGTAAAAGATGAATATGAAAAACAATTTGATATAAAATGGCTAGAATATTCAAAAGCAAATGATGGACAAGGTTTATTTATCAGTAAAAAAGCTTCTGATGAATATGGAATTAAAACTATTTCAGACTTACAAAAAAATGCAGATAAAATTAGATTTGCATCTCAAGGTGAGTTCGATGAAAGAGACGATGCATTACCAGCTTTGGAAAAAACATATGGGGATTTTAATTGGAAATCCTCAAAAGTTTACGATAATGGTTTAAAATATAGTGTTGTAGAAAATGATGAAGCTGACGTTTCTCCAGCTTATACAACTGAAGGAATGCTTTCACAAACAGACAAATTTGTACTATTAGAAGATGATAAACAAGTTTGGCCACCATATAACCTTGCACCTGTAGTTAGAATGGATGTTTTAGAAGATAATCCAGAAATAGAAGATATATTAAACAAAGTCAGTGAAACTTTTGATACACAAACACTTACAGACTTAAATGCTAAAGTGGATATTGATAAAGAAGAATATGAAGAAGTAGCACAAGAATACTGGGATAGTATTAAATAAGAAAAATAAGGAATTATAATGATATCTATAGAATATAATAATGTTAGCAAAAAATTTAAAAATGTCGATTATTATAGCGTAGATCATGTGAGTGCAAAAATAGAAGAGGGAGAATTTATTACTATTCTTGGTTCTTCAGGAAGCGGAAAAACTACCTTGTTGAAGTTAACTAACCGTCTATATGAATTAAACGGTGAGGGCAAAATACTTCTATTTGGAGAAGATATATCACAACAAGATCCTATTGAACTAAGACGTAGGATAGGTTATGTAATACAACAAGTTGGTCTTTTTCCACATATGACTATAAAAGAAAATATATCAGTCATACCTAAGATTTTAAAATGGGATGAAGATGAAACTAACAAAAGGGCTGAAGAACTTTTGGAGCTTGTAGGTTTAGAACCTGAAAAATATATGGATAGATATCCATCACAATTATCAGGTGGCCAACAACAACGTGTAGGACTTTCAAGAGCATTGGCAGCTCGTCCAAAGATAATGCTCTTGGAT
Source organism: Anaerococcus sp. (assembly GCA_052105355.1). GTDB lineage: Bacteria > Bacillota > Clostridia > Tissierellales > Peptoniphilaceae > Anaerococcus. The sequence continues at coordinate 2,487 of JBQDYR010000155.1, forward strand.
GAGCCCTTTGGTGCTATAGATGCAATTACTAGGTTAAATCTACAAAATGAGCTACTAAGGATACATGGGGGTATAAAAAATACATTTATATTTGTAACTCATGATATTAATGAAGCCTTCAAATTAGGTGACCGCGTTATGATTATGGATAAGGGAAAATTATTACAATTTGATACACCAAGTGAAATAATAAAAAATCCAGCAGATGAATTTGTAAAATCTCTAATATCATCTGTTAGAAATCAAGAACAAATTTGGAAGGATTTAGAATGATTGAATATTTACTTAAATATCCAGATAAAATTTTAACTCCCTTATTAGAGCATTTGGAAATTACGGTTATTACTTTGTTTTTTTCCCTTATATTGTCAATAATATTAGTAATAATTTCTGTAAAATTTGAGTCAATTGAGAATTTTTTATTACAACTATTCTCAGTTATATATTCAATACCTTCACTATCAATTTTTGCTCTTTTAGTTCCATTGTTTGGACTTGGAAAAGTTAGTGCAATTATAGTGTTGACCATATATAATCAGTTCATTTTACTAAGAAACTTTTTAGCAGGAATAAACGAAGTTAAACCTGGAATATTAGAAGCTGCAAGAGGAATGGGAATGTCAGATATACAAAGATTGTGGAAGGTTCAAATTCCTTTATCAAAAAGATCTATATTCTCAGGAATAAGACTTGCATCCGTTTCTACAATTGGTATAGGAACAATAGCAGCAACAATAAATGCTGGTGGTCTAGGTAAATTATTATTTGATGGTTTACGTACAATGAATACCACAAAAATTTTATGGGGATCTTTGTTATCTGCCTTGCTAGCTATAATGATTAACTTTGTACTTAAAAAATTAGAAGATAGATATGAAGTCAATATGTAATTTTAAAGATTTATTTTTTAAGATTACCTTAAATAAAATTACTTAAATCTTTTAGGATTTAAGTTTTTTTATACCAATTTTTATATTAGAAGTTTATTAAATAACAAAAAAATACCATAAGGAGATTATAGTGAAAAAAGTAAAAGTTGCTTTTATCTGTGTCCATAATTCTTGTAGAAGTCAGATAGCAGAAGCACTTATGAAAAAATACGGCTCTGATCTAGTAGAAGCATATTCAGGTGGGACAGAATTAAAAGATAAGATTAATCAAGATGCAGTAAGACTGATGAAAGATCTATATGATATTGATATGGAAATAGACCAAAAACCTAAGCTTATTGATGATCTACCACAAGTAGACTATCTAATTACTATGGGATGCAATGTCGTCTGTCCAGTCATGCCTTATACTTATAAAAAAGCAGATTGGGGACTAGATGACCCGACAGGAAAAAGTGATCAAGAATTTATAAAAGTTATAGATCAAATAGATAGAAAAGTAAAAGAATTAATAGAAGAAATAAAAACTAAAAATTAAAAATTAAAGACAAGTCAATATATGGCTTGTCTTTTTTTATTTACTAGTG
>JBQDYR010000156.1:0-3933 GCA_052105355.1 Anaerococcus sp.
TTTAATTTTATTTTAAATTTATTTTTATATTTTTTATAATAATAAAAGGAGGTGAACGATATAATATTGTGTGTATATCCCACGTTAAGGATTCTCAGTTTGTTATTAATCATGCTTGATAGATTTCTAATAACCTCGGTCCATGGATATGTCTTATATTATTGGAATATTATCTTAATAATTCAATGAAAGTTGAGGTGTGGATCCCAGGTTATGGCTTCATAGTGGTTTAATATTCATGTATATAACACCTATCATGTCATAATTTTATAAATATCTCCCATGAGAGAAAATATCTTAATGTTGAAAATGTAGTAATTATCAAACAAAGATTGGAATAGTGTTAACCAATCAAATATTGAGTTAGAATTTCAAGTAAAATATTTAGAGTGTATCTTTAATCATATTTAATGGATCTATGGTGGTGTTGGTCTATAAATCTCTCATACACTAATGAATTCTTATCTTATAATTTCTATCCATTTGAAAATAATAGCAGCAGACAAACAGAAAAATATCAAGTGTGGATCCTAAGTTAAGGGTTCCTAGGGATGTATTAATTATATATTATAGTTCTATAAGGTCGTTGATAGATGGATCTTTCATATGATAGAAAATATTTTAGTGTTGAATTATTGACAATATTAAATAATATAACAGTTCATCTTGGTATCATTTTAATAGATAGGTCAGGTGGAGCTTTAGGATAATATATCTTATGTATAGAATATCATTATTATAATGGCCTTCAGGTCGGGGAGGCCTTTGCATGTTGTTCCTCTCATGTCTCTAATCTTAAATAGTGGTCTTTAGTAGAGATGATAAAATTTAACTCTTCGGATTTTTAATTTTGAAATATTAAAAATGATAATCTAGGAGAACATTCATAGGTAGGAATGAGCAAGACATAGCTAAAAGGATTAGAGAAGGTAAAAGAGGGATCAAGAATAGAAGATAGGTTAGATATTAATCAGAATAATATTATGATCAGGATATGTTAATTACATAAGGCTTATGTTGAGATTAGAGCATTATTATATGGTATTTTAAATAACTACTAATGAATGATTAATAACAGTAGTGTTTTGATAGATATGAGTTGTCTAGATAGAGATAAAATGGTAAATATAAAATATAATTATATTAGAAAATTGTCGTTAAAGTAGCTAAGCAATATGGCATCAGTTATTATTAAATTGTTAGCTATGTAGTTAATTAATATTATTTTAATTGTCAATGACCCATTGGGTCAGAATCTAATCTAATGGGAGGGTTATGCTTCGAATATTACAATTTAGATAATAAAAAATTGAAGTCTTGGGATACCACGTCAAGTAATGAAAAAAATATGTGGTAATTTGTTATTAATAATATTCCATTTATACAATTTAAATTCATGTAATCAAAATTGCGTTATAGTCTTGGTTAGTAAGTTCAACAATGTTGGTTTGTTAATCAATAGTGATTTAATATTATTATCTTTCAATTGGTTAAGATATTAAATACCAATAACTAAGGTCTTCAAATCTAAGAATTAGGTTCCAGTGTTTTAACCAGCTTGTTCGCCAGCAGCATTAACATATCGGTGTTAACCTTGGGTTTTGAAGATGACATCTGAATTTATCATATTCTTGATGGTGGGTGTTGTTGGAAATTAAAGTTATGGAGTATTTATATTATTATATCGTATACTATCAATAATGGAGGCAAATAAGATTTTCATTAAGTATCAGGGTTCTTGAAGTATAAGTATGCCAGATACTAAATTCCAATGCATTCCAAAGAGTTGTTCCTAAGTTATAAATCTTTCAATTGTTATCTTTTCAATAGTGTGAAATAATAATAATAATATAATATTCCATTAAGTAATCTGAATTTGAGATTAGTAAAACTTTATTAAAATATCAGGTTTCACAGGGTTTCTTTATTGATATGTTGCAGTTTCCCTTTGGTGGGATCAAATCAGCATGGGTAGTAAGTCTTTGAAATATGATTTTATAATCAGTGGAATAATTATATGTTAGAGAATGTAGTATCTAAGCCAGTTTTGAAAATGAGAAGAGTCTATTCAGACAGTTGTAATTGTTTATATTGTTTTAATAGGGGCAGTGTGTTGCGGATGCCTCATTGGTTGGTTTGTTGTTCTGTTATAAGCAGTAATCTACGTTTCATAGTATTATGGGTGTAAATCTCGACATTTTTATTTTTTTTGGTTTTTAAAAAAGGAAGTAAAAAAAATAGAAGAAAAGACAAGAGATCATATTTATGATTGCGTTTCTATCTTGCTCTTCAAATAAACACGCACACACTCACGACCCTTTTTTCCCTATGAAAGTGATAACAAATGTGAATACTACTTCAATTAACAATCCATCCAGTGCCACTAAAAAGCGTAAGATTGAATTTGCTGAACCTATTGCTTCTTCCTTTACTATTTATTCCACCGATGAACCATTATCTCAGACTAATAACAAAGATCATAAATTCAGTCCTTTGAGACCACTACCACGTCCTTCTCTTAAAATTCGTCATAGAGTTGAAATTGTAACACAAAATTCTGATTCCGAAGAAGAGATGGACAGTTCTTATAATATTATTACATCCAACAACACCATCGGCAATGCACTGGGTACTCCTTGTGATCTGTATTATAGTCCTTATATCTTCCATGATTTTAATGTATGTAAATGTATGGGTATCTCTCGTAAAAAAAATAATTCCCTTATTTCTGCTGAGTCTTCATTCAGTTGGCTTGGATACTCTTCTGATTCTTATATGAAATTTTTGTATCCCCATGGAATCGGAAAATCGTATTTTAAGTCAAGTTGGACATGGACTAATGATTCAGCCAATGACTGGGTCAAAGCAGCTCAGCTATTAGTTTTATCTAAATACTTTAAGACTAATTACGATGAGGAAGTTATCATAAACTTTGGACCAAAACAATTTTTGAGATCTTTCAATAAAAGACTTAGAAAAAATTTGAAACGTGTTTTAGGCCAATTGGTTGTTTATTTTCGAACAGAAAGTGTTGTTTGTTTAAGTTCCCCAGTTTTTTATTACACTGCTAAGGATATTTATTTGGGTTTTAAGCAAATGTGGATATATATTCAATTACACAGATTGGATATGGCTTTATTTTTTGCTACCAATGGTAAGGAAAGCATAGGTGACTTATACTGGGGACTGAATGATGTTGCTCTAACTAACGTTTTGGGTGAAGGTTATCATGGGTTCCATGATCATTTATCTTTCCATGATTATCATGATGGCTCTACTTATCTGTATGATTTTTTAAAAATAAAAAAGAAGTATATGGATTTCACTTCTTTTAACGTTTTCAATGGTTATGTAGGAGTGGCCACCCCACCAAAGTCCTTTGTTTCTTTTATCTCTAAGATTCGTAGAATTCATAAGCTGATAATGATTTTTTGTTTATTTCATAACAAACTTTTTATGAAATCTTTTTATTTTACTTTCAAAGATTTGAAAAAAGTTTACTGCCCATTTCATTTTTTCCTCCTATTAAACAATAAACTTGTATTGTTACCTAATGGCGATCAAATCCCCTTGTATATATTTTTAGGCTTCCAATTTTGGATGGGGACACCAAAGAAAAGATTATACCACAATTGTACTGTTGGTATCACCACTGATAAACACCTGTTCATTGAGGAATAATTTTTTTAACCGATTCTTTCTAAGTTACATATATTGTTTATATACTTTTTATACCTTGCAATTGAATATTGTTGAATTGATGCGGTTGGCCTCGATATATACTGGAAATAGTGGTATCACAGTAATCTTGAAGATTTTATTTGGTTTAACAATATGATTGTTGATATTAACGTTAATGAATTATTTAATTTATACTTTTAATAATCTTATCGATTGTATTCAATTAATAATGAAGATAAGAATAACTTTGTT
>JBQDYR010000157.1:0-3817 GCA_052105355.1 Anaerococcus sp.
TTTTTTTTTTTTATTTTGTTTATTTTTGCATTCAGGACAAATGCCAGAAAATTCAAAGTTATGACTTCTTATTGAAAATCCAGTTTCTTCTTCAAGCATGTGAGTAAAATCTTCTATAGGACAAATTTTTATAGCAACTTTTTTACCACATTTTATACAAGTGATAAAATGTTTGTGATCATGCAAGTTTAGTTGAAAAAAAGATACTCCGTCAAGGTCTGTATTTTTTAAGAGTATATCTTTTTTCTCTAGGGTATTTAAATTTCTATAAACTGTAGAAAGATTTAAATCATGATCTTTTTTTTCTATAATATTGTAAATTTCTTCTGCAGAAATAGGTTCATTGCTATCATGGATAGTTCTAAGGATTAGAGATCTAGGCTTTGTTATTCTAAGTCCTTTACTTTTTAAAATATCTTCTATATGCATGGTATCACTCCTTAAAAATCATTATACTTTATTTGACACAAATAAGAAATGTTATATAATACATATGCAAACTATTTGCAAAAGGAGTAGAAATGAATAAAAAATATTTAACAATACTACTTTCAGCTACTGTACTTTTTGCTGGATGTAGCCAAAAAAATACAAATGAAAATGTAAACGAACAAACATCAGTAGTTGTAAGCGAAGAAGCTAACGATCAAAATCAAAAAGAAGAAAGAAAACTAGTCTATACATCGTTCTATCCAATATATGATATTACTAAACAGATAGTAGGAGATAAAATGGATGTCCAAAACTTAGGAAGTCTGGAAACAGAAGCTCACGATTGGGAAGCTTCTGCAAAAGATCTAGCTAACCTAAATAATGCAGAGTTACTCATCATAAATGGCGCAGGTATGGAAAGCTGGAAAGACAATGTTTCAGAATCATCAAATGTAGAAATCTTAGATACAACAGTAGGTGGAGATTTAATTAGAGTTGATGATGAAGAAGAATACAATAAGGAAAGTGAAGATTATCACAATTATGAAGAGTTTGATCCACACACATGGTTATCCCCAATTATGGGTAAAGATCAAGCAAAAGTTATAGCTAATAAACTTTCTGAAATTGACCCAGAAAACAAAGACTATTACCAAGAAAACTACGAAAAACTCGCTAAAGAGCTTGATGATATAATCAATGAATATAAGGATAAATTTAATTCTAAAGAAGATAATGAATTTGTAGTTCCTCATGAAGCATTTGGATACTTATGCAGAGATTTTAATCTGGAACAAATTCCACTAACAGGAATCACTTCTACAGAAGAACCAGATGCTAAAACCATGCAGGAAGTTACAGATAAAATAAAGGAAGAAAACATTCATACAATCTTTTACGAAAAAGGTGGTAGTGATAAAGCATCTAAAGCCATAGCAAATGAGATAAATGGTGAAATAAAACCACTTTCTACTCTAGAATTTGTTTCAAAAGAAGATCTAGAAAAAGAAGTTCACTACCAAGATTTAATTAGAGAAAACCTTGAATCTATACTAAAATCTTTAGAAAAATAGGAAAAAAATGAATTTAATTCAAATAAAAAATTTAAAATTTGCATATAAAACTGATTACATTTTGAAAAATATAAGTTTTAAAGTCAATAAGGGAGATTTTCTTGCTATTGTTGGAGAAAATGGTAGTGGAAAATCTACTTTAATAAAGCTTATTTTAGGAAATTTAAAAAAAGATGAGGGAACAATTGAGATTTTTGGAGAGCCTATAGAAAATTTTAAGTCTTATGAAAAAATTGGATATGTTCCTCAAGTAAATGACTTATCTAAGATTTCTTTCCCTGTGACTTGTAAGGAATACGTAGTTATGAACCTTTATAAAGAATTTAATTTTTTTAATAGACCTGGAAAAGACCAGTGGAAAAAAGTTGATGTAGTATTTAAGTCTTTGAATATTATGAAACTTGAAAATTTACCCTTTAAAGATCTTTCAGGTGGACAAAAACAGAAGGTAATGATAGCTAGGGCTATGGTTTCAAATCCAGATATTCTGATTTTAGATGAACCAACTGTTGGAATAGATGGAGAAAGTAAGATGGAATTTCTAAAAACTCTTTATCACTTAAATGTAAATCATAAGAAGACTATACTTATGATTACTCATGAGATGAATATAGTTAAAGATTATGTAAATAAGATTATTAAAATAGAGAATGGAAGGATAAAAGATGCTGTCCTATGATTTTATGAAAAGAGCATTTGCTGTAGGGATAATGCTTGCAATAATCATTCCCATGATTGGGGTTATTATGATAAATAGAAGAACTTCTATGATAGGAGATGCTCTAAGCCATACATCTTTAGCAGGAATTGGATTGGGGCTTATTTTGGGTCAAAATCCAATTTTGTGGTCTTTAGTAGTGTGTATAATAGGAGCATTTGCTATAGAAGTTATTAGAAAAAAATTTAATGAATATGGAGATATGGCTACTGCAATAATCATGTCAACAGGTATTGGACTTGCAGCTATTATGTCGGATTTCTCTCCAGGAGGAACTTCCTTTGAGTCTTATTTATTTGGTTCAATAACTACACTTACAAAAACTGATTTATACATGGCTGGTGGAGTTTCTTTTGCTGTTATATTAATGTCTCTGTATTTATATTGGGCTTTATTATATATATCTATAGATCCAATTATGGCTAGACTTGCAGGCATAAAAACGGAGCTTATAGGAGGTATTTTTACATTTTTAACTGCTATAACAGTCGCCATATCAGCTAAAATGGTTGGTGCATTGATGGTAACAAGTCTTATGGTTATACCAGTTGCAACATCACTTATGATTGGAAAATCTTATAAACAAACCTACTTGCTCTCTATAATTTTTGCAATTTTATCCTTACTTACAGGTATAATCTTATCTTATAATTATGGAATAAAAACAGGGGGTGCAACTGTTGTGGTTGCAGTCTTAGTACTTATTCTTGTAAGTTTGATTAGTTTTATATATAAAAAAATTCTAAGAACAAAAAAAGATGCTAAATAAAGAATATCCTTTAAGGATACTTCATTTAGCATCTTTTTTATTAAATGAAATATAAAATTAGATTTACTATAAACATTGTTAATCCCAAGATTCCTTGTGATATATTTTTTAAATATTTATAGGATATAAATCCTGACATTAAGAAAAATAGAGATACAAAAACTAGTCTAAGTTCTATATTTCCACTCTTGAAAACGAAATAAGCCGCCAAAACACCTAAAATAATTTGGACAATTAAAAGTGGAAGGGGAATTTTTTTAACATTATCGTTATTCATAGGCTTCTCCTTTGTTTTTTTATTATTATAAGCTTTTAAAAGAAAATAACAAGTTATATTTTTTAGGCTGATTTTTCCTATGATATAATTAATTAAAAGAGAGGATTATATGAAGATAGTAATTTCACCAGCCAAAAATTTTAAAAAAATTGATAAAATAAAAACTTCTTCTCTGATATTTAGAGAAGAAACTGAATATTTAGTAGATTATTTTAAAGAAAAGTCCATGTTTGAAATTGGAAATATTTTTAAGCTAAATGATGAATTGACAGAAAAGGTTTACTATGATTACCAAGAATTTGATTTTAATAATATGAATTCACCTGCCATCTTTGCATATGATGGCTTAGTATTTAAGCAGTTTGGACAAGAAGATTTTAAAGACCTAGAATATTTAAATAATAAAGTTTATATATTTTCAGCACTTTATGGAGCTTTAAAACCTTTAACCGGAATTAGACCTTATAGACTAGATATGATGATAAAAGAAATAGATATGTATGATTTTTGGAAAGATAGAGTAAAATAAGAAATCTTTAAATATGAAA
>JBQDYR010000158.1:0-3816 GCA_052105355.1 Anaerococcus sp.
ACAAGTAAATTAAATTTAAAAAGCATTATCCTAAATAATTTGTCGATGATATTATATTTATTAAGCTTTTCTATGATGATTTTATTGTCAAATCATAAATCTTTTCTTGCTCTTATGTTATTTATGTGTTTATTTGCGTTTGCTTCTGGAATTTCATTTATATCAATTTCTTGTGGAATAAATGAAAATTCTACCAATAGAAATAAAGCTACTGTATTTTCGGTTGTATCTTCAGTTTCATCTCTATCTGCAGTTGTATTCCAACCTTTAGTAGCTTATTGGATGGGAAAAAATGTAAAGATGTTTTTTATGAAAATTTCATTATTATTGTTGATATTATTTATTGTATGTAACTTTTATTTTAGAATATTTAATGCCAAGAAAGGAGAACACGTATAATGGACTGCTATGTAATGGGTATTAATATGTCAAATCATGACAGATCTGTAGCGATATGCAAAAATGGCGAAATCTTGACTGCTATAGCAGAGGAACGATTAGATAGAAGAAAACACTCCGATGGTTTTTATGCTAGAAATCCAAAAGATATAGTTTTACCACCATTAAAAGCCATCAATTATTGCTTATCCAGTATAAATATTTCTATTGATGATTTAGATAGCATTGTAGTAGGAAAATCCATAAACAATTGTATTGAGACAGCTATTAATTATATACCTATTAAAAATAAGAATAAAATTGTGGAATTATCAAATCCTTATCATCATTTGACTCATGCCGCAAGTGCTGTTTATAGTTCAGGCGTGGATAATGGTTATGCTATTGTAATAGATGAGCAGGGAGATTGGATTAATCAGTATGAATTCGAGAGCATAAGCTTATATAAAATTAAAGATAATAAAATAACAGAAATAGATAAGCAATTTGGGGATTATGATAATATTAGTCTCGGAATGTTCTATGACATTATAAGTTATTGTTTAGGCTTTTCTGATTCAGGTATACCTGCTGCAGGCAAAACTATGGGTTTATCTGCATATGGAAATGATATAAGGTATAATAAGAGATTCTTTAAAATCGAGAAAGGAGATATTAGATTTCTATTTGATAATTTTATTGAATTTCTCTATGAATATAAATTAATCAATAAAAGAATTAAGAGAACTGATTTACCTAAGAAAGTAGAAAAAACAACAATAATTACTGAAATTGCTAAATATATAAGACCAATAAATTGGCAAATGGATAGAGCAAAAAAAGTAGCTTATATAGCTCAATCAGAGTTAGAAAAGAGTGTCCTTGAATATTTGAAATTTCATTTAAAAAATATACCAAATGAAATAGATTTATGTTCTTCTGGAGGAGTTTTTTTAAACACTAACTTAAATACAGCTATTTTATCTATGGATAATATAAGAAAATATTATCCGTTTCCCGCTTCTACTGATGATGGATGTTCAATAGGTATGGCATATTTAGGATCATTATCTAAAAATATAAAAGCTATACCATTAAAGTCAATATATTTGGGTAAAAAGCATGATAAAGAAGAAATTTTATCGGTTTTAGATGATAATCAAATCGAATATGAATTTTTTGACAATCCAGAAAAAGAAATAGCAAAATACTTGAACGAAGGAATGATAATAGGAATATATCAGGGGAAATCAGAATTTGGACCTAGAGCTTTAGGAAATAGGAGTATAATTGCAAAGCCAGATTTAATAAAAATTAGAGATAGACTTAATCTTAACATAAAGCATAGAGAACCATTTAGACCATTGGCACCAATTGTTCAATCTGACTGTGTTGAAAAGTATTTTGAAGGTGTTAAAGATTCTCCATATATGCTTTTTGTATCTAAAGTAATAGATAGTAGATTAATTGGAATTACTCATTATGATAAAACAGCAATAATTCAAACAGTTACGCGTTCACAGAATCAATTTATGTATAATTTATTATCAGAATATTCAAAAGTATCAGATCTTAATGTTTGTATAAATACATCATTTAATGTGAATAATGAACCAATTGTAGAAACACCTTTGGATGCAATTAATAATTTTATTTTATCAGATATGGATATTTTATTGATGGATAACTTTATAATCAAACGTAAAAATTTAGATATAAAATACATTATCAACAAGAGAAAAGATATTATGATTAATAATAAAGAAGGGGTGTTTAAGATATTGAAATGGCATACTAAAAATCATGATTATTCGAGTGCCAAAGTTTATTTCGAGCTTTTAAAAGATACATATTTGTTTAATACATTGACAGAAGATGAATATATAGATTTTCTTATAATAGCAATTAACATATATAATCATTACAATAAAAAAACAATGAATGAATATATAGAAAAGCTATTAAAATTGAATTATCCAAAAATAAACTTTTCTGATTTTTATAAATTTAGATATTTTGATGACTATAGACAAGATAAATCACATATCAAACATATTACAAAGAGTATGAAAAAAATTGAACAAGAAGGAATAATAAAGTATTTAGAAGAATTATGCAAGTAACAGTGAAAATAACAAGATATCAAATTACTAAAATGTTTAACACTCCAATAAAATCCTTAAAGAATGAATTTAAATTAAGATATTTATTTAACGGATTAAGTTATACTGAACAAGATAGGAATTACTATGAAAAGGGGTTTGACTATAAAAATAAAGAATTTTATGAAAATATATTGAATAATAAATATGATTTTATTAAAATTGATCATGATATGTTAAATTTATCTAATTTTAAATTTTATATACAAGTGATTGAACAATTTTGTAAAAAATATAATATTGAATATTATTTAAAGTGGGAAATAGTAAATAAGAAATTAACTAATTCCCAAAAGTCAATTTCGATTCTAGATGGTCATATTGATTTGGCATTACATATTTTAAATAATTCAGTTAATGAAGTAATATATTTTTATGTTGATAATTTTAATCAATTAATTGAAAAAATGTTTAATTTTAGAGGTAAATTACAGTTTATATCTGAATTTTCCCCGATTAAGAATATGAATTTAAAAGGGGAGAATGTATTACTTTCAGAGCTGGCAAGTGGAATTTTTATACATGAAGTAGTTGGTCATTTATCAGAATCTGATCTATTAGTTGGTAAACAAAATTTAATAAATGATTTAATTAATAAAAAGATAAATAATGAGCTAACAGTAATAGATGATGGCAGTATAATGAGTTCTGGCTGGACTCCTGTTGATGATGAATTAACTAATTCTGAAAAAACAACATTGATAAAGTCTGGAAAATGGCATAAATTTCTTCATTCTAATTATACATCTGAGCTATTTAACACACATAGTACTGGAAATTGTAGGATTTCATATCCAGAATTTAAACCTCAAGTAAGGATGACTAATTTGGTAATTGACAAAGGTAGTACAGACTTAGACTTATTATTAAAAAAGAATGATAAATTTATTTTTATAGATAGCTTTTCAACTTGCTATGGTTTTAGAAAGATCCATATTGTTCCTAACCGATCTTATTATTATCAAAATGGTAATTTAGAACCAGTAAGAATAAATGAATTAATTATCGATGCCTATGATATTTTAGGAAAAATTATATATGTAGGAAATAAAGATGATATTATTCAAAGTACATTAACTGGTTGTAAAAAATTCTCAAAGAGTATACTTCCTGTTAGTATCAGATCTCCTAAGTTATTCTTTGAGAGTTTTATATCTTGATATTTATAGATTTTTTATTTCTTATTTATGAATTTGTAAAACATAGTTTTATAGAATTTGGCGTGCTTATTTTTAATTAATGTCCAAAAGTTTGTGTAAATTAATATGCTGCAATA
>JBQDYR010000159.1:0-3724 GCA_052105355.1 Anaerococcus sp.
ATTCATATCTACTTCTAAATGTATATTTAATACAGGTTTTCTTAATTTTGATGATTCTTTATCTTCAATTAAAAGACTTGCTTCTCTTAAATATGTTCTATACGCTCCAGCTAATCTTTTTTTAGTCTGGGAAGTAAAGTTTAATACTTTCGTACTTTGTTCAGATTTATCATCCAAAAAAACTTTAATATCACTACTATCTAATACTAAATTTCCTACTATAATTTTCTCTCTATATACTTCATACATGAATTCAAAAAATAATTTATCTGTCAACATTAGACCTAAGATATTTAGTATTTTCTGATCTGAAATAGATAGATTTGAAAATAAAACCCTTATTTCTTCTGGTAATGCTTTGGTCCTTCTAGAAACTTCATTCACCATTCTTTTTCCATAGGATTTTGATGGTGCTTTAAAGATATTTTCATCATTTTGTTTTATCTTAATCTCACCATCTGTAAATCCTTTATTTAATAATTCATTATATTTCTTAAAACCTTGGAACCAAAATCCTTTACAGACAGCTCCTGCACTATATTCTAATTTTTTCATCTTTTACCTCTTAAATATATTTTATCAAAATTTTTGAATTTTAAATATTTATTATGAATAAGTAATATTTAAAAAACTTATCTCAAAAATTCTTAAGATATAAATATCTACATTAACTTAAAAATCTATTATTTTTAGCATTCTTTCTTAATACGGAACGATCATATACCTTCTTGGAATATGTTTAATTTTTCTTTTGATATTTCTTTTGCTCTTTTCCTAATGGATTTATCTTCTAGATTTAGGAGTACAAATTTTTTCCCAATTTCAATTTGTTTTTCCATGCTTATTTTGGGAATTTTAACCTTCTCAAGATCCCTTATACTGATTGTTTTCATAGTGGATCCTTTTACATATTTTTCTATCTGCATTAATCCTATTTTGCTTTGCAAATAGGCAGTCAAAAAATCTTTATTAATTTTATCTTCATCTATTTCTAAGAAAAACAAATTTCCATTTACAAGTACTTTAGATTTTAATTTGTCAACTGAACCTATTTTAAAAGGTGACATTCTAGAAATTATAATGGAATTTTCTTTTAATAAATATCTATCATAGGTTTTATCTAGATTTTTAAGATAAGGTAAATTCTCATCCATAATTCCATCTTGAAAATTTTGTAACATCAAATATTGATAGTTTGTTGGCTGAACTGTAGTCATTTGGTCTAAGTTTTTCTTACTAATAGTGTGACCCCTATTAATAGATTTAACTACTTCTTTTAATGTCAAACTTTCTTCAAAAGGAAACTCTGGCATTGTATATCTTAGTGGAACAAGTGTAAAATCTTCTTCTTCTAATTTATCTATATCTACAGTCTTACTGATATCCGAATCTTTTTCTAATGCACTTATAATTTTTTGAATATGGTCACTTTTTATGGTATGTCTATATCCAAAATCTGAATAAAGTTTTGTCGCATCGACAAACTTTATTTCTTCATTATTATGGCTAAAAATTACTAAGTATATAGGAATGGCTGTGTAGGCCAATAAATTACTAGGAAGAGCTATAACTGCTTCAATCTCACCTTTATCAATTAATATCTTTCTAACTTCTTGATTAATATCACTATAGAGAGGATTTCCATTAACAATCATAATAAATTTATCATAGCTTGTATTTTCTATGATATCTAATCCAAATATCCAAGATGAATCGATAGATTTAATATAGTTTTTGTAGATTGATTCATTAAATTTAAATTCTAAAATATCTTTTATTCTTTTTTCTGACATCTTTAAGCTTATCGGCATATTCATAAAGACTTTATTGGCATCAAATTTACTCAAATCATAAGTAAAGACATCTCTATGCATCATCTTATCTATTGGTAAATCAAATAAATCAAGCAATATGCATGATAGCATATAATTGTCTGGATCAATTTCAATTCCAGCAATATCTGATGTTTTAGATGCTTTCAATAATGTAGTACCTATTCCAGAACCAACATCCAATAATCTATCTTCTTTTTCTAATTGTAAAAGTTTTAATGATAAATCAATAATTGACTTTACAGTAGTGTTTTCTCCTCTTGTTCTATTTCTAATAGTTAATTCATAAAGTTCAGCAATAGTTTCTATAATTTCATCCAATTTGAAATCTTTAATATTTTTAAATTCTTCAATATAATTATTCTCATCTTCATAAATACTTCTTAAATTATATTTAACACTTTCATCTTCAAATATTTCTAGAATTTGATCGAAAGATTTTGTTTTTAACTTTCTGCTTAAATAATAATTAATTACAAATTCAGGAATATAACTTTCTGAATTTGATTTTTCTCTTAGAACATTTATTATTTCATTTATACTTTTATTTTTCATCTAATCTCTCCTGACAAGAAAAATTAATTGTTCTTTCTTTTCTATGGTTTAAATATACCATGATAAAAATTTTATGTCAATGGTTTATTTAAACCATAAGCTAATTTATATTATTTATTAGTTTTTTATATTAATTCTATAATAATTCCAAGACTTATATATAAAAAAATCAGCAAGTTTTTTATCACTTGCTGATTTGTATTTTCATATCTTAATTTTCTTTGTTAATTATATAAATAATTTATATATTCTTTTTACTTTAATAAATTTTTATATATTAGAATTTGTTATGGAGTTTTAGAATATCTAGCAACATTTGATCTCTATATTTTGCTAAGGATTCTCTATCATTTCCTATTTCTTCAGGTCTATTTTTTAAAGATTCTTCTACCATTTTTGGAATTTTTTCTTTAGCTTCTTCTGGGAATTCAGTCCAAGTCGCAAGGTCTTCTAACCAAGTTTGCATAGATGGTCCAATATGTTTTAAAAGACTTTCTATTCCACCTTCTCCGCCACCAAGTTCAAATACAAGACCTGGTCCCATAATTCCCCAACGAATTCCTGGTCCAAATGTAACTGCTTTATCTGCATCTTCCATGGATACGGCTCCATCTAGTACCATAGAAATAACTTCTCTAAAAACAGCAGCTTGTATTCTATTAGCTACAAAACCTTTTAATTCTTTGTTTAAAACAATAGGTTCTTTTTTACAATTAATAAATATTTCTTTAGCTATTTCTATAGCTTTATCGCTAGATTTTTCACCCTTAGCTAATTCAATTAAAGGTATTAAATGTGGAGGGTTATAAGGATGTGCTCCTATAATCATTTCTGGTCTTTGAGCATATTTAGCTATTTCTGTAATTAGTAAACCTGAAGTTGAAGATCCCATAACTGCTTGTTCGGGCGCATATTTTTCAAAATCCTTAATAAAGTTATGTTTAACTTCGTAATCTTCAGGTAAACATTCTTGTACATAATAAGTATCTTTCAAAGCTTCTTGTAAGTTTGTAGTATAAGAAATTCTACTTTGTATTTCTTCTTTTTCTTTTTTTGTAAACACTTTTTGTATGACAAGATCATTCAAAGCACTTTCTATATAATCCTTAACTTCTTCTTGTCTTTGTTCTCTTCTATTATAGGAAACAACTTCATATCCCCCTATTGCAAAAACAATAGGATATGAACTTCCTATAAGTCCACCAGCAATTACTGCAATTTTTTTATTCATATAATCTCTCCTTTTTTGTAAGTATACCCTACTTTATAAAAGAATTAACAGATAAATACAAATATAAGTTAAAGTTATTGCTGATAAAAATTTATCTAAAGAAATT
>JBQDYR010000160.1:0-3660 GCA_052105355.1 Anaerococcus sp.
TTGTACCAATATTAATATGTGGTTTACTTCTTTCAAATTCTTGTTTAGCCATTATAATATCTCCTATTTATTAATTTCTTTTTTCTAAGATTTCTTCCCTTACACTTGTTGGAACTTCTGCATAGTGATCAAATTGCATAGAATATGTCGCTCTACCTTGAGTTTTAGATCTAAGGTCTGTCGCATATCCAAACATTTCTGATAGTGGTATATATGCAGTTAGTATGTGTATACCGTCTTTTGGATTCATTCCGTCAATCTTACCTCTTCTTGATGAAACGTCTCCCATTACATCTCCTAGATATTCATCTGGAGTAGTAATCTCTACTTTTTCCATTGGTTCTAATAGAGCAGGTTTAGCTTTTGATACAGCATTTTTAAGCGCCATAGATCCAGCTACGTGGAAGGCAACTTCAGATGAGTCTACTTCGTGGTATGAACCATCAAATAGCTCAACATGCATATCTACCATTGGATATCCACCAAGGATACCATTGTTTGCTGCTTCTCTAACACCCTCTTCAACCGGTCTGATGTATTCTTTTGGAATAGCACCACCAACGATTTTAGATTCGAATGTGATTCCTGATCCTTCTTCGCCTGGAGCGATTTTAATCCAACAATCACCATATTGTCCAGAACCACCTGATTGTCTAACAAATTTACCTTGTGCTTCAGCAGGTGCTGTAATGGATTCTCTATAGGCAACTTGTGGGTTACCAATGTTAGCCTCTACTTTGAACTCACGTAGAAGTCTATCTACGATGATTTCAAGGTGCAATTCTCCCATTCCTGAGATAATTGTTTGACCTGTTTCTTCATCTGATTTTGTAACAAATGTTGGGTCTTCTTCAGAAAGCTTTTGTAGTCCAATAACCATCTTGTCTTGTGATGCTCTTGTTTTTGGTTCAATAGCAACAGAGATTACTGGATCTGGGAATTCCATTTTTTCAAGGATGATTTGATCCTCTTGTAAACATAGTGAATCCCCTGTAGTTGTATTTTTTAAACCTAATAATGCAACAATATCTCCTGCATATCCTGTTTCGATTTCAGTTTGTTTGTTTGAGTGCATTTGTAGGATTCTTCCTACTCTTTCTCTCTTACCTTTTGTTGCGTTATAGATATAAGTTCCTGATTCGATAGTTCCTGAATAAATTCTAGCGTAAATTAACTTACCTACATATGGGTCGGTTACAACCTTGAAAGCAAGTGCTGCTAATGGTTCATCATCAGAAGGTTTTCTATCAATTTCTACTTCTTCATCTTTTGGATCTGTACCTACTATTGCTGGAACATCAAGTGGTGATGGCATATAAGCTATTACAGCATCAAGTAGTGCTTGTACACCCTTATTTTTATAAGCTGATCCACATAAGCATGGGAAGATTTTTTTAGAAAGTGTACCTTTTCTAATAGCTGCTTGCATTTCTTCTTCTGTTACTTCTTCACCTTCTAAGTATTTCATCATGATGGTATCATCTACTTCTGAAAGTTCTTCAAGTAAGTTTGTTCTGTATTCTTCAGCTAAATCTTTTAAATCTTCAGGAATTTCACCTTCAATTGGGTGAGCACCCAAGTCTTCTGTTTTGTAAGTAATTGACTTCATTGAAACAAGGTCAACTACTCCTTCGAATTCTTGTTCAGCTCCTATTGGAATTTCTATTGGAACTGCATTAGCTTTTAATTTTTCTTTGATTGTATCTACTGACATGAAGAAATCTGCACCAGTAGCATCCATTTTGTTAATAAAACAAATTCTTGGAATGTCGTACTTATCAGCTTGTCTCCATACAGTTTCTGATTGTGGTTCTACACCACTTTTTGCATCAAATAATGCAACTGAACCATCAAGTACTCTTAGAGATCTCTCAACTTCTACTGTAAAGTCAACGTGGCCCGGAGTATCTATGATATTGATTCTGTTATTTTTCCAGAAACATGTTGTAGCAGCAGAACCTATTGTGATTCCTCTTTCTTTTTCTTGGTCCATGAAATCCATAACTGCTGTACCATCGTGAGTGTCACCAATTTTGTAAACAACTCCGGTATAATATAGCATTCTTTCTGTTACGGTTGTTTTACCCGCATCGATGTGGGCCATGATACCAATATTTCTAGTATTTTCTAATGAGATTGCTCTAGTCATTAATCCCCCTAGCCTTAGTATCTAAAGTGTGCGAAAGCTTTATTAGCTTCTGCAGCTCTATGCATTTCTTCTTTACGTTTTACACTTGCGCCAGCGCCGTTTGATGCATCAATGATTTCTTTAGCAAGTCTTTCAACCATAGTTTTTTCACCACGTGCTCTTGCAAAATTAACTAACCATCTTAAAGCTAAAGTTTGTCTTCTTTCAGGTCTAACTTCAATTGGAACTTGGTAGTTTGCACCACCAATTCTTCTAGCTTTAACTTCTAGGGTTGGCATAATATTTTCTACAGCTTTGTGGAATACTTCTATTGATTCTTCGCCTGTTGTTTGACCAACTATATCGAAAGCATCATAAACTATTCTGGTAGCAACACCTTTTTTGCCGTCCAGCATAACATTGTTGATAAGTTTTGTTACAACTCTGTCGCTGAATCTAGCATCTGGCATTACCTCTCTTTTTGGTATATGTCCTTTTCTTGACACTTTGCTTCCCTCCTTTACCAATTTTTAAGTAATATCTTTAGTACTCGACTTTTTAAAAAAAGCCGTCGTGTGCACATATACCTTATTGTCTATATAATAAGTACATTATGCACTACATCTAAATACTATTTATTAGCTTTTTTTAGCACCGTATTTAGATCTACCTTGTTTTCTTCCTTCTACTCCTGCAGTATCAAGTGTACCTCTAATGATGTGATATCTCACACCCGGAAGGTCTTTAACTCTACCACCTCTGATTAATACAACAGAGTGTTCTTGTAGATTGTGACCAATACCTGGAATATAAGAAAGAACTTCAGCTCCGTTAGTAAGTCTAACTCTGGCAACTTTTCTTAAAGCTGAGTTAGGTTTTTTAGGTGTTACTGTTCTAACTAATGTACAAACTCCACGTTTTTGTGGTGATTGGTTAGGAGTTATTCTTCTTTTAAGTGTATTGAAGTTGTAACCTAAAGCTGGAGTGTTAGATTTGGTTTTTTCTGTTTTTCTTCCTTTTCTAACAAGTTGATTAATTGTAGGCATAACGCACCTCCTTTTCTTTTTAATAATTAATTATGGATTGACAAATGCCAATCCTTATTAATTCTACACGCTAAAAGCTCTCTTGTCAAGTTTATTCCTTAAATTTTAAGCATTGTGGGTATAATATAAAAATAAACATTTTATGATAGGAGATAATATGAAAATTGCAATAATAGGATTTGGTTTGTCAGGTTTCTCTTTTTTGAAAACACTTATTGATAATACCAAATATTCTGAAAATTTTGAAATAGATATTTATGAAAAAAGAGATGAATATCCAGTAGGTATTCCATACGAAGATGATAGCTCAGATAAACTTTTAAATGTAGATGCTGATGAGATGGTTTATCCTGAATCTGACAAAGATGATTTTAAAAACTGGATGGATAAAAAAGGAAAATCTCTAGATGATAGAGAAAAAATGGCACCTAGAATTTATTTTGGTCAATATTTAAAGGATAAGAGTAAGCCTTATATTAATAGAAA
>JBQDYR010000161.1:0-3648 GCA_052105355.1 Anaerococcus sp.
TTATCCAGTTTTCCTTAGTTTTAGAATTTAAACCATCAACTTTTAGTATTGGAGTTCTATTTGAGTCCAAGACTTCTATATTTACATCTTCTTCTTTTGAATATTCAAGTAGTCTTTGACTTAATAAGTCAGCATTATTTTTTGCCATAATATATTGAAACTCATTTTTTACCTGGTCTGGTTTTATAAATTGAGTTTGCTCTATATAGTTTTGTGAAACCATTCCAATTAAAAAAGAAACTAAGATAGAAAAAACTAAAATGCAGGCAAGTATACCAGCTATAAAGTTTTTTATAATTTTATTTTTTAGAGTTGTCATCTAAACCACCAGATTTATAACCCATACCATAGATAGTTTTGATATAGGCTGGTTTTTTAGGATCATCTTCAATTTTTTGACGGATATTTTTAATATGGGTGTCAATTGCCCTATCATAAGCGTCATAGTCAAATCCGAAAGTTAGCTCAATTATTTCTTCTCTTGTAAAAATTTTATTTGGGTTAGAAAATAGAGTTTTTATTATTTGAAATTCATTTTTTGTTAAGAAGATTTCCTCTCCATCTTTTAAAAATCTATTATATTCTAAATCCATTTCAAGTCTTCCGTCAGTAGTTGTAATAAGGTCAGCTCTTGGTAAATTGTATTTTTCTATTCTTCTTAGAATAGTTTTTATTCTTTCCACAAGCTCTTTATATGAATAAGGTTTCTTTATGTAATCATCTGCTCCAAGTCTTAGCCCATCTATAACATTATTCTCTTCAATTTTTGCTGTTGTCATAATTACAGGAACATTAGATAAAGATCTGATTTCTTTTATGACTTCTTCTCCAGATAACTTAGGGAGCATTAGATCAAGTATTACTAAATCTATTTCATTGTCTTTAAAAACTTTTAAACCTTCAATTCCATCATATGCTACATAAACATTGTAACCTTCTTTTTCTAAAATCTTTTTAATTAAATTAGCCGTTGGCTTTTCATCTTCTATTATTAAAATATTTATATCATTCATGATTTTTCACCTCTTCTTGTTATTATACCACGAAATTTTTTCTTTATTTATGAGTGTAAAATAAGGAATTTATCTAATATGCTAAGTATATTTAGTTTTATTATTATAATTATGATAAAAGGTTGACTCTATAGAAAAAAAAGATATAATATAAGTGTAGATAATGATAGTCATTATCGTGAAATAAAATAATAAGGAGTAATTATGTCAAAAGTTGCAATAATATATTGGTCAGGAACAGGTAATACTTTAGCTATGGCTGAAGAAATTAAGAAAACTTTAGACGATAAAGATATAGAAACTTCATTAATCCAAGCATCTGATTTTGACAAATCACAAATAGAAAAGTTTGATGGATTTGCCTTTGGATGTCCTGCAATGGGATCAGAAGAACTTGAAGATTCAGAATTTGAACCAATGTTTGAATCAGTAGAAAATTCTCTTAATAATAAACCAACAGCAATATTTGGTTCTTATGAATGGGCAGAAGGAGAATGGATGCAAACTTGGCAAGAAAGATGTGTGGATGACTCTATCAATCTTGTAGCGGATGGTTTAATAGCTTATGATAATCCAGATGATGAAGCCTTAGAAGAATGTAGAAAACTTGCAGAAAAATTATATGAAGCTATAAATTAATTTTTAGATGCCTTTCCTATTTTGAAGATAGGAGGGGCATTTTTTTAACTTTATTTATTTTGTTTAGAATCTAAAATATGGGTATATATATATTATAAGAAATTTAATTATTTGAAATTTAGAAACAAAAAGGAGAGAATAATATGATTTGGTCAATAATTTTAGGTGGAATAGCTGGATGGTTAGCTAGTATGATTATGAAAAATGATGCTCAAATGGGCATTATTGCAAATATTATAGTCGGTATTATAGGTGGAGCGATAGGATCATTTGTATTCGGTCTTATTGGACTAGAAGCTGGTGGTACTATTGGTGAATTAGTTGTAGGTGTTGTAGGTGCTGTAATTTTACTTGCAATTATCAATTTTATTACTAGTAGAAATAAATAAGATAAATTATTATAGTATTTATAGACTCTTGATTTTTCAAGAGTCTTTTTTAATGCAATTTTTTCTTACTTCCTATATAATAGAGTTAATATGGATATTAATAAAAAATATATAAAACTTGCAAAAAATATTATAGAAAATGGTTACGATGAAGAAGATAGGCATGATGATGTAAGGCCTACATGGGAAGATGGAGAAAAGGCTTTTACAAAATATTTGCCTCAACAAATAGTTACATATGAGAAAGGAGTAGTACCTATTATTAGTTTGAGGAAAATTGCATGGAAATCTGCTATCAAAGAAATTTTATGGATTTATTCAGATAGATCAAATGATGTAAATCTTCTATCTGAAAAATATAAGGTTAAATATTGGAACTCTTGGAAAAATGAAGAAGGTAATTTGGGCACAGCTTACGGTTACCAAATCGATAAAAAATTTATTTCTCCAGAAACAAAAAAAACTACAAATCAAATCGATAGGTTAATAGAACAACTTAAGGAGAATCCTTTAAATAGAAGACTTATTATGACGCTATATGATGTTGATGATATTTCTCAAATGACTCTTATACCTTGTGCATTTTTAACTATGTGGACAGTTACTGGAAATTATTTAAATATGACTTTGATCCAAAGATCAGGAGATTTTTTAGCAGCTGCAGCACCAGGAGGTATTAATGCCTTCCAATACTATGTGCTTTTAAGAATGGTTGCACAGGTTACAGGATATAAAGCTGGGCAGTTTGTTCACTTTATTCAAAATGCTCATGTGTATAAAAGGCATATACCTATAGTAAAAGATATAATGAAAAATTCTTATGATGAAAATTTATCTCCTAAACTTGAGATAAATCCTGAAATCAAGAATTTTACTGATTTTACTATAGATGATTTTAGACTTGTAGATTATAAACCAAATGATAAAAAATACAGTATAGATATAGCAATTTAAGAATTAATAATCAGTAAAGAGGGCTAATTAGCTCTCTTTTAATATTTTACAAAAAGTTATATTAATAGTATAATTACTTGGCATGGAGGAAATATGAAAAAAATTTCAATTATAGGTGCTGGTGGTTCAGGTAAATCTACACTTGCTAGAGAGCTCGGTGAAAAGCTTGATATAGAAGTTTTTTATTTAAACAAAATTTGGTGGAAAGATCAAGATCATCATATAAGTGAAGAGGAATTTGAAAAAATTCAAAAAGATATTATTAGAAATAATGATAAATTTATTTTTGATGGAAACTATATGGGAAGCTTAGATTTGAGGATTGATGCATCCGATACTATTATTTTCTTGGATTTTCCAACTTCAACAAGACTTAGACAATCTTTTAAAAAGACTTTAACCGAAGATAATAAGGATAATACTGATCCAGACCTTGACCATACTGGAAAAATAAATTTAAAATATATTAATTGGCTTGTTAACTTTGAAAAAGATGATAGGCAAGAAATACTAAATAAATTAAATGAGATAAAATTAGAAAAAAAGGTTATAATTATTGATAATAAAAATAAGAAAGAATTATTTTTAGATTCAATTCCAGAATAAAAGACTTAAAACTATATAGTTTTAAGTCTTTTTTTATGCCTAATTAT
>JBQDYR010000162.1:0-3626 GCA_052105355.1 Anaerococcus sp.
ATTTTGGGGTTTTTTATTCTTTGATTTTATATTTATTTATTTTTTTAGGTTTAATTGAATTGTATTTTATAATATGATAACATTAATTATATTAGCTTTGGAGGTGGAGACTATGAATAAGAGAATTAAAAAAGATATTAATATTATTCTTGGTTCGATATTATTATCCTTTGGGCTTTATTTTTTTATGCTACAAAATGACGTAGCTCCTGGAGGAGTATCGGGAATTTCTTTGGTGTTTTCTCAGTGGTTTCCTATACTAACTTTAGGACAATGGTCCCTAATGCTAAATGTTATCTTGTTAATATTAGGGTTTTTCTTAGTTGGTTTTGAATTCGGAAAAAACTCTGCTGTAAGTTCTATTATTGTATCTTTATGTTTTTTAATCTTAGAGAAGGTTTTTCCAAATGCTAGTCTTTCAAATGATATGATGTTAAATGCAATATTGGGATCAATTATAGTATCGGTAGCCTTAGCCATAGTATTTTTCAATGATGGTTCTACCGGAGGTACCGATATATTGGTCGCTATCTTAAACAAGTATACAGGGTTATCACTTTCGGTATCTTTATTTATCACAGATTTTGTAATAGTAGCTATGGCAACTAGTCTATTTGGTATACAAAAAGGCCTATATTCTTTCTTTGTAGTGATAGCACAATCTATTATATTCGATTACACTATCCAAGGTTTGGGAAGAAAAATTGCTATTTATATAATTAGTGATAATAATGATAAAATAAATGAAATGATTCTTTCGAAATATAACAGAGGAGTTACAGTGTTTAAAGCTGAAGGCGGATTTTCAAGAAATGATAAAGATGTTATTTTGACAGTTATTCCATTTAGAATGTACTTGTCTATGAAATCAGAGATACTAAAAGTTGATAAAAAAGCTTTCATGTTTACCCATACAATATCTGAGGTAACAGGAGAAGGATACACATTTGATGTGTTTCAATAATAAGGAGTGATAAAAATAAAAAAGTTAACGATTAAGAGACTTACTAAGAATAAAGCATTTTTAACTAGCGTGTTTGGTGAGGCCTCTATAGATAAAAAAGAAATAGAAGGATTAAAACAGGGAGATAAGGTTGAAGCCTTCCTTTACTATGATACTAATAATATCTTAAGAGCTAGCAAATATATTAATATGTCTATAAATGGTATATATTCTTTAACAGCTCATGAAGTTACAAAAAAAGGCGTATACTTCCAAACAGATGATGGAAAAAATCTTTTCATGCCATTTAAAGAAAGAACCTATAGGATAAATTTAAATATGATATATCCAGTTGCTTTAAAAGTTGATGATGATAATATGTTATATTTGACTTCTAAAATTAGGGATTTACTATCATATGACCACGGTTATAAAGAAAATGACCTGGTAGAAGGAAGAATCTATTCTATTAATAAATCAATAGGAGCATTTATTGCAATAGATAATAAGTTTGACTCTTTAATTCGTATGGATGAGCTAAAAGGTGTTCATATTGAAGGCGAATTAATAGAAGCTAGGGTTAAAGAAGTTAAAAATGATGGTAAAATCGAGCTATCTTTAAGGCAAAGATCCTACCTTGAAATTGACTCGGATTCTCAAATGATTTTGGATTATCTAAAAGATAATGGTGGATCTGTAGGTTTAGGAGATAAATCTTCACCTGAAAATATTTATAGGATTTTTAAGCTATCAAAATCTGCCTATAAAAGAGCAATAGGAAGATTATATAAGAATAATCAAATTAGAATATTTGATAAGAAAATAGAATTAAAGGAGAAATAAATGTCAGAAAATAAAAAAGTTTTAGCAGAAGTTGGAGAAAAGAAAATCACTCAAGAAGAGGTAATGAAGTTTATTAGTGCAATGCAAAATGGTCAACAGTTTATGAACCCACAAGGTATCAATCAAATAGCTGATGAACTAGTAAATCAAGAACTACTTTACATCGATGCTTTAGAAAAAAAACTTGATCAAGATGAAGAATTTTTAGAAGAACTTGAGTTTACTAAATCTAATATGCTAAAAAACTATGCCATGCACATGATTTTTAAAGAAATAGAAGTTAGTGATGATGATTTGAAAGAATACTACGAAAACAATCAAGAGGCTATGAGATCTCCAGAAACATTTAAAGCTAGTCATATACTAGTTAAGGAACTTGAAGAAGCAGAGAAAATTTATGAAGAAATTCAAAATGGAAAAAGTTTTGAAGATGCTGCAAATGAATATTCTATGGATAATCAAGGTCAAAATGGTGGAGACTTAGGAGAATTTCCTAAAGGAACTATGGTTAAAGAATTTGAAGATGCACTTTTAGAACTTAAGGAAGGCGAAATATCTAAACCAGTAAAAACTCAATTTGGATATCATCTTATAAAATTAGATCATAAACATGATTCTTTCATACCAGAATTCGATCAAATAAAAGATAGATTACGTGAAACACTCATGATGATAAGAAGACAAGAAAAATATTTAAGTAAAGTTGAAAAAATAAAAGAAAAGGTAGATGTAAAGAAATTCTACTAGAATAAAATAGGTGGATGATGTTTGATAATTCCGATATCAACAAAAAAATTGAAGATTTAATATTTCCCACAGAGGAAAAATATATTAAAGATATAAACTCCTTAGAAATCGTACATCAATTAGTAAATATGTATGGATATGATAATGAAGTTGTTGAAAACGAAGAATTTTATTATATAAAAAGAGGAGAAAATCCCAAAGCAGTAATGCACCTAAATATTGGTAATATTTTATCAAAATTTTCTTATAGACTAAGTGATAGAGATTATAAAAAATATATTTTCACAGATGGAGATCCTGGAACTGTAAATCCTCTTATAATATTAACTATATTATCCAATTTTACTAATATTGATTTTGATATACTTATCACTATGAAAAATTTTTATGACAAAAGAACTTACATTTCATCAATAAAGGATATACTAAGATCTGATAATATAGTGAATTTCAATCTAAGACAATCTAATTGTATAGCTGAAAGTTTTGCAAGTTATACTGTAGTTGATATCGATATACCCTTAGAGAGAACCGATTATAAAAAAGAAGAATACTCATTTTTCACAATAGGATTAAAAGATTTGGTGGGTGGAAATTCTGCCTTAGATGTGGATAAAGTTAGATCAAATGCAATTAGATCTTTGTTGGGAGTAATAAGAAAAATAAAAGCTAAAGTTGATATCGAAATTTTAAGTTTTGATGGTGGAAATAAGTATGATAATATTCCCAATAGTGCAAGATGTGAAATTTGTGTTCATAAAGAATTCATAACCGATCTTATTAAGATATTTGAACTTGAAAAAAACGCCTTTTTGGAGAAATATTTAAAGCTAGAGCCTAATGTCAATCTCTACATTGAAGAATGTGAATTTAGCAATTATTTGCCTATGAATTCTGATTCGTTTTCACATTTATCTTCATTTATAGAGCTATCTATAAATGGTGCATATTCTGTTGATTCATCAAGTGGACAACTTATATCTTCATCAACAATTTCAAACGCTAAGACTTATAATGATCGCCTTAGCTTTGTATTGATTTTTAGAAGTCTAAGTAACAATGGACTTGAAGAAATGATAGAGAAGACGAGACT
>JBQDYR010000163.1:0-3608 GCA_052105355.1 Anaerococcus sp.
ATTCCGTCAAACATATTTCCGACCATGCCAGGTCCTAACTTTACAGAAAGTGGTATTCCAGTTGTCTCTATTTCATCCCCAACTTTAAGTCCTGAGGTGTCTTCATAAACTTGGATAGTGGCAAAGTCACCTTCGATAGAAACAACTTCACCTATTAACTTTAAGTCACCTACAGCAACCATCTCTCTAATCTTTAGCTCGCTTGCATTTCTTGCTGTAACTACTGGTCCATTTATTACTTTTATTGTTGGTGTCATTGTTATTTTTCACCACCTTCCAAAAGAGAATAGAGTTTTTTACCTATCTCATATTTCTCATTTTCAAGTTTTCTCTTTAAAGAATAATCATATTGATAAGTTTTATTCTTATCTTCAAAAATAAAACCTCCTATATAAGACTCGTCCAAAACTTCTGTTTTATATTGATCAAAAAGTTTTAGGTCTTCTTCTTTTACAAGAAGTGTATAGTCGTCATTTGAAGATTTTTTAAGCTCATTATATACTTGATCAACTTCTTTTATAAGTTTTGCCTTATATTCATCAGTTTTACTATAATCAAATAATTCTTTTTTTATTCTTTCTATAGTTTCTCTTAATAAGTCTTCCTTATAAACATTGAATGTTGATTTTTGTTCTTCATTTTTTCTAGCTACAAATTCATTTTTTCGACTTGTAGCAAACACTTTTCTTTTTTCTAAATAAGATTTTAAATTTTTATCTAATTCTTCTTTTTTTCTATCTATGATTTCACTTGATGTGCTTATAGAATCATAGAGTTCTTTTTCACTTTTTCTTTTTTCTACACCCCAAACTAATTTTCTAAAGCTTGAGAGTTTCGAACTAATATCTATCATAGACCCTCCATTCTAATCTAATACTACTATAAGTGGAGTAGTATGACGTTCTCTGAAGTTTTCAATCTCTTCTTTTATAGGGTCATAGGTGGACTTTGATAAAATTATCAAAGCCACATCCTTCTCCTTTGAGACCTTAGCGAAAGTTTCAGGAAGCAAATCTTTATCAGTAATTAATTCTCCAGTTATACCACCTAGTCTGAATCCTAGAAGTAAACTGTTATTATCTGTAATGATTTTTGCTTTCATTTTATGCGTAAAGGATTAAGATAGAAATGATTACACCAAAGATAGCAATACCTTCTGCTAGTCCTACGAAGATAATTGTTCTACCTAGGATAGAGGCATCTTCAGAAATTGCTCCTAGAGCTGCAGAACCTACTGTACCTACTGCATAACCTGTACCAATTGTTGCAAGTCCTGTAGAAAGGGCAGCACCAATGTATTTTAAGCCATCTGTACCTGCACTTGCTACAGCACCTGCAGCATCAGTTCCTGATGCTTTTGATGTTAATGGTAGAATTAAAACTATTACCATAACCATAAGAGGTACAAAGGTTGATAAGTTAATTTTTAAAGCTTTCTTAATTTTTGCTTTAGATGCATCTTCATTATTTTTTAATAGGTATAAACCCGAATAAATTGTCATTGTAACAACTGCTAGTGCTAACATAGCTATATATAATATCATTATTTCACTCCTTATTATTCTTTTGTTTCACTAATTGGACTAAATTTATGTCCATCACCCTTATAATATTTACTAAACATTTCATAAAATTCTAACCTAAGGCCTTGAATGAAGACTACCATGCCTTCTAATCCAATGATTAAAATATTACCTAAAATCAATACTATAACTCCTAGAATTCCTCCTCCTACAAGTTCACTCATTACTTGAAAGGCCATAAACAAACCAACATGGTTTATTGCAAAGGCCCCAACCCTAGTAAATGATACTAGATTTGAGAAAACTGATAGTAAGGCTTCAATGATTGAGAAAGAACTTTCTACATAATAATCAGATTTTGTTCCCTCATATAAAGGATAATCCATTAAAAGATAATGGCTTATAGGTTCTTTAAATATCATCATTACTATTGATAGGATGAGCAAACCTATGGCTATACCCATACTTACAATTCCTTTTCCAATAATATCTAATACTATTAATATAAATGATATCATCATAAGAAGACCTGCTAAACCTTCCTTACCAAAGAATCCTTCTTCTAGATCTTTTTGTTTAACAAGTTTATTATATATTCCTATACAATAGGAAATAAGTAAAAGTACAATACCAAAAGCTACTGAACCAACAAGAACAGTTATGATATTGTCAAAAGGTTTGATTAAAATTGGTTTTATCAATGTTTCTATACCAAATACCGATCCATAAAGAATTCCAAATATAGAAGCCGAAATACCAATTCTTCTAAGCAAATCACCAAATATCTTATTCTTTTTACCTATTAAAAAGCTTAAAAGCACAAAGAATAAACCTTGACCTAAATCACCGAACATCATTCCATATAAGAGCATATAAGTTATAGCAAAAAATCCAGTTGGATCAATTTCATTATAGTTTGGAGCCCCATACATATTTACTAGAAATTCGAAAGGTTTCACAAATTTATTATTAATTAATTTTGTTGGAGGTACCAGTCCTACCTCATGGTATTTTTTTTCCAAAATAAGTGTATCGTCGTATTTTCCGGCAAGATCTCTTACCTCATCCATCTTTGATTCTGGAATCCAAGATGAAAGATAGAAATATTTTTTACCCTTAACCATATTATCTTTTAACTTTGATGATTTTTTATAATAGTCAAGAGTATAAGAGACATTATCTAAAACTTCCTTATTATCTTTTGTAACCTTATCAAGATCTTGATCTAAAATTTCAAGTTCTTCATTGGTTTTATTAAGTTCTTCTACTATCTTATCGAAAGATAAGTCTTCTGGGATTTTTTTGTCTATAAAGCCCATGGAATCAACAGAACGATTTACTTCATCTTCAACTGATTTTGGGTAAATCAATATATAATTTTCTTTACCGAAGTTTTCGTTTGAATCGTTCTTTTTATTTTTTTTGCCGCTTCCAACTTTAAAACCCAGCTTTTCTAAAAGCTTCAATTTCCCCCTCCTTTCTATGATTTAATAATTTTATTTACAAAGTCTTTAACTAAATTATCTTTATTAGAATCATAAATTTCCTTTGTCTTCTTTGTTTCTTCTTTAAAGAAATTATCTATCTCTCTAACATCATTATCTGCTTGAGAAATAATAGAATCATAAAGTTCTTTTGATCTATCTTTTGTCATTTTGTCATATTCTTTTTCTAAACGAACAGCAACGTCATGAACATTATTCTTTTCATTAGCAAGAATTTCATCTGTTTTATCTCGAAGTTCCACTGTAGAATCATCTATAGCAATAATTTCATTTATATATTGGTTGTATGCATTGCTATCTATCTTATCATTATTTAAGTGAATAATAGTCGAAGGTATATTTTCATAATTGTTTTTTAAGATAAATCTACCTTCCTTACTAATCTCACCAAACCTATACGAGAAGTATTTTAGTTTTTTAATCTTTTCTATATTTATAGATTCTTTGTTTAAAATTTTATAATTTTTAACATAAGTTTCAAGCTGTTCTTTTTTCTTCTCAAGCTCTCTTTTCTTTGTTATCAGAACCCTAAGTTCAGAATAGATTTCGTTTATTTCATCTCTATCTCTTCTTTTTCCAA
>JBQDYR010000164.1:0-3531 GCA_052105355.1 Anaerococcus sp.
CAAGTACATCCTCATCCTTAATACTACCATTTTTTTTGAACATTTTTTTATGTTCAAACTTTATAGAATCTCTAAATAAAGCATCTGAAAATGAAAGCTCATCACTATTGATAGCTTCTATATTTGCATATAATGATTCTTCATTTTTTAAGTTTTCAACTAATCCTTTATGCAAATTTTCATATTCAACATCATTCATCTTATAATTTTCATTTTTAAGATCATTTAACATAACTTGATCCATAATTAAAGAATCAAGTAGATTTTTTTCTAGAGTTTCGTAATTAGTTTGACCATCTTTATTTTTTTCATTTAAGTAATTATCTCCATATTTCTTTGTATAATATGAAGTATAAAATGTCAATTCTTTTGAATATAAATCTTTTGTTACATACTCATCATCAACTATGGCAACATTGTCAGTTCTATTAAGTTTTTTCTGGCAAGATGTTGCTATAGGTAAAATTAAACTAATTATTATTATTTTCTGAAGTATTTTCGCTAGATTCAACTTCTGTAGATGGGTTTTCATCTTCATTACCTTCAGAATTAGCTTCGTCTTGGCTATTTCCTTCTTCAGTTACTATATTTGTATTATCGTATAATTCTTTGAGATAATCAGAATATTTTTGTTCATTTAGGTTCTTTGTAATTTCTTCTTTAAGTTTATCCGCAGTATCTTTCTTTTCGTTAACTTTTATAATATGATATCCATAAGATGTTTTCACTGGATCACTAATTTCACCAACTTTTAATTTGAAAGCAGCATCTGAAAACTCTTCAGCCATTGTTGATTTTGTGAAGAAACCTAATTCACCTCCATTATCTGCATTAGAAGTATCTTTAGAATATTCTTTTGCAAGTCTTCACCATTATCAAGTTTTTGTTTAACTTCCTTTGCAGTTTCCTCATCTTCAACAAGTATATGACTTGCATTGACTTGTACTAAATCATCTTTATGTTCTTCAAAATAGTCATTTATTTCTTCATCTGTTATCTCATTATTTTCATCAAACCATTCTCTATGCTTTTGATACATTAGGTCTTTTTGTACTGTTTCTTTGAATTTATCAGAGCTCATATTATAATCTTCAAGCATTTTATCAAACTGATCTTCACCACCATAATTTTGTATATATTGCAAGAAGTTATCATTTGCTTCTTTTTCATCGATTTTTATATTATTTTTTTCTAGATCATTAGAGATAAGTTTATCCTGAATCATCATTTGAACAACTGAAGATTTTAATTGTTGTTGAGATGCAAGCATAGCTGAATAAAATGAAATCTCATCTTTATAATCATCTTTAGAAATTTCTTCTCCTCCTACTACTGCAACTGCGTTATCTGGTAGTTCTACACTTTGACTTACTTCTTGTTCAGTTGATCCACTTGATTCACTCGTATTTGTTTCATTGTTGTTACATCCTTGTAAAGCAAGAGCTGCAACTAAAACAACACCTAATACTTTCTTTTTCATATTTACTCCTTAATTTCTTTAATCGTTTTTAAAAGTTCGTAGCAGTCTAATAATTTATTTTTTTGATAATCGATCTTAAAAGCAGGTTTACTTGATAAATCCAAAGATAAGTTGCCAATAAAATTTTCATTAATCATAGAAAGTTCTTCAAAACTAAACTTATCTCTATCATCATAGTAAAGATAAATTGTGCTTTTTATCTCTCTTATCTCGTGTATACCTAACTGTGATGCAATTGATTTTATCAAGGATATATACATAATATTATCTACCATTATAGGTATATCTCCGTATCTATCTATTAAATCTTCTACCAAAATATCGTAATCTTCTAAATCTTTTATTTTAGAAATTCTATTGTATATTTCAATTTTTTGGGCTGAATCTTCTATGTAGTATGCTGGTATATAAGCATCTACCTTTAAATCTATATAAACATCAGTCTCTTTAACCGACTTACTTCCTTGATTACTAGCTTCTTCAACTGCTTCTTGTAAGAATTTAACATACAAGTCATAACCAATGGATTCCACATGACCACTTTGACTTTCTCCTAAAATATTTCCTGCACCTCTTAGTTCCAAATCACGCATAGCAATTTTGTAACCACTTCCGAAGTCTGAAAAATCTTTGATAGATTTCAATCTTTTTTCGCCAATTTCAGTTAGAGTTTTGCCTTCTCTATAGGTAAAATATGCATATGAAGATTTCGAAGATCTACCTATCCTACCCTTTAATTGGTAAAGTTGACTCAAACCCATCATATCAGCATCATAAACTATAATTGTGTTTACATTTTGTATGTCCATACCTGTCTCAATAATAGTTGTTGACAATAGAATATCTATTTTTCCTTCTATGAAGTCTTCCATAATATTTTCTAGCTGCCTAGGAGTCATTTGTCCATGAGCAATAGCTATACTAGCATAAGGAATTAACTCACTTAACTTATTATAAATAAAATCTATATCTTTAACTCTATTGTAAACAAAATATATTTGTCCTTCTCTAGATAATTCCTTATCTATCGCTTGTTTTATTATAGATTCATTATACTCAATTACATAAGTATTTACTGGAAGTCTTTCTTCTGGAGGTTCATCTAACGTTGACATATCCCTTATACCGGTCAATGACATTTGAAGAGTCCTAGGTATTGGTGTAGCAGATAGGGTTAAGACATCAATATTTTCTTTAATTTTCTTTAATTTTTCTTTATGTTTTACACCAAATCTTTGTTCTTCATCTATTATCAAAAGACCTAGCCTATTAAATATAATATCATTAGATAAAAGCCTATGAGTTCCTACTACAATATCAACTTTCCCAGATTTTATTCCTTCTAGTGCTTGTTTTTCTTCTTTATTTGTAGAGAATCTACTTAACATTGCTGATGTTACGGGAAATTCTTGAAATCTATCTTTAATCGTTTCATAATGTTGCCTTGCAAGTATAGTTGTAGGAACTAAAAAAGCTACCTGATAACCATCATTTATGGCCTTAAAAGCTGCCCTTAAAGCAACCTCTGTTTTCCCATAACCTACATCACCACATAATAGTCTATCCATAGGTTTTATACTTTCCATATCAGTTTTTATTTCATCTATAGATCTTAATTGACTATAGGTTTCTTCATAA
This sequence comes from Anaerococcus sp., assembly GCA_052105355.1. Lineage (GTDB taxonomy): Bacteria > Bacillota > Clostridia > Tissierellales > Peptoniphilaceae > Anaerococcus. The sequence continues at coordinate 3,119 of JBQDYR010000164.1, forward strand.
GGAAAGTTATCTTCAAATTCTCTTTGCCAAGGGGTATCTTTATTAAAAGCATGTCCTTCTGCCTTAGATCTTTTAGCATAAAGTTCTATCAGATCATCAGCAATTTCTTCCACTGCTTTTTTAGCTTTTTGTTTAGCCTTGTTCCATTGATTACCACCAAGAGTAGAAACTCTAGGTCTATCGCCTTTATTACCAATATACTTATTTACTAAACTCATCTGATCTATAGGAACAAAGAGTTTGTCACTACCTCTATATTCTATAATTACATAGTCTTTTACTATTGAGTTTACTTCGATTTTTTTAATACCTTTATAGACACCTATACCATTATTTTCATGAACAACATAATCTCCAATCTCTAAATCAGAATAATTTATAATATCGCTAGTAGATGGAGATTTTTTTGTTTT
>JBQDYR010000165.1:0-3125 GCA_052105355.1 Anaerococcus sp.
TCCACAAGGGATTACTTAGATAAAAATGTAAGCCAAGAAGATATGGAAAAAGTAATTTCTTTAATTGAAGAAGAAACTGAAAAGCTTGGAAAAGATAATCTTGCCTTTATAGTTAATACAGATGGAGAAACTATATATAAATCTCTTTCAGGTATAGCAGGATATGGTGGAATTATGATTAAAGCACCAATGTACATAACTTTAAATATTTTAAATAACGATTCCAAATCATATGTTAAAGGTGCTTACGGTATGGAAGAGCTCATTACAAAGTTAAATGCTTTAGGACTTGGTACATGCTGGATTACAGTTTCTGATGTGGAAAAAACTGTAAAAGAATCAGTATTTAACTTTACTGAAGGAGAAGTAAATCATCTTCTAGCAGTTGGTTATCCAGAAGATGTAAGTGTAAGAGAACATAGGTATGACGATAGAAATGGTATTACAGATTTTGTATATATAGGAGATTTTAACAATAGGGCAAGTATTGAAGAATTAGAACAATATGGTCTTGATGATCTTTTCCATTATGCAAGATTTGCTCCATCAGCATATAATGCTCAACCTTGGAAATTTATAGTTGATGGTGGAGAGATTAAACTATATATTGAAAATTATAAGGGGATAGTTAATTTATTGGATGCTGGGATTATCATGTATTATATAGATGAATTGACAAAAACTTATAGTAAAGGTTCAAGATGGGAAGTAGAGCCAGACTTAGATGGTGAAAAATACGCATACATTGCAAAAAAATCTTTATAAGAATATAATAATAGGGCGCAGATGCGTCCTATTTTAAATTTAGAGAGGATTAAAATGATTAGAATAAAAACACAAGAAGAAATAGAAAAAATGAGAAAGGCAGCAGAAGTGCTTTGCCAAACTCATTTAGCTATAAAAGAAATAATAAGACCAGGAATTACAAGCTTATTCTTGGATGAATTTGCAAACAAGTTTATAGAATACAAAAAAGCAATACCAGCTCAATTAGGATACCAAGGATTTCCATATACCTTATGTATTTCTATAAATGATGAAATATGTCATGGTTTCCCTACAGATTATGTATTAAAAGAAGGGGATATTGTATCTATCGATAATGTAATAAATTTGGATGGAGGGCTTGCTGACTCTTGTTGGACTTACAAGATAGGTGAGGTCTCTGAAGAAAATGAACGTTTGGTAGATGTAAATCTTGAAGCTTTAAAAAGAGGAATAGATGCTGCTGTTGTAGGAAACAGGATTGGCGATATTGGTCATGCTATTCAGACATTTGTAGAAGATGAAAATGGATTTTCGGTAATTAGAGATTTTATTGGTCATGGTATAGGAAAAGAAATGCATGAAGATCCTCAAGTACCTCACTATGGTAAACCAGGTTTTGGCCCAAGAATTCAAGAAAATATGGTATTTACTATAGAACCAATGATATGTGTAGGAGACTGGCATGCAAAGGTTGATGAAAATGGCTGGACAGCAAGAACTGTAGATGGATCAGTATGTTCACAATTTGAACACCAACTTGCTATTACTAAAGAAGGTCCAGAGATAATTACTGATCAAAGCAAATATTCTTTAACTAAAGAAGATTTAGAATTTATAGAAAAATATAGATAAGTTAAAAAGTTATTACAATCATTTTGTAATAACTTTTTTTATAAATGTTTTAATAAAAATTTAATAATTAATGGGCTACTTGATAGATAACTTTTTAAAATAATATAAATTAATATCTAGAAAGTATTGATTTTAAGGGATTAAAAAATAACATAGGAAAATGTTCGCATAAATACCTTGACAAAATATTATCAAATACGTATAATAGTTTCATAAGGTTAACGAATATTTAAAAATAATATTTAAATTTGAAAGGGGAAAAAATGACTAAAAAAGTTGTAATAGCAAGTGCTGTAAGAACACCAGTAGGTAGCTACGGTGGAGCATTTAAAAACGTTAGTGCTGCAGAGTTAGGAATAACAGCTGCAAAAGAAGCAATTAATAGAGCAGGTATTAAACCTGAAGATATTGATGAAGCAGTTTTAGGTTGTGTACTTCAAGCAGGACTTGGACAAAATGTTGCAAGACAAATCGTTTTAGGAGCAGGATGTCCAATTACAGTTCCAGCAATGACAGTAAATAAAGTTTGTGGTTCAGGTCTAAGAACTGTATCATTAGCTGCACAAATGATTAAAGCTGGCGATGCTGACATAGTATTAGCAGGTGGAACTGAATCAATGTCTCAAGCACCATATCTTTTAAACAATGAAAGATGGGGAGCAAGAATGGGAGACAAAAAAGTTGTAGACGAAATGATTAAAGATGGTCTTTGGGATGTTTATAATGACTATCACATGGGTGTTACAGCAGAAAATGTTTCAAAAGACTTTGGAATAACTAGAGAAATGCAAGATGAACTTGCTGCAACAAGTCAACAAAGAGCTTCTAAAGCAAGAGCTGAAGGTAGATTTAAAGACGAAATAGTACCAGTAGAAGTAAAGGGAAGAAAAGGAAAAGTAACTGTAGTTGAAGATGATGAATACATTAGAGATGGTGTTACTGCTGAAGGTATCTCAAAACTAAAACCAGCATTTATTAAAGACGGTACTGTTACAGCTGCTAATGCTTCAGGAATTAATGATAGTGCTGCAATGCTTGTAGTTATGAGTGAAGAAAAAGCTAAAGAATTAGGTGTTAAACCACTCGCTACAATAGTATCTTATGCATCTGCTGGTGTTGAACCTAGAATTATGGGAACAGGCCCAATTCCTTCTTCAAGAAAAGCTTTAGAAAAAGCTAACTTAAATGTTGAAGATATGGATTTAATTGAAGCTAACGAAGCATTTGCTGCTCAAGCATATGCAGTTAAAAATGAACTAGGTCTTGACTTTGATAAAGTTAACGTAAATGGAGGAGCAATAGCAATTGGTCACCCAATCGGAGCTTCAGGAGCAAGAATTCTTACAACACTTCTATATGAAATGCAAAAAAGAGACTCTAAAAAAGGTCTTGCAACATTATGTATAGGTGGAGGAATGGGAACAGCTCTAGTAGTTGAAAGAGATTAGTTAAATTATAATTAGATAAAAAATAAAAGGAAGCTTCAAGCTTCCTTTTTTAATTCT
>JBQDYR010000165.1:3135-3487 GCA_052105355.1 Anaerococcus sp.
CTCTTTTATATATTTAATTGGTTAAAATAAAAAAATAAGGATTATAATTTTTGATTTATTCATAAGATCTAATTTTAAACAAAAAAAATGGAGCCACTTCCCAGAATCGAACTGAGGACCTCATCCTTACCATGGATGCGCTCTACCTACTGAGCTAAAATGGCTTGCTCATTTAATATACAACATAAAAAAAATTATGTCAATATTTATAATTAAATTTTTTACTAAATATTGTAAAATATGGAAATAATGTAATATTTATGGTAAAATATTTTTAAATGTAGCATTTAGGAGGTAATAATGGCTAAACAAGAATTTGAAAGAAGTAAACCACATATTAATATTGGTACAA
>JBQDYR010000166.1:0-3487 GCA_052105355.1 Anaerococcus sp.
ATCAAGCCACCAATATAACCATACTATAATTAGTAAATAACAAGGATCTTATTATAAGGTCCTTTTTTTGTGCCTAAAATTTGATATGTATTGAAAATTTTTTTTATAAGATATTGGTTGATTTATATATATTATCTCTATAAATATTTATATACAAAAATGAAAAGACAATTAGAGTAAATTATGATATAATATAAGACATTAAAAGGGTGATTATAATGAATACTAATGAAAAATTAAAAATTCTTACAGATGCAGCAAAATATGATGTTTCATGTTCTTCTTCTGGATCTTCAAGGAAGAACACTAAAAAAGGACTTGGTAATGGATCTATTTCTGGTATTTGTCATTCTTGGTCAGAGGATGGAAGGTGTATTTCACTTTTGAAAGTTCTATTTACCAACAAATGTATATATGATTGCGAGTATTGTGTTAATAGAAGGACTAATGACGTTACTAGAGCAGAGTTTAGTCCTAGAGAGCTCGCTGATCTTACAATAAATTTCTACAAGAGAAATTATATAGAAGGTTTATTTCTCTCGTCTGCTGTTATTAAAAATCCTGATTATACTATGGAACTTTTGATAGAACTTGCAAGAATTTTAAGATATGAATATAAATTTAATGGATATATGCACATGAAGGCTATACCTGGAGCGAGTCCTGATTTGATAGAAAAAATAGGTTTACTTGTAGATAGAATGAGTATTAACATAGAACTTGCTGATAGAAAAGATCTTGCTCTTCTAGCTCCAGAAAAAAACTACGACTCGATTCTATCAGCTATGGATGAGGTTAAAAATAGGAAAATCCAAGCGAAAAACGAGATAATGGTCTATAAACATGCTCCCAAATTTTTGCCAGCAGGTCAAACAACACAAATGATAGTTGGTGCTAGAAAAGAAAGTGACCTAGATATAATTACTAAATCTGAAAGTTTGTATGATAATTATAGTTTAAAAAGGGTTTACTATTCAGCCTTTGTACCTGTTGTAAAATCAAATCTCACGCAAATGATAGATAAGGCCCCTTTACTTAGGGAACATAGGTTATATCAGGCAGATTGGCTTTTGAGATTTTATGGTTTTAGGTCAAAAGATTTATTAAATAAAAAAAATCCGTCCTTTGATTTAAGGATAGATCCAAAAACAAACTGGGCTATAGAAAATATTGAAAAGTTTCCTTTAGAAATAAATAAAGCTAGCTATGATGAATTAATCAAAGTTCCTGGAATCGGGAAAGTATATGCCAAAAGAATTTTGGCAGCTCGTAAGTTTAGAAAACTTGATTACTCTTCCTTGAAATCTTTAAAAATATCTACAAAGAGAGCTAAAAATTTTATATTGGCAGATGGAAAATATTATGGTCTAAAATTTTCAAGCAAGTCTGAACTTAAAAATTATATGTCTTTATCAGATACAAATTCTTATGAACAGTTGAGCTTTTTATCATGAAATATTTAACTTATGATGGTACTCTTGAAGGTCTTTTTACTGTAGTATTTGAATTTTATAAGGATATATTTAAGATAAGTATAGAAAAGGAATCTGACCAATTAGACTTTTTAAAAAAAGATTTTATAGAAACAGACTTGGATAAGTCCTATAGGGTCAAAAAGGCTTTGGAAGAGAAAATATCACCGAAATTTTTAAAAGATGTGCAAAGAAATTTTAGGTCAAAGGATTTGGATAAGGAAAATTTGATAGCTAGGATGATTAGATTTAGTTTTCATTATGGCAATAGTTTTATTGGATCTGATAACAAATATGCTATAAAATTTCGAGAAAATCTTAAAAATTATGGATCAGAGCTTCATACCTATAAGGGGCTAGTAAGATTTTCTAAAATTCAAGAAGACTTTCTTTTTTCAGAAATAGCTCCTGAAAATGATCTTATAATGGATTTGGCCTTGCATTTTTTAAAGAGAATGCCAAAGGAAAAATTTATTATATATGACAAAAATAGGAAGAAAGCTTTCTTTTCTATAGAAGGAAAATTTGAATTGGTTGATGTTATAGATTTAAAAATAGAAGAAGATAAAGATGAAAAATTTTATAAAGACTTATGGGTTTCTTTCTATGATTCAATCTCTATAAAAGAAAGAAAGAATTCAAAACTTATGATATCCAATATGCCTAAAAAGTATTGGAAATATTTACCAGAAAAAAATAGGATAAGTTTAAAGAAAAAAGAATCTAGGAAGAGAGACAACAGTCTTTCTAAAAAATTAGATTAAAGGTTATAGTTATATATAAATATAAGAAATAAAAATAGAATATGGCAATAAAATAATTACCATAGTCTATTTTTAATTGTATATAATAAGTAGACTTATATTTTTATAATATTCCATTCAAAGTTGTAAACAAGTTAAAATGTATTATATATAAATATTAACTTATTTACTAATAAACTGATTTAAAATTTATAAATTTTCTAAGAATATCTCAGCCAACCTACTAGCGGTCTTTTGTATACGTCTAGCATCATTATTATCTATGTCAGTTTTATCTATCAACATACCTGTAATGAAAAGATTTTTTAATCTACCAAATCTTTTACTAATAGGATTACATTCTGGCCAAGTTACAGATATATCTTTACCATCTTCATCTGCTATTATAATATTTTTATCATACAAGGATTTTATTAGGGGTAATTTATCTGAAACTTTTTTTAAGTCTTTTTCTATACCTGTACAGTTTATAATGATATCAGCTTCTGCTATCCTATCACCAGTTAGAGTGAAAGTCCCATTATCATTAACTTCTACATTTTTTGTATTTAATATAATATCTACAGATCCATTATCGTAGGAATCAAGGATCCACTTCATAGTTTGGTGGGGTGTTTTTCCTGAAAGGAAATTCAAATAATCATAGTATTTTTCTATAAAAATTTCCTTATCTGATTTGGTCATATAATTTAGAATATCAGCAACATATACTACAAAATGCATAAAGTAGTCTTGTGTAAAAGCAAGAGACTGATCATTTTCATTTATAGCTTCTCTGGAAAGTTTTAAGGTATGGTCAGAATATCTATCATAGGCGTACTCTAAACTTTGACCTTGTCTTTTAAAATCATTTTCTATAGTTTTAATTAGACTTTCTAGACTAATAAAAGAATTATTAGATTCTCTTTCTTTTTTAATCCAATCAGAATCTATGGATGAAATATTTTGGCTATCTGAAAGATATGGAATATCAACAATTTTGTATTCATCTTTGCCAGTAAAAAAGTTGATCTTATTATCGAGGTTTTTATTTTGTTTAAGGTATCTAAATACATCGGTAGATGATGCAGAAGTTCCTATAATAGCGATCCTTTGATCATTTTTTATATTTTTTAATTTATCTCTAAGAGGATATGGATTTCTTATAAAATTTTTATTAGAGGATAAATTATAAGGGTCTTGGTAGAAACTAGCTCCTGTGCCCATAAATACTGCATCATAAATTTTAGTTAAGCTTTTTGTTTTTAGACA
>JBQDYR010000167.1:0-3459 GCA_052105355.1 Anaerococcus sp.
GTTGCGGTAGTAATATATTCTTCAATTGGTCTTGGGGAACCACCACGCTCAATAAGAACGGTATCGTCAAACTTACGCTGTTCCCAATCATCAGTAAATCCTTTAAATCTTACTTCTGGAACTTTTTCACCATTTTTTGAAAACATTTTTTCAATCATGGATTTTTTCAGCATTTTAAGTTTATCACACTTACGCTGATGAAGGGTGATAAGGTTGTCAAGAGTTTGAAAGTAATCACCGATTTTCAGTTGTTCAGGTAATGATGGCACCATTGTTTCTACCAATGAGAACTCTGTTTTATTTACAATTTGCATTGTTCCTGCTGAAGCTTGTTTCTTCATTTTGGAAGACCACAATTCACTTTCAGAAAATAAAAAATATGGATTATATTTATTGAAATCTGGGACTAAACCATTTATCTGTTGGTTAAAACTTCCCATTGTTCCTAGCATTGTATTCTTTCCGATGCTTGCAATACATGTTACCAATATCGTATCTTTAGGAACTACTCTACCAACTTTTTGTCCCTCTTTGCTCAACTTTCTAGGAGTATCAACTGTTACATTTTTGTTTATATCTGTTGGTGTAACCCATGGTATTCCATCGTCTGAATAATACTCATCATGACTGGTAGCAGGAGTTGAACCTGTTATTACTACCCCTAATTCTCCAACCTTACGCTGTTCCCAATCATCAGTAAATCCTTTAAACCTTATTTGAGGTGTTTTTCTATTTTCTCCCATTTCATTCACCTCCTAAAAGTTTCTTAAATTCCATAAGTCCTGCCATATCAACATCTGATCCTGTTAGATCATCAATATATCCAATAAGTTCTTTTTCTACTTGTTTTATTTCTTGTTCTAGATCATCAAGAGTGTCTGAATATTTTTTCTCTAGTGCTTCTATTTTTGATGTTAGCTTACCTATTATATTTTCATAGAGTTCATCAAAGCCATCCATAAGTGGGTTTATCCATTTTTTCTTAAGAAGTTTTTTAGTTTGATCTTCTGTAAGATTTTCTATGGTTTCTTTTGTTTGCTTATGGAGATTTCCCTCTAAATCTTTGATTTCTTTTTTTAATTTCTTTTCTTTATCTGAAAGTTCTTTGGTTCTTATTACTTTATATTCTAGGCTATCTTCTCCGTAAGAGTTTTTATTATTTTCCTTTAAATATTCTTTTGAAAGTCTTTTTAAGCCTCCTGATAAAAAGGCAGTATTATCGTTGTTGAGTGAGTCTTTTATCTCTTCTTTATCATCTTCTGATAAGGAATCAAATATTTCTGCCTGCTCTGCGATTATTGTTTGTAGTTCTTGGTTTTTTTCTTCTAAAAAATCACTTTCATCTTTTAATATAGTTTTTTCTACTAGGTCAAAAGGTATAATTCTTCCCATCCAACCTTCTTGAACTTCTACATCCTTGCCACTTTTTTTCTTAACTACCATATTAGGTAAAACTTGGGTAAGTGTATATTTTCCATCTACTCTTATTGTTTCAAGGTCTTGGGAGATGATAATCCATTCGTCAGACAACTTTTGATAGGCCTTATATTTGTCAATAAGTTTAATATCCTCTAGTCTTTTGAAAAGTTCTTCAGTTAAAATATTTTCTTCTTTGACTATGTTTATATTTTCCATATTTCCTATAAGGTCATTTTCCATTTTTTTATCAAAACCATTCAGTGAATTTTGATACTTACTATAGAAATTTTTAATGTCTTGATGATTTTTTATAAATTCTTTTACATCTTCTACTTTTAGTTTTCTATGTGTAGGAGATATTTGTTCAAAGAGTTCATCTTTAAGGTTAGGGAAAGCTTGCCAATAATTTTCTAGCTCATTTAATTCAGCTTCTGGAATTCCACCAAACATAGATGAGTAGATATCATAAGTTTCAGGGTTTTCTGAAGAATCTACATATCTTGGTATGTTTAGGTTATAATCGTTTTCTCTTATTTCTTCTCTTGATACTTTTCTTGAATATTTTTCTATATCTTTTCTGTATTTTATGGCATCTGCTATTTTTCTAATATCTGATGCTTGGAGTTTGTTTTGTTTGCCTTCTTTTACAAAGCCTTTTGAAGCATCTATTATAAGTATGTCTGTATTGTCTCTTTTTTGTTTAAGTACCATTATAATGGTTGGAATACCAGTACCATAGAATATATTGGCTGGTAGTCCTATAATTGTATCTATATTATTATTTTCTATAAGATTTTTTCTGATTTTTCCTTCTTCTCCACCACGGAAAAGGACTCCATGTGGTAGGACAATATTCATTATTCCATCAGGTTTTATATGATAAAGATCGTGCAAAAGAAAAGCATAGTCTGCTTTTGACTTTGGTGCTAGACCGAATCTTGAGTATCTTTCATCATTTTCCTTACCATTAGGATCCCAGTTTTGTGAGTATGGAGGGTTTGAAACCACAGCATCCACATATAGTGGCTCATAAGTTCCTATAGGGTCAGACTCATCAAAATATGGCCAGTCTTCTTCTAGGGTATCTGCATTTCTTGTAACTATATTGGAAGGTAGAATCCCTCTCATGATAAGGTTCATCCTAGTAAGGTTGTAGGTGTTTTGTTTTAGTTCTTGGGCAAAATATTTTATATTATCCTTATCAATATTTTTTGATGCAGCCTTACCAATGTTTAGTAGTAAACTTGCACTTCCACTTGTAGTATCCATTATAGAAATGGATTCTTTATCCTTTAAATGTTCAGCAACTATTTCACTCATAAGTAAGGATACTTCGTGTGGAGTATAAAATTCTCCTGCTTTTTTTCCAGCATTTGATGCAAAGTTTTTTATAAGATCTTCATATATAAAACCTAAGACATCATAGTCCTGTTCTCCATTCATAGGTATGGCCTTTATTATGTCGATCAAATCACGCACTGCTTTTGTTTGTAGGGCTGCAGTTGTACCAAGTTTAGAAAGTCCTGTTTCTAATGTATCAAAAATTCCTTGAAAAAGTTTCTTATAGTTTTTATCTATAAGTCTGTTGAAGGCCGAAAGAGCATCTCTAACATTACTTATATCAAAATCTTTTCCTTTTTTTAGCCAAGTACTAAAGAGATTGTCATAGGAAATAAAGTAACCTATGTGGTTTTGAACATCTTCTACCGTATCTGGATCCTCTTCATTTAAGTATTCTTTTATACTATCATCATCCCAGTCGGCAGAGTAAAGGTAGGTTAATTCCTTTTCTGAAAGAAACTTATAAAACATGAAACCTAGAATGTAATCCTTGTATTCATTGGCTTCTATTTTGGAACGCATTTTGTTTGCTGATTCCCAGATTTTATTTGCTAGCTCCTGTTTGTTCATTCATATACTCCTTAAAATCTATTTATATGTTTGTTTTTAAATATTATTTTATATATCTTTTTCTGTAATACATATATATTTAATTATAGCACAATCCAAAAATTTGCTCTAAACTGTTAAATCACTAGT
>JBQDYR010000168.1:0-3455 GCA_052105355.1 Anaerococcus sp.
ACTATAACGGATTTATTCCTTTTTGTGTTTACACAACTTATTTTACACTACCCATATACTTTACTATCGGTTCAATACTAATCTTTTACTACTTATACTTCATATCTAACTCTTGATAGATATAGTATCTTAGTATATCCTGAAGAAGAATTTTTACTTCATACATTTCGTTGAAATTTGTTATAAGATTAGGATAATTCTCTTTAAGATCACCATGAGTATAATAATTCCGAGTGTCAACTAACTTTTGAACTAATAATTCCTTATATTTAAACTTAGAAAAAAGCTTAATCTGATTATCTAAATCAATATTTTCAAAAAGATTTAACAACCGTTCAGAAAGCTTTGGCTCTCTATACTTTAGTTTTATTCGATTTTTTAAATTTCTTCTAAACTCTTTTTCTATTGAAGTATTTATAAAATTGATAACTTTTTGTCTTGCATTTTCTTGTTCAGGACTTAAAGTTGGTTTTGCCGCTGTAAATTTTGTGAAATTTCTAGAATAGACTTCTAAATTCCTAATAGCATCAACCAACTGATCTTCCAAGTATAAATCACCATGAAGATTTTTTGAAAACTGCCTCACTATAAATTCAAGTTTCTCAGATTTATTAAACCAATGATTTAAAATAAGTTCAAAATTATCTTCTAACCTCCTCAAAGAAATATCTTGCTGAGAATTCGATTTCCATTTCTTAGATTTTCTAGAATGCTGGACAAAGAATTTTCCTTTTATAAGTGGCATACGCTTACCATCTATCATTTTATAAGAAACAAGAAATTCAATATTAGTAAAAGACAATGGTATATTTGATAAAATCTCAATAAATTCCTTAAACTTACGTGAAGCTTGATAAAATTCATCAAAATATCTTGTATTTAAATCAGCTGAAGTAAGTTTGATAAAATAATCACTGGCAAATGACGTAGTTGTAAATGAAGAATGGAGTATTGCCCCATCTTCAAAGTTCATTCCTAGTGACCTTATTAACACTTTTGTTGGTTGATATTCACTTATTGCACTTTCAAAAATAGTTTGATTTTCTCCATATTTAACGGTTACCAATGATTTTTCAATCCATTCCTCAATATGTTCAAAGCTAAATTTATATTCCTTGATTTTTTCAGAATCTAATTCATTAATTAAATCTTTAAAGGCCTCAGAACTATGATCAAAATTTTCGAGTTTATCATAAAGTACACTGTAAATTTTAAAATTTTTTACTCTATATCTAGTTATCGGAAATCCAGGAGATGAGAAATATACCATTGGTTCACCATAAGTATTTAAAATTAAAATATTACCACTACTAGCAAAACCATATATCTTTTCCAAATACTTTCCTAAACCGAATGAAATATCTGTTTCCTCTTCAAATTCACCAAATAATTCTAATACAATTTCCTTCGGAGAATAACGTAAAATACCGCTCAAGCTATTCTTACTAACAATAGAATCGGAACGTTCTGAAAAATACCCTTTTATTTCAAACTCTTTATCCCAAGTGTAATCTTTAAATTTCATATTATCCTTTCTGATTACTTTTCAAAAATCTTCACAATCTTCTAAACTATGGTTTTTATGTTGGTACTACCTTTTTATTGTATTAGACCAACTTCCAATTCTCATCATTCAAATTATCATTCAAAATCTTTCTTTTATTACTCAGTATTTCATCACTCACATAATATTGCCTTAATCGCTCTATAAAGCCACAGCTTTGGCAAGTATACAGATAGTCTTCTTTTAATTCCTTTACTAAAATAGTATTGAACTCATATGGTTTTCTACATTCTTCACAAACCATGCTAAGATTATCACTACTAAATAGTAAATCAAAGATACTTTCTAATTCTTTATTTTCTTCTCCAGATAAAGCAAAAATTATCTTTAAATTTCTAATATACCGGTTAAGGGTAACTATTTCTGAATCAATATCAGAATATTCTCGAATATAGCGATAGATACTTCTACTAAATAAATTAGAATGTAGGGTGTTTTCTCATAGAACAAACGCTAAAAATCATCCCAAATCTTATCATCGGAAAATATAAAATTAAGATTTCGCTTTTCTGTCGGATAATTTTTATTCCTTGTTACTAAGTGAATTGATCTATCAAATGCACTAATCAAGCTATTTTCAGACTTTCGATTGTATACTATATCATACAACAATTCTGGATTTATTAATTCTTTACTAAAATCAAGTAAATTATTTTCAGACTGAACTAACTCCTTAACCTTTGAAAATAGATTAATAACCATTTCTTTTTTGCTTTTTAAATCACTGACATCGTATTCTTCAGGGCTTCCGTATTGTACCTTTTCTATAAATTCGTGTGGCCGAACCAACATCCAACTTAAATAAAATAAATTATCCTGGAATGGTTTTCTGGCAAGTGAAAATGCGACAGTGACTTTTCCTCGCTCTATACAACTCAATGATTCGAAAAGATAGTAATTCAAATCTCTCAAAATTGAAAAAAAAGATATGTGGTATAAAAACTATCTCAGAAATTTCTACGTCTCTTTGTCTTTCGAGTTCGTCAAACAGGTCAATTTTATCATCTACCTTATTTGTAAACTCAAAAGATAAATTTGATAATTGATATTTATCAGCTTTGACCAATATATCAACTAGTATATCATACAAATAAAGCATGAACCGATGACGTTTTCTATACTTGCTTGGTAATAATTCAAAACGAATCCATCAAAGTTTAGGGTATCTTACACTATCAATAGGGCCTATCATCTTAAAAGGGCTATGTCTTAAATGAAGTTCGGATAGAAGATTAGTCTTTGTTTATCTGTCGGCAAAGACTAGATCATTATTCTGCTACAAAAAAACAAGTTTCTCTTAAGATCTAGTTACAGTTCGTTTATATATAAAAAATCAAGACTCTATGAGAATCTTGTTTCTTTGTTCAATTAAGCTTTGTTCGCTGAACATAGTTGATTTATTCGCCATACTTCCCATTACATCGTAAAACGTTATATTTAGGATTCCAACCAAATATATTAATAGGAATGGAGCTTCATTGTTCCTCTTAATTCTATAAAAAGTGTGGCTAATTGTCAGTTTCCCTTTATATGGACATTTTCAAAACTTTCCGTTATAACGGACTTCACTTATTAATAATAGAGAAAGATTTATTTGTTATAATAGTAGAAAAGGAGAAATTCATCACGAAAAAAATCTTATCGCTTCTGCTTCTTGTCCTAGCAGCTTTTCTTCTCTTTTCTTGCTCATCACAAGACAACCTAGATGGCAACTACTACTGGATTGATACTGAGAATGGTCTAAGAAATGAGTTGTTATTCACTGTCAAAGGTACTGCAGGTACGGTTGAGAAGGGAGAGTACGACAAATTCACCATCAATAGTAAAAACAATACCTTTGAACTTTCTGGTGATGATGCTTCAGCCAAAGAAGTGACTTACAAACATTTTG
>JBQDYR010000169.1:0-3443 GCA_052105355.1 Anaerococcus sp.
TGACTTCTAGGTCCGAGGAAGAAATATTTTTATAATCATCATAGGAAAGACCCACTTTTCCAAAAAATAAGCTAGTATATTCCCTTTCGTAAATACCCTTCTCTTCTGATAAATATTTTTCTACCTTTGGGCTAGAGCTATAAAGAATTAAGTTATTCTCGTTTGTACTTATGACATCTTGTTTAACCACAAAGAATTCTACATTATATTTATGAGCTGCTTCCTCTACTTCCTCTTTCATCTTTTCATGATCCATTCCAGGCTGATAAATAATTGTAGTATTGGGCATATCATTGGCAAAATTATCAAGGTAGGTTATACCATATTCTCCAACAAGTATTATTCCTATAAATATTAATATTAATGAAATTATTATTTTTATTCTCTTCATTAAACACCTCTTGAACCATAGTTAATCAAAAAAAAGAGAAGCCTGTGAATATTTAAATATTTAGACTTCATCTTTTAAATAAATTTATATATAAGCTAATTCTTTTTATAAACTAAAATTAAGAAACGTTAAATATCACAAGTAAATATACCTGTATTTTATTATCTAGTACCTTATAGAATAAGTAACAAAATTGCCACTATGTCTAATTTCAATTCCAGCCCAGCGTCCGCCATTATCCTCATCAGAATAAGAGCCCCTTGAATTAGTAACTGTTGCAACATGATGTCTATTCGAATGGTAAGTATGGGTATAGTCTTCATCGATATAATCTGTGTTGAACCCATATTTAATTAAATAATTTCCATCACCATCAGTCAACTCCCATGATTGGTTAAATGACTTACCTGAACTGGTATATGAATGACTTTGTGCAAATACTGGAGTAGCACAAAAAACAGCTATTAAACATGATGCCATCAAAGTTGAAAATAATTTTTTCATATGTCTTCCTTGCTTTTTTAGGTAACATAAATTCAAAAATTCATGCATTCTACTTTTAGTCCATAATTAACACTATTAATAGAATTAGCTTTTATATATCCATCATTGTTTCACTTTTATTATACCATATATAACTCAATTGTGCAATCGTTATCACATCTTGATATTCCCAAATTTCTATTCAAATGTTTAACCTATTTATTTTATAACTTGATTTTAACTTTACCTTATCTCTATTTGTTAGATACTTTTCAACATCAAATAAGTTTTTCTTATCATAATCTTCCAATAACTTGTAATTCTTATGCTTTGTAATATCGAATTTATCAGATAAGAAAGGTCTTACTCCTCTTAGCTGGTATATACACTTACCACCATCCATTACAGTTATTTCATCTTGGCTCATAAGTTCCTTGCCAGTTTTTTGGTAATTTAGACCAAAAGATTTTTGATTTGATCTTGTTTCTGATGTGTTATATAGGTCTATGGTTTCTTTTCCTAAGGTTTCAGATAACTCTTTTACTGTTGTTTTTTCCTTTCCTCCTAAAAAGAGTGTAGAGTCACAGTTACCAACTATTGTATCTGCATGGTCTTTGTAAATTGCTTTTAATTGAGATTGTGCTTGCAGAATTATACTTGCCGATATTTCTCTTGAACGAATTGTTGCAATCAATTTTTCAAATTTAGGAATCAATCCGATATTTGCAAACTCATCAAGTAGACACCTAACATGAACTGGAAGTCTTCCACCATACACATCATCTGCCTTATCACATAGTAGATTAAATAATTGGGAATACATTATTGAGACTACAAAGTTAAAAGTATCGTCAGTATCTGATATTATTACGAACAAGGCAGTTTTTCTATCTCCAATTTTATCAAGCTCTAGTTCATCTTCGCTCATTAGTTCTCTAAGCTCTCTTATATCAAAAGGTGCAAGCCTTGCTCCACAAGAAATTAGAATTGACTTGGCAGTTTTTCCAGCTGCAAGCTTATATTTCTTGTATTGCTTAACTGCAAAATGACTTGGGTCTTTCTTTTCAAGAACTTCAAAGAGCCTATCAATTGGGTTCATATAGGTTTCATCATCTTCTCTAACTTCACTTGCGTCAATCATATCCAAAAGCGTCTTAAAGTTCTTTTCTTCTTCTGGTGCTTCATAATAGATATAACCGATAAGGGCAGTGTAATATAGCTTTTCAGCCTTTACCCAGAAATCTTCTCCTGCCTTTTCTCCATCTCCCTTGGTGTTAGCAATTATGGTTTGAACAAGCTTTAAAATATCTTTTTCACTTCTCAAATATGCAAATGGATTGTATTTCATAGACTTTTTGAAGTTTATTGTGTTTAAAATCTTTATATCATATCCATTTTCATAGAGCATTTTTCCACACTCTAACACAAGTGTGCCTTTAGGGTCTGTTACTACATAGGAAGAGTGCATTTGCATTAGGTTTGGCTTTACATAAAATCTTGTTTTACCTGATCCAGAACCACCTATTACTAATACATTTTTATTTCTAGCATATTTAGGATTTTTAGGTCTTGAGTTCATTGTAAGTCTTTCAGTATTAGTTATAAGAACATTATTTTCAAACTTAGGGTCTATATATGGAGCAATATCCTTGCTTTCTCCCCATCTTGCAGATCCATACTCTTTACCTTGCCTATATTTCTTTTTATTTTTACCTTTACTATAAACAATTAGCTTAACAAGACCAGCAACTGAAACACCTACTAACAAGTCCCTTGGATTAAGGCTTGGTATATAGGATAAAGTTCCTATATCAGAAATTCCCACCATTATTCTATCAATAATATCTCCTCCTTCATAAGAATTTATGTGCTTAGAAAAGATATTTCCAATATAGAAAAAGGATAAATAAGGAATGTTTGATAATATAAATTTCTTTGGGTTGTCTATTTTAATTAAGTTTTTAAGATCAGAAAGAATGGCTTCTAATATCTTATTCATCGTAGAAACCTTCACTATCTAATAAAATTAGTAGGTAGTGTCTTCCTTTTGGTGTTATAAATGTTTGTATGCCTACAAGTGTTCCTAGTGGATCAACCCATTCTTTTACTTTAAAATATCCCTTATTCTTATCTGCATAAGATAAGAGTTTCTTTTTCTTATCTCTATAAATTAATCCCTTATCCATTAAAAAACTTATAAACTGATTTTGTGGTATTCCTAACTCTTTGGCAGTATTTCTAAAGTTTGTAAGTAGGTTATAATCTACTAATTTGTCATAATAGTCTGCCTTTGGTCTTAATTCTTCAATCTCTCCTTCTCTTTCGGCAATAATCCTATTGGCTACTAGAATTGCATCTGCAAGTAGCTCTTCATTAGTTTTCTTTTCTTGACCAGCTATATATCCTCCATTTTTTCTAATACTTGGTAAGACTTCTCTCGTTACCCAAGCTTTAAATATTTTTGCTTGTGGTAGTTTTGATGAAAGGATAAGTGAATACAAACCTGACTCATTAATTATTGAAATATTCTGTATTCCTCCAGGGGTGTTCCATTTCGTTACACCCTTAT
>JBQDYR010000170.1:0-3425 GCA_052105355.1 Anaerococcus sp.
TCAACACTCAATCTACATTTAAAGAAAATCTTTATGAACTAGCAAATAAATTATCTAAATAATAGGAGGTAATATGAATTCAAAACCAGAAATACTTAAAAAGACAAAAATTGTATGTACTATTGGCCCTTCTTCAGAAAGCCAAGAAATTTTAGAACAACTAATAAATGAAGGAATGAACGTAGCAAGACTTAATTTTTCACATGGTAGTCATGAGGAACATGCTGAAAAGATTAAAATTATTAAAAAGATTAGAAGAAAATTAAATGTTCCAGTTGGTATTATGCTAGATACAAAAGGACCAGAAATAAGAATAGGTAACTTTAAAGAAAAAGAAATTTTCTTAAAACCTGATGATACCTTTACTCTTACAACTAGAGATATAGAGGGAGACTCATCTATAGTTTCTGTTTCTTATGCAGGCCTTCCTAACGATGTACAAAAAGATTCAATAATCTCTATAGATGACGGACTTATCCAACTTGAAGTAAAAGAAATAGTTAATGGAACAGATATAATTTGTAGAGTTCAAAACAACGGTATACTTTCTAATCACAAAGGAGTTAATCTTCCAGGTTCCAAAACAAATCTTCCATCAATTACACCAAAAGATGTGGGAGATATTAAGTTTGGTATAGAAAATGGAATAGATATGATAGCAGCTTCATTCGTAAGAAAAAAAGAAGATGTTTATGATATCAGAAAAGTTTTGGAAGATAATGGTGGAGAAAATATTAAAATCATTTCAAAAATAGAATCTCAAGAAGGTGTAGATAATATTGATGAAATCATAGAAGCATCTGATGGTATCATGGTAGCCCGTGGAGACTTGGGAGTTGAGATTAGAACTGAGCTTATACCTATTGTACAAAAAGATATTATTAGAAAAACAAACGAAGCAGGTAAACCAGTAATAACAGCTACACAAATGCTTGATTCTATGCAAAGAAACCCAAGACCAACAAGAGCAGAAACCACAGACGTTGCCAATGCTATTATTGATGGAACAGACTGTGTTATGCTTTCAGGAGAAACAGCAGCAGGTAAATATCCAGTAGAAGCAGTAAGAACTATGAGAAACATCTGTATAACTACAGAGCTATCTGATGACTTTGAAGATAATATATATTCAACTTTTGTTGATAATCAAACAAACACAACAAATGCTATTTCAAAGTCAACATGTGTTATGGCTTCAGAACTTAATGCTAAAGCTATCATTGCTTGTACATCATCAGGTAATACTTCAAGAGCTATCTCTAAATTTAGACCTAGAACTCCTATAATAGCTTGTACAACTAATGAGAGAGTTGCAAGAAGTCTATCATTAGTATGGGGAGTTTATCCAGTAATAATAGATGAAGCATCTGAAACAGATGAGCTTATAGAAAGAGCAATAGTTGGAGCCTTAGAAGAAGGTTATGTAAAAGAAGGTGACTTAACTGTGCTTACTGCAGGTATTCCTTTAGGTGTTTCAGGTTCTTCAAACTTAATAAAAGTTCACGTAATAGGAGATATCCTAACAAGCGGAACTGGTATTGGAACAAAATCAGTTATAGGAAAAGTTGTTAAGGGATCTACTAAAAAAGAACTAGAAGGTAAATTTGAAAAGGGCGATATAATAGTAGCTAAATTTACAGATTCAGATCTTACAGAATATATTGAAAAAGCATCAGCTATTATCTGCGAAAATGGAGGACTTACAAGTCATACAGCAATAGTTGCTATCCACTTTAATATTCCAGCTGTAATAGGTGTTCCAAATATAGATTCAACATTCAAAGATGGTGATATAGTAACTGTAGATCCACTTGGAGGAATTATCTATAAGGGAGAAACAAGAGTACTATAAAATGAAAATAGAAAATGTCAATATAATTGATATTCTACAAGATGGTAGGGGAGTAGGTAGAACCTACACAAAGACAGTATTCGTTGAAGGTGCTGTCTTTGGAGAAGTTTTATCTTGTGAAATTATTGAAGAAAAAAAGAATTTTTTTGAAGCAAAAAAAATTAAAACAATTAAAGAAAGCCCTTATTATCAACAACCCCCATGTCCATATTTTAGTGAATGTGGGGGTTGTTCTATTATGAATATCGACTATCAAACTGAACTTAACTTAAAGAAAAACTTAATAAAATCATCAATATATAAAACTTGCAAAATCGATTTAGAAGATTTAAAGATTATACCTTCAAAAGATCTAAGATATAGAAATAAGATAAGACTTCAAATTTCAAAAGATGGTAGCCTATCATATAACAAAAAATATTCAAATGAATTAGTAGAAATAAAAGATTGTCTTTTGGCAAAAGAAAAAATATCCAAAGAACTTTCCAAAATAGAAAAAATAATAAAGGAAATTTACAAAACGCATAAAGATTCTATTGAAGAAATAACAATAAGATCTGATAAAAAAGATATTCTCCTAAATATTTCCATAAAGGAAGATAATAAAGATTTAAAACAAAAAATAAAAGATTCTTTTAAAAGAAGTGGGTATTCTGTAAACCTAGTTGGAAAAACTAAAGAAAATATATTAGGGAAAGAAAATCTCGAATATAATATCTTAAATAAAAAAATAAAAATCTCAGCCAACGATTTTTATCAAGTAAATGATTATCAAATAGAAAATTTATATAGTTTGGCAAAAGATTTTCTAGGAGAAAATAAAAGATTACTCGATCTATACTGTGGATCAGCAACAAGTTCTATAGCCATAAATGGAGATAATATAGTAGGAGTAGATATAAATAAAAATGCTATAAAAGATGCCAATAAAAATGCAGAATTAAATAAGCTAAAATCATATAAATTCTTAGCAAAAAATGCAAAATATATTACCGACTCCTTTATAAAAAAAGAAAAAATAGATGCAATAGTAGTAGACCCACCAAGAGCAGGACTAGATAAAAATCTAATCAAACAAATATCAAACGTAGGAATAAAAGAACTTGTCTACATATCCTGTAATCCACAAACTCTTGCAAGAGATATAAAAAGATTTATGAACCAAGGCTTTAAATTCGAAAAAATAAAAGCAGTAGATATGTTTCCACAAACTATGCATGTGGAGACTATAGCGTTGATACAAAAGATATAAATTTAGAAATCCTGCATTTTAAGCAGTTTTATAAGCATTTTGTCTTCGATAAAGATGAAGAAGGATATGTAAAAAAGACTCAAAAAAACTACATGGATGTAAGAGTAGTTTTGCAACTGGTATGAGGAGACACAAAGAAAAATATAATAAGATAAAACCCATTTTATACTTTCTACAAGAGTAGCTTAAATAAGGCTGCTCTTTTTTTATTTCAAAGAAAGGAGGTAAGGATGAATTTTGATTATTTTTATAATAGGCAATCTGAGATGTATAACTTCATTAGGTTACCTATGGTATTAATGGAAGATGAGATTTTTGAGA
>JBQDYR010000171.1:0-3424 GCA_052105355.1 Anaerococcus sp.
CTATTGTTTTTTTATCTAAAAGTTCATTTATAGGTTTTGTGGCAATATTTACTTGAGACCAAGCTACAAACTGACTATTACCATGTTCTCCTATAACATAACCAGTTATAGATGATGGATCTACATCCAAATACTTAGCAACGGCATTTTTCATTCTAGCTGTATCAAGAATAGTTCCAGTACCTATTACTCTTTCTTTTGGTATGCCTGTTAGTTTTTGCATGTATTCTGCTATAACATCGCAAGGATTAGTTATAGATATAATGATTCCATCAAATTTAGAATTTTTAATTTTTTTAGCCCATTCCTCTACACAAGTTTTGGTGTATTTAAATTCTTCCAAGCGATCGTTATTTTTCTGTAAGATAGTTATATCTCCTGGTGCAAAAATAATTAGGTCACTATCATCTAAATCTTTAGAAGAACCTACTATTAATTCAACATTTCCATCCCTTCTTACCATACCATCTCTTAAATCATTTACTTCAGCTTTGGCAAGATTTTCTTTTTTATCAAAAAGTGCTAACTTTTCACAAAGTTTTCTTTCTATCAATGTATAGGCGACTGTAGCTCCTACATTTCCTAAACCAATTAAAGAAATTTTCTTCATAATTTACCTCATTCTTTTCTTAAAATTTTTGGATTAATAAACTATCATAATTTACAGAATTGCTGTACTTTTTATTATATTTTTATTATACATAAAATCAAGATTATAATCGAGTGTTAAAAATATTTTTATAAGAGAAGTTATAAAATTTACAAATTATTATTAAATACTATATTTTTTTAGAAATTAAATTCTATTATCCAACATAGTGATCCTGCACTTATAACTTCAATAATTATAGTATTCCGTTATCTAAACAGATTTTTATAAATAGTTAAACTTTAAAAAAATTAATAATATAATTTATTATAAACATAGTATAAATCATAAGTTTTATTGCTTTAATAAAAATAATATTTATAAATCTTCCATATTAGAAAATATTATTTCAATAGTTTATTAATTTATATACTAGAAAAATAATATAAAAGAGCATTTAGAAAAATTTTCTAAATAGCTCTTTTACTCTGTATTTTATTCTTTAACTTCAAGTGTTTCCTTGGGCTCCTTTTGTTTTAATTCCCAATGAATTACAAATGTCATAAGAATTCTTATTAAAATCAAAACTCCAATATATAAAAGTTCAGATTGATCTCTAAGTGTTATAGTCTTTATTATCTCTGCTGCAAGAAAAAATTCTAAGGCTACAGAAAGACCTAAAGAAAGACTCATGTCCTTGTGACCTGCTACAAAATCAAACTTAGCTTGAAAAACAAGTTTATAAAAACTTTTTAAGACCGATATAATTATTATTAAAAATCCAATTGATTCAATAATAATTCCTGAATAAATTAAAATATTCATAAAAATATCATTCATAACTTCTCCTATTTAAGATTTTTTTCTTGATCTTTTTCTTATTTGGTATAAAAACCCAACAAGTGTAAAAACAACTATTGCGCCAAGAACAATATTATTGTTGGAAATTTCTTTATTTATAAAAATATTCACAATATTGTCAATTTCCTCATAAGAAAATTTCTTGGTCAAAGTACTTTTATTTTCTATATTTAAAATTAAATATATTAATGATGGAGACATCAAGTTGGCTCCAACAAGTGAAGTTAAAAAAGCTAAGACTTTTTTCTTGCTTAAAGCTGCTATTAATCCAAAAACTAGGGCAATAATCAAAATTATTATATTGTAATATTTACCATAATCTGTTGGCAAGAAATTCATAATTACATAACCAAAAATTACTCCAATAGTTCCTCCTATTAAAAATAAGCCAAATTTTACAAAAAAATTAAAGGCTAGAAGTATAATAACAGAAAAGATTAAAAATATAAGTAAATTTTTTGGACTATAGCCATACTTGCTGTAAATATAGACACCAGTAGCCAAGATTATAACTATACTTGTAAGCCATGTTACAATTTTGCCCCCATAAAAACAAAGCAAAAATCCTAAAAATATATTTACCAATAAAAATCCTAAAACGGATACCATACCTACTCCTAATCTATATATATATTGATGAGTTTTTCATAATGTTTATAAAGGGCAGAAAAATATCCAAGATATCCCTTATGCCAAGGTTTAGTCTTTCCACAAAAATGTAAAAAAACTGTATTTTCAATTACCCAATCCATATTTTTAACTCCTCTACTTGAAATAAAATGTTTTTTAAAGCGTCTAGTATCATAATTATATAAACTATCATCTACTTCTAATATCTTGTGTCCATAAAGAGCATTCAAAGCATCTTGATCTGGAAGAATCAATTCCTTAGCATTTTCTCCAATATAGGAAAATATTTCATCCTTTTTTATCTCTTGTCTCATTTTTACTAAGTTCATCATCATTACACCAGAATTAAAATATGAATCAGCTTTCATATTTGAAAGTCTAATTTTATTTACTGTATCTATAACCCCCATTTTGCCTCCATGAGAAGATGCAGCAAAAAGTTTTTGTCCAAAATCTATCTTATATAAATCTCTAATCTTATTTATAACTAAAATATCTGGATCTAAATATAAAATCTTATCAAGCTCTTTAGGAAGTAATTCTGCCGCTAAAAGCCTGTAATACATTGCTTTGGAATAATATCTCATGGCCGGTGCCTGATCAAATACTGATGCATCAAAATGTACAGGATGAATAAAAGATGATTCTTTTTCAGCAAATTCGTTTAATTCTATATAGTCTTTCTCATCTAAACCATCACCTATAACGTATATATTGAAAGTTTCTCCAGGGTTATTTATAAACATAGACCCCAACATTATCTTCAGTGGGTACAAATAATTTTTATCTAAAGTTACAAGTATATTCATATCTACCTCTCTTTTATATTATTATATAGTAAAGGTTAGATTTTTTAAATGCATATAATTTAAAATAGTTATTGAAAATATATTGCTATGATTCTATCTCATAGAATTTAAAAAATCATCAAAAATCCTATCAGAGAGTAAATTTTCATCTTGGGCTTCTGGATGCCACTGAAATCCACATAGATACTTATAAGAAGGATTTTCAAAAGCCTCTATTAAGCCATCATCGGATCTTGCACTTACCAAAAGTCCTTGACCCAAATCTTTAACTCCTTGATGATGATAAGAATTAACTGTCCAGTTTTCTTCCTCCACAAGCCCAAAAAGCCTTGAGTTAGATTCTAAAATTATATTATGACTTGTAAAACCATTCTTTCCATTCCTGTGGCTTATCTCTTTGGAAAATTGACTTGGTAGATCTTCATAGAGACTTCCTCCAAAATATATATTTATAAGTTGGAAACCTCTACATACCCCTAGAACTGGAATATCTTTATCAAGGCAAGCTTCCAAAAATTTTATATCTGCCTTATCA
>JBQDYR010000172.1:0-3370 GCA_052105355.1 Anaerococcus sp.
ATTCAAAATAAATTATAAGTTACAATTGCTTTATATTTATAATTTTATTTGTTTTATGATTAAATAGAATTTGATATTGCTCTTGACATAACTTGAGCTCCAAAGCACCTACTACATTCAAATCTGCTTCTACCTTGTTTGTAGCTAGTGAAAATATAGTATCTCCATCATACATAGTATGAACTGGGTTAATGGATCTTGCATAACCGTTGTGAGTCATAGAAGCTAGCTTTTTAAGTTGCTTTTTATCAAGAATAGCATTAGTAGCTATAATACCTATAGTGGTATTTAAATTACCTGCTTTTATTGCTGATTCTTTAAATACATCCAGTGTAGCGATAAATTGCTTATCTCTTCTTATTCCAGCTATTTGCTTACCTTTTTCATAGTCAAATATATCCCCCATAGCGTTTAAAGCTACCAAAGCCGAAATTTTTAGGTTTCCAATAGTTATAGTAGCTGAACCAAGTCCTGATTTCATAGCAAAATCCATACCTAAAGCCTTACCTACTGTTGCTCCTGTTCCAGCCCCGATTATTCCTTGTCTGTTTTCTTTAAAGGATGCCTTTTTGTAAGCTTCAAACCCCATAGCCTTGTCTGGTCTTATTTTATATGACTTATAATCAAGGTCATAAAGAATAGCTTGAGGCACAATTGGAACTATACCACTTGCAACCTCATAACCTAAACCATCTTCTTCTAGGCCTTCTACAACCCCTATAGAAGACTCTAGACCATAAGCAGAACCTCCAGACAATACAATAGCGTTTACAGCTTGTACAGCATTTTCTGGGAGAAGAAGATCTGTTTCTCTAGTACCAGGGCCTCCTCCTCTTACATCAACTGAACATGTATTATTTTTAGGTGGTATTAGGACTGTAACTCCAGTTCCTGCTTCAATATTCTCTGCATGACCTACTTTTATTCCTTCTATATCGGTTATATATCCTTCGTACATAAATTCTCCTTTGATTATTTGTAATTTTCTTTAGAAATCGAATATTTATACTTATAAGTAAAGTATACTGTTTACATTTATTACAGTTAATATTCCATATAGAAAATCATCTTTGATTCATTTTATTCATATTTTCCATAAAATCAATTAAAACTTCTTTAATAATTGTACAAAAAAATAAGACAAAGAATATCATAATAAATTTTGGTATTATTTTAGTTAATTTAATTTAGAAATCTAATCTAATTATGTTATTTACATTTATAATTTATTTTAAAATAAAAAAAAGCAGATAAATCTGCATTTTTTTATTTATTATAAATATCTCTATCCAATTCATTTTCACTTGATGCAACAATTATAGCTGAAGATGATGCTGCAGTAACATTTGTTGCTGTTCTACCCATATCTGCTAATGATGATATAGGACTTAGTAATACTACCATTTCTATAGGTAGGCCCAATGTTGCAAATACTGCTGTTGTTGCTATAGTAGCTGTTCCTGGAACACCTACAGTTCCTAGAGATACTAAAAGTGCAACAATTATTAATAGTATATAATCTTTAAATTCATAATTCATTCCCATGATATTTACTGTCATAATTGCACTCATTGCTGGCCAAAATCCTGCACATCCTGGCATTCCCATAGTTGCTCCAACCGGTGCAACAAAAGATGAAATTTTATCAGATACTCCAAAGTTCTTCTTTAAATTATCAATATTTGCTGGAATTGTACCTATAGATGATTGAGTAGTAAATGCTATTAATTGTACAGGCAAATTCTTTTTGAAAAATTTAAATGGATTAACTTTTGCAAAAATTGAAAGTAAAACACCTGTTGTAAAATAAGAATGAATTATAGCTGCTACATAAGTTAAGACAAGTATAAGTAAAAGTGGTTTTATAGCATTAACATCTACACGACTAACTGCATTTGCTATTAAAGATAAAACTGCATATGGTGTAAATTTGATAACTATACTAGTTACTTTAAATATCACCTCTGCAAAAGAGTTTATAAAACCTACAAAAGGCTTTACTTCTTCCTCTTTACCTTTTTCCATAAGCTGAATTACAGCTACACCAATAAGTACTGAAAATACAATAATTGGTATTATGCTATTATTAGCTGCATTTTTAACTATATTACTTGGGAAAAAATTAATGATTGATTCAACTATACTTGGTACTTCTGCGTCAGTGCTAGTTGGTAGAGGTATGTTACTTCCTTTACCTATTGAAAAAGCAACTGCTAAAATTACACCTAAAGTTGAACCTAATACATTATGCAAACTTAGAATACCAACTGACTTAATACCAATTGTTCTAAGTTTTTGCATACTCTCTGTTGATACGATTGTCTTAACAACAGATGTTGCCAATAGAGGTACTACCAAAGAATATAGTAGATTAGAATAAATACTTCCAAATATACCCACATATTCAGTATTTTCCTTAAATACATATCCGACTGCTATACCTAAAATAGATGCAAGTATTACTCTTTTTCCAAAAGAAACTTTCTTTTTAGCCATAATGGAAAGTATGTAGAATAAGATAAGACTTACAAATAACGCTACGAACTTCATAAAAACTCCTTTCTAAAATACCTTACCATTTTACTATAATTAATTTTATTATTCAAATTTTATTTTATTTTAAAATGAAGTACAATTTTATTTGACTTTATTTTTAAGTTTAGATTGCTAGTAGTATACTAGTAGGAAGGAGAATATATGTTAACATTAAAAAATATTAGTAAAATATATAAAACAGGAGCTTTTGAACAGAAGGCTCTCGACGACATTTCTATTTCTTTTAGAAAAAACGAATTTGTTTCAATTTTAGGTCAATCAGGAGGAGGTAAGACCACCCTCTTAAATATAATTGGAGGATTGTCTAAATATACATCTGGTGATTTGCTTATAAATGGTGAATCAACTAAGAATTTTAAAGATAGACAATGGGACTATTATAGAAATATATCTGTAGGTTTTGTTTTTCAATCCTATAACTTAATTACCCATCAAAATGTTTTAAAAAATGTAGAGTTGGCACTGACCCTATCAGGTGTTGATAAAGAAGAAAGATTTCAAAGAGCAAAAGATGCGCTTATAGAAGTTGGATTAGAAGATCATCTCTACAAAAAACCAAACCAACTATCTGGTGGCCAGATGCAAAGAGTAGCTATTGCAAGAGCTTTAGTTAATAATCCAAATATCATACTAGCAGATGAACCTACTGGTGCTCTAGATAGTAAAACAAGTACTCAAATCATGAGTCTTTTAAAGATAATTGCTGATGATCGATTAGTCATTATGGTTACCCATAATCCAGACTTAGCTAAGGAAGATTCAACTAGATTAGTCAAGCTTAAGGTGGGTCAGTGACTTTCAGATTCAGATCCTT
>JBQDYR010000173.1:0-3363 GCA_052105355.1 Anaerococcus sp.
TCAGTTGATTCTTCTTCACTTGCTGGTGCTTCAATAGTAGTAGTTTCTGTTGCATCGCTTGATGTATTATCATCTGTTGCTTGTCCACATCCTACAAGTGCAACTGAAAGTCCAAGTAATGGTAATAATTTTTTAATTTTCATATAATCCTCCTTATAAAAGAAATTCTTATTCTAATTTTTAAGAAATAAATTAATTTATTTCTTAAGATACAATTATACTGCACAATTTAAAAATACAAAATATTTCTTTAAAATATAATTTTATTAATTAAATGTAATTCAAATTATATTTTCCTATCAACCCACTTACCTTGTTTGAATCTCCATCTTAATATTACATACCTACACATTTGATCAGACAAAACTCCCATCCAAATACCTGCAAGTCCAAGATTTAATACATTTACATAAAATAGTGTTGCAACACTTCTTATAAATGTTATGGAAATCAGAGATGAAAAAAGTGTAAACTTTACATCTCCTGCAGCTCTTAAACAACCACCAAAAATTACTTGTGATATTTGGAAAAGAACTATAAAAATTAAAAACATAATTATCATCTCACCCATTTCAATAATTTTCGGATCGTTAAAGAAAATTCTAAATAGAGATTTTCTAAATATTACAAAAATTGCTGCAATAATTCCTGAAATTGTAAAACCTATCTTTTGGCATGTATTTCCATATTTTATAGCTTCTTCTTTCTTGCCAGCTCCAAGAGCATTTCCTGTAAGTGCTACTGCTGCAACTTGCATACCATCTCCAAAAGCAAATGATAAAGAAAGAAGGTTCATACCTACATTATGAGCTGCAAATGGATCTGTTCCAAGTCTTGCAGCAGTTATCGCTGTAACTAAAAAACCTATTCTAGCAGCTAGATTTTCTAAAAAAATTGTAGAGCCAAGGTTGTTTATTTCTTTGGCAATATCTTTTGCAAATCCAATCTTCTTTTTAATTATCATAGGAAGAGAAACAAATGATGATTTTCTAAATAGAGAGAATATAGACATTGTTGCTGCTACTGATGTTCCTATAACTGTAGCAAGGGCTGCACCACTTACACCCAAAGCTGGGAAACCAAATTTACCACCTATTAATAAATAGTTAAATAAAATATTTATAACTGATGATACAAGATTAGTAGTAAAGGCTATTCTTGTATTTCCAGATCCTCTTTGTGCAGAGTTTACAGTCATAGCAATAATATTAAATACTATACCACCCATTATTATCCTAAGATAATTAACACCTAGTTGATGAGTATCATCATTAGAACCAGAAAATCTTATAATCTGTGGTGTAAAATATACCATAAGAGTAGTTATTATAAGACAAAGAACCATAGCAATAATCATAGCTGTAACTAAAGTTTGGTTGGCCTTGTACTTATTTTCTTCTCCTCTTCTTCTTGCAACAAGAGCGGATACTGAAACAGAAATTGCCATAAAAATAGAAAATGCTATAAATTTAGGCTGTGTTGTAAGACCGACTGCTGCAACAGCATTACTACCCAAGCTTGATACCATTAGAGTATCTATAAGACTTGCAACTGCAATAAAAAATGACTCTAGAACTGATGGCCATGCTATGGACAGAGTTCTTCTCCAATATTTATTTTTTAACAAATTCCACCACCTATCTTTTATATATAAATTTTTAAATTAAATTAAAATACTTTTCTATTCTTATATCAATTCTTCCATCATCATCCTTAACTTTCATTTCTAAAATTTTAGAAATAGACTCTTTTGATTTTTTAATAGATTCAAAAAAGTTTCCTTTACTTAAATAATTTGCCAAAAAGATCCCATCAAAAATATCTCCAGTACCTGCAAAGGTCTTATCTATATGATTATAGGAAATTTTTTCAAGTTTGCCCTTATCATAGGCGATAATATTATGAGAATTGTACTCTTTTGCTGAAGTTACAATTACTTTTCTTTTATTATCTGAAAGATCTTCTATAATTTTTCTAATATTTTTGGTTTTTTTGCCTGTAAGAAAGTAGGCTTCTGTGAAGTTTGGAATCATAATATTACTGAATTTAGAAATCTCTTTATGAATGTCTATTATATTTGGATCAAGTCCCTTGTATAAAGAGCCTTTATCAGCCATAATGGGATCATGGACTACTAGGGGCTTATAGGGGAGTGATTTGATAAATTTCTCTATTAAATCTTTTTGCTCAAAGTTTTTTATGTACCCTATAAAAATAGCATCAAAAATAATATCCAGTTTAGTCCATTTGTTAAGAACTTTCTCCAGATATTTACTTGTATCCATAATTGAAATTTCACCCATAGAAAACATATTTGATATAAGAGCTGTAGGCAAAAATAAGACATCGATACCTTTATATGTAAGAATTGTATCTAATTGGGAACCACCGATTCTTCCCCATGATACACAATCATTAAAAATTAATATTTTTTTCATATCTACCTCTATTCTCTTATTATAGGTTAAATGTATAAATAAGCAAATATATTAATATAATATTAGTATTTAATAAGAACTTTATTTAAGAAAATTGTTTTAAAAGAAAGGAAATGTATAGTGAGTATATGTTAATAAAAGATAAAAATAAGATTTTAGAAACTATAAATAGCAATAAATTTGTCAAGAAAACAAAGTTTTCTTTGCTAGGATTTATATTTGGTAGAGCTGGGCTTTACCTTGCTTTAATTATAGCACAGATATTAATAGGACTTTATTTAATAGATTCAATTTGGGTTGATAGCTCTATACTTTTTGGAGGAAGTATTTTAGCATCAGTGATTTGCTTGGTAATAATCTTAAATATGGATGTAAATCCATATGCTAAGCTTTCATGGTCAATATTTATAGCTATATTTCCTTTTCCAGGAATAATTCTTTTTATCCTAGCTTACTTCGATATAGGTCACAAATATGAACAAAAAAGAATAATGAAAATAGAAGAAGAAACCAAGGATTTTCTAAATGTAGATATTAATCTAATGAGAAATTTAAAAAAGGAAGATAAGGAGTTTTACAATATAGCTAAATATATGTTAAATAAAGGTAATTTCCCAACCTATGTCAACTCCACTTGTAAGTATTATCCTGTAGGAGAGGACGCCTTTAATGATATGCTCAATTCGATAAGATCTGCTAAGGACTATATTTTCTTGGAATATTTTATCTTAGAAAAAGGTTATATGTGGGGAACAATTCTTGAAGAACTTGTCATAAAAGCTAGCGAAGGTGTAGAAATAAGGCTTATGTATGATGGAACAAATGCTATATCTAGGCTTAAAAAAGATTTCCCTAAAAGAATGGAAGAACTTGGAATAAAAGTTAAAGTTTTTTCACAAATTTACCCAATAATATCTACTTATTA
>JBQDYR010000174.1:0-3342 GCA_052105355.1 Anaerococcus sp.
AGGAATTTTATATTTTTAATTATATAAAACTATGCTCATTTATAATATTTTAAATATAAGACTATATAAGTCCTATAAACTAGGTTTGAGTATTTTATTGCTAAAAAAATAGCATTTTTTAGTTAATAATATACTTTTTAAAACAAATTTAATCGGAAAAATTATTTTTTTAATTATTTTTTTGATTAATACATTTGATAATAGATAAAAATCAAATTTAACGTATATTTTTTTTGTGTAGAATTTTATACTCGGGAACAGGCCTAAAATTAAAAATAAATTATTGCACAAAATAAATATTTTGTGCAATAATTGATATATTAGAAAAAAGATGATACAATATAGTAAATAATAATGTTTTGGAGGTATTAATTATGGAAGGATTTATCACACCAATCATTCTCAATGATTATTTAAATTATTTAAAAACAATTAAGGGCTTATCACCTAATACTATAAAAGAATATAATTATGATCTGAGTATATTTATAGAATTTCAAATAGTCCGAAAAAAATATTTTGGAGATTATGATAGTTTCAAAGATGAATACAATCCTAAAGAAATAAATAAAATATTTACTCCTGAATTCATATCTTCAATTAATATTCAAGACATGTATGCTTATTTAAGTTTTTTAGATAATTATAGAAATGATACAGCTTCTACAAGATCTAGAAAAATTTCGTCATTAAAATCATTCTATAAATATATTAATGGTGAAATAGAATTAATTGACAATAATGTAACAGATAAACTTTCTAATCCTAAAATTCAAAAAAGACAACCGGTCTATCTTACCCTATATGAAACTGAAAAATTAATTGATACAGTAAGAATTGAAAAAAATGATTTTTTAAGAAGTAGAGATCTTGCTATAATATTTACATTTTTAACTACTGGTATGAGACTATCAGAATTAGTTTCTATAAATGTATCTTCTATTAAAGGAGATCATTTTACAATAGTCGGTAAAGGAAATAAAGAAAGAACCATTTATCTTACTAAAAACTGTCATAAGATAATACTTAGCTACATAAAAGCAAGAAATAAGTATATTTCTGATAACGAAAATAAAACAAAGTCTATAGATGCCCTATTTATATCTACCAGAAAACAAAGAATTAGTAATAGAGCTGTTCAATCTACTATAGAAAAATATTTAAAAAAAGCAGGTTTTGATACCAAAACCTACTCTACTCACAAACTTAGACACACTGCAGCAACATTAATGTATAAGTATGGAAATGTTGATATTCGTGCTTTAAAAGATATTTTAGGGCACGAAAATATATCTACAACTCAAATATATACTCACGTAGATAACGAAGATCTAAAGAATGCTGTTAACAAAAACCCTCTTGAAAATTTAGATATTTAATTTATAATAATGATTCCTTATCAAATTGTGATAAAACTTTTAATAAGGCTAATTTACCATGAAAGTAATTTAGCCCTCCCTGAAGATAAACGGTGTAAGGCTCTCTAAGAGGTCCATCTGCAGATAATTCTGAAGTTGCCCCCTCTACAAATCCACCTGATGACATAATCACTTTATCTTCATACCCTGGCATGTCATCTGCTATTGGTGTAAGATTTGAATCTACGCTACATGTTTCTTGAATTGCCTTGCAAAAAAGTTTTAACTTGTCTGGTGAATTTAGTGTAATAGATTGGACAATATCACTTCTAGGATCGGTTAAATTTGGAATAATATTATAGCCTAGATTATCAAAAGTCTTAGCAAAAATTAATCCTACCTTTATGGACTCTATTGTAGTATGTGGAGAGTAATATAAGCCCTGGAGTACACTTCTATTTGTTCCAAAGCTAAGGCCCTCATCTTTACCAATTCCAGGAGCTGTTAAAGTGTTTGCACAATATTCTATAAGATTTCTATTTCCACAAATATATCCTCCAGTTATTGCTATTCCACCACCTAGATTTTTTATAAGCGATCCAGCTACTATATCAGCTCCAACCTCTATAGGTTCTTTTGTTTCTGTGAATTCTCCATAACAGTTGTCTACAAATATAATAGCCTTGTCATTAATTTTTCTTATTACTTTTATGGCTTTTTGTATTTCTTCTATAGTAAAAGCTCTTCTATGAGAATAACCTGTTGATCTTTGAATCATAACTACATATGTACTCGAATCTATTACTTCAGAGAAGTTATTATAATCAAACATATCATTTTTTAAATCAAGCTTCTTATATTCTACACCTTTTTCAATTAGGTTACCTTTTTTATTACCTTTAATTCCTATAACTTGTTGTAAGGTATCATATGGATCTCCATTTACAGATACTACTTTATCTCCAAAATTTAATAAAGCATACAAAACTAAGGATATTGCATGTGTACCTGATACAATATTCGGTCTGACAAGAGCATCTTCAGACTTAAAAATAGAAGAAAAAATTTTTTCGACGGTATTTCTTCCAATATCTCCATATCCATAACCTGTAGCTTGGTTAAAGTCCATTGTAGATAAGTTATTTTCTTTAAAAGATTTTAAAACCTTAAATTGGTTAAACTCTCTAATTTTTTCTAAATTTTCAAAATTTTCTTTTAGTTCTTTTTCATTATTATTTACTAATTCCAAAAATTTAGAATTTATATCATAAAAATTTAAAAATTCATCATAAATCATATTTGTTTTCTATTTCTCCTATTATTTCCTTTATAAGATCTTCTTTACTATTTATATTATCCATTAGCTTATATGAGGTAAAATCATAATTAAGATATTTTCTCATCCATGTTACTTGTCTTTTGGCATATCTTCTTGTATTTTTTTGTATTAACTCTATAGTATCTTCCTTCGATAAATTATTATCATACAAATCAAATAATTCTTTATAACCTATCGCTCTCATCGATTGATTATTCTTATTAAGTTCATATTTATCTAATAAATTAAGAAACTCTTCATAGAGTCCTTCTTCACACATCTGTATGACTCTTTTATTAATTTTTTTATATAGTATTGACCTATCCTTATAATTAATAAAGAAAATTAAAGGATCTATATTTTCATTAATTATATTTTGTCCCTTTCTTACCTCTGAAGGAGCTTTACCTGTAATTTCATAGATTTCTAAAGCTCTTATTACTCTATTTATTTCGTTATAATGGTATTTGTCAGCAGTTTTTTTATCTACTTTTTCTAAAATTGAATGAAGATATTTTTCTCCTTTTTCATCTTTTATTTGTTCATACTTTTTTCTTATCCCATCATTCTTTGGTGTTTTACCATAATTCGTTTGAAATAAGATTGAGTCTATATAAAACCCAGTCCCACCCGTAATTATAGGAATTTTTCCATTGTTATTTATTT
>JBQDYR010000175.1:0-3295 GCA_052105355.1 Anaerococcus sp.
TAAAAAAGATGAATCTGTTAGAAAATATATTAATGCAAGATGTGAGTTTTTAGGATCTATGAGGCTACCTAATACAACATTTAAAGGACTTGCTGGTACAGAAGTTACTTCAGATATTATTTTCTTAAAGAAGAGAGATTCAGTTATAGAAAGAGATGATGATTGGATACACCTATCAACTGATAAAAAGGGTTTGACTTACAACAAATATTTTGTAGATAATCCTCAAATGGTATTAGGCGATATGAAAGAAGTATCTGGAAGATTTGGAAATACCATTACTTGTGATGAAAAAGAAAACGAAAATCTAAAAGATTTAATGGATCTTGCAAGTAAGGAAATATCTTCAAATTCAAAATATGAAGAAGTTGAACTATTGGAAGATGAAGAATTAAGTCTTCCAGCGACAGACGATGTTAAAAACTTTTCTTACACTATTATTGACGAAGAAGTCTACCTAAGAGAAAACTCAGTCTTAATTAAGCAGAATATATCAGATAAAAACAAAGAAAAGATAAAAGATTATCTTGATGTAATGAATGCTTTAAAAGATGTAATAAAAAAACAAAAGGACGATTTTTCTGATGAAGAAATAAAAGAGTCACAAGCAAAGTTAAATGAAGTCTATGATAACTTTTCAAAAAATCATGGCTTTATTAACTCCTTATCAAACACTAGAGCCTTAAAGGAAGACTCAAACTTTCCACTGGTTTCATCAATAGAAATACTTGATGATGAGGATAATTTCAAAGCTAAGAGTGAGATATTTTCAAAAAGAACAATAACAAAGGCAAAGGTAGTAGACCATGTAGATACTTCCCTTGAAGCTTTAGTCTTATCAGTTTCACAAAAGGGATATTTAGACTTTGAATATATGGAATCTATAACAAGTAAAGATAGGGACGCCTTAATTGGTGAACTTGAAGGCGAGATATTTTTAGATATTAAAGATACAGACCTAATAAATAACAGAATGCCCTTTGAAAATTTTGACAATGACGATCCATTTCATTTTTCATATGTATCGGCTGACGAGTATTTAAGTGGCAATATTAGAGAAAAGATCGGCTACCTCAATTCATATATCGGAGAAATTGAAAATGTAATAGATTTAGCAGCTTCTGAAAAGAAAGACACATTATTAAACGAGTTAGGAAAACTCAAATACCAAAGAGAGAAATTACAAGAAGTTATGCCTGAAGAACTCACTGCTTCTGATATAAATGTAAGGTTAGGAGCAACTTGGATACCTCAAAAAGATATAGAAGACTTTACTTTTAATCTTTTAAAAACACCAGGTTATGATAGGTGGAATATAAATGTTAGGTTCTCACCACATACAAGTGAATGGAACATTGAAGGTAAGAGTGTCGACTCAGCTAATGACCTTGCTAACATGACTTATGGTACAAGCAGAGTAAACGCCTATAAGCTAATTGAAAATGCTCTTAATCTAAAAGATACAAAAGTATTTGACCAAGTAATAAACGATGATGGGTCTAAGACTTCTGTATTAAATAAAAAAGAAACTATGCTTGCAAGTCAAAAGCAAGAACTGATTAAAGAAGAATTTAAGAATTGGATATTTGAAGATCCTGATAGAAGATATAGGCTAGAAAAGATTTATAATGAAAAATTTAACTCAATTAGAAATAGAGAATTTGATGGTTCTAACTTAACTTTTGATGGAATGAATACTGAAATCAGACTTCGAGAACATCAGAAAAACGCCATAGCAAGGACTCTTTATGGTGGAAATACACTACTTGCCCATGTAGTAGGAGCAGGAAAAACTTTTGAAATGGTAGCTTCTGCTATGGAATCTAAAAAGTTAGGACTTGCAAGTAAGTCATTATTTGTAGTTCCTAACCATCTAACCACTCAAATTGGTAGAGAGTTTATGCAGTTATATCCGTCAGCAAACATTATGGTGGCCGATAAAAAAGACTTCCAACCTAAAAATAGAAAAAGATTTATTGGTAGGATTGCAACAGGAGAATATGACGCAGTCATCATAGGACACTCTCAATTTGAAAAAATACCAATGTCTAAGGAATACCAGGTAAGGCATATACAAGACCAAATAGATGATATAGTTTCCTTTATTGATGAGAACAAAAGAAATAGAGGGGAAAATTTCACAGTAAAACAACTAGAAAAGACAAAGAAAAAACTCTTGGTAAGACTTGAAAAACTAAACGATGACTTTAAAAAAGATGATGTAATAACCTTTGAAGAACTAGGAGTAGATAAGTTATTTATAGACGAAGCTCATAATTACAAAAACTTATTCTTGCATACCAAGATGAGAAATGTTGCGGGTATCGGTCAGAGTGAAGCCTTTAAGTCTTCAGATATGTATATGAAATGTAGGTATATGGATGAAATGACAGATGGAAAGGGAGTTGTTTTTGCTACTGGTACACCAATATCAAATTCAATGACAGAGCTTTATACCATGCAAAGATACCTTCAATATGACGATTTAAAGGCAAGAGGATTAGAGCATTTTGACGCTTGGGCTTCAACTTTTGGAGAAACAGAAAACACCTTTGAGTTATCTCCAGAAGGAACTGGATATAGGCAAAAGACAAGATTTTCAAAGTTTTATAACTTGCCAGAGCTGATGAGCATGTTTAAAGAAGTAGCAGATATAAAGACTTCAGATATGTTAAATTTGCCAGTTCCTAAAGCAAATTTTGAAGTTATTAAAACAAAACCTACAGAGGAACAAAAAGAAATATTAGAAATTATTTCAGAAAGAGCTGACGCAGTTAGAAATAACCAAGTAGAGCCAACAGAAGATAATATGCTAAAGATTACAAATGATGGTAAAAAACTTGCTCTAGATCAAAGATTAATAAACCCACTACTTCCAGATGATCCTAATTCAAAGGTGAATGTATGCGTTAAAAATATCTTTTCGATCTGGGATAAAACAAAAGAAAATTCATCAACCCAATTAGTCTTTTCAGATATGTCTACACCAAAAGGAGATGGAGAGTTTAATATCTATGATGATATTAGAAATAAGCTAGTGAATATGGGAATACCTAAAGAAGAAATAGCCTTTATTCACGAAGCAGATACAGACAAACAAAAAGACGAATTATTCTCTAAGGTAAGAAGAGGAGAAGTAAGAGTATTATTAGGCTCTACTCAAAAAATGGGAGCAGGTACAAATGTACAAAATAAATTAATAACCTTGCATGATTTAGACGTCCCTTGGAGACCGTCTGACCTAGAGCAAAGAAGTGGTAGAATTGTTCGTCAAGGTAATGAAAATGATAAGGTA
>JBQDYR010000176.1:0-3279 GCA_052105355.1 Anaerococcus sp.
CACGCGAAGGCGAACACGCTCCTGAACTAATACTCACTACCAAAGTTCGACATACCCACACACACATATCACCAGACATCCCCATGTATTTAGATATCGAAGGACCAAAAATTGTAACTGCAAAAGATATTAAATCAGATGCAAACGTAGAAATAGCAAACCCAGACCATTACATCGCAACAGTAAACGAAAAATCAAGATTATTTATTGCACTTGATGTTACTGATGGTAAGGGATATAGAATTTCAGAACAAAATAAATCTGACTCTGATCCAATCGGAGCAATAGCGATAGATTCATCCTTTACTCCTGTTAAGAAATGTAATTTTACAGTAGAAAATACAAGAGTAGGAGAAGCAACAGATTACGATAAACTCGTAATCGAAGTATGGACAGATGGTACAATTACTCCACAAGAAGCCCTAAGTGAAGGAGCTTCAATATTAATGAGTGACTTCGCATTCTTCAAAGAATTACCAAACGCTAAATTCCCTCCAGAAGAGGAAATACAAGACGATGAATTATATGATGAAGAAGAAGAGGAAGCTAGTCAAAAAGAATTGTCAAAAACAATTGAAGAACTAGATCTTTCATTAAGATCATTCAACTGTCTAAAAAGAGCTGGTTTTGATACAGTAGATGATATTGTGTCAACATCTGAATCAGAATTAAAAGAAATTAAAAACTTTGGGAAAAAGTCACTAACAGAAGTGATAGATAAGCTTGAAGAATTAGGACTTAGTTTAAAAGAAGATTAGGAGGCAAAGATGGCTAACAAAAGAAAACTTGGCAGAAGAACAGACCATAGAAACGCTATGCTTAGAAATCAAGTTACATCTTTACTAGATAATGGTAGAATAACAACTACTGTAACTAGAGCTAAAGAAACACAAAAAATGGCAGATCGTATGATTACTCTAGGTAAAAAAAATACACTTCATTCAAGAAGACAAGCAGCATCATACATCTTAAAACCATCAACTGTCCAAAAATTATTTGGAGAAATTGCTCCACAATATGAAGACAGAAATGGTGGATACACAAGAGTACTTAAATTAGGACCAAGAAGAGGCGACGGTTCAGAACAAGCCATTCTTGAATTAGTATAGATAACTTTCAGAGTCAACATTGTTTGGCTCTTTTTTATTTGAAAAAGTTATAAGTTAAAAATTTGATATATAAGTCTAAAAGAAATAATTAATAGATTAAAAGATATACTATAGAAAAATTTTATAATTAGTTAATAGTCTCATAATGTTTTATAAACTTTATAAGAAATATATGATTATTTGTATTTTTTTATGATAATCAAAAAAATATACAAATTTTTTATTTAAGACCTATGAATTGAAAAAGAAATCAGGTATATTAACACTAGATTCTATATAATGATAAAAGAATTAAATAAAAAATGCTTAATAGGAAAAAATATTATCCTATAAAATAATATAAAATAAAGAGGTATATATGAAAAAAATCATAGACTTAGAAAAAAATGTTCATGATCTTATAGAAGAGTATCCAGAACTTATGGAAACAATGAACGATTTGGGCTTTTCTGAAATTTCAAAAAAATCTATGTTAAATTCTATTGGTAAAATGATGACAATACCAAAAGGAGCAAAGATGAAAGGTATTTCAATGGAAAAAATAGAAAATACATTGAAATCAAAAGGATTTGAAATAAAGGGAGAGTTTCAAGAAGAAGAGAAAAATAATGTTTCTGTTTCATATGATGATAAAAAAACAGAAGAATTAACTCGTAAAGACCTTTTAAAATCATATCTAAAAAGAATAGAAGATAAAGAGGAATTAGAAAGAGTTAGAGAAGATTTTGTAGAAAAATTTTCTCATGTAGAAGCATCAGAAATAATGGAAGCAGAACAAGAACTTATAAAAGAAGGATTACCACTCACTAAAGTTCAGAAGTTATGCGATCTTCACTCTGCACTTTTCCATGGATCTACTAGAGAAGAAAGAATAGCTGAAGCAGATAAAGCTGTTATAGATTCGCTTATAGAAAAAAATAAAAACCAAATGATAAATTCTGATAATGAAAATTTAACTGGCTTAGAGAGAGTGGAAAACCTAAAAATAATTGCAGGACATCCATTGAATATCTTATCAAAAGAAAATGATTATATTGGTAAAATAATAGATGAATATAAAAAAAATCCATCAGAGGAACTATTCTCTGAAATAAAAAAGATTTCTGTTCATTACGCAAAAAAAGGTGACAATCTTTATCCACTATTAAAAGTAAATTATGATATATCAGGACCTAATGATGTAATGTGGAAAGTAGATGATGAAATAAGAGATGAACTTTCCAGACTAAATAAGGAAAAAATACATGATGAAAAATGGCAAGAAGATTTGAATAAGGTTCTTACACGTGCAGAAGAGATGGTATATAAAGAAAGAAATATCTTATTCCCAATATGTGCAGAAAACTTTGTAAAAGAAGAATGGTTTAGAATCTACCATGATTTAAAAGATTATGAAACAATATTTACAAAAGAAAATGGAGTATGGAAAGAAGCAGAATCTCATACATTTGAAAAACCTAATCTTTCAGAAGAAAAAATAGTTCTTCCAACAGGTTCATTTAAACTAGAAGAACTAATAGCAATGCTAGATACAATGCCTTTGGAAATTACATTTGTAGATAAAGAAGATATCAATCGCTACTATAATGATGTAGAAGATACAAAGGTATTTAAAAGGCCACTAATGTCTCTAGGAAGAAAAGTTTGGGGATGCCACCCTGCACATATAGAGCCAATGGTTAGACAGATTATAGAAGACTTTAGGGCTGGTAAAAGAGATAAAGTACCAGTATGGACAGAAAAGAAAGACAAAACATATCTTGTGACTTATATGGCAGTTAGAGATAAAAATAAAAAATATTTGGGAACATTAGAACTAGTTCAAGAAATGGAACATGCAAAAGAGTATTTCCAAAAAAATAAATAAAATTAAGATATAAATTTAGATATTTAAAACTACCAATAAAATATATAATTATCAATATAACCAACAATTATATTTGTTGGTTATATTTTTTTAATATATAGAAATTGTAGTCTTATTATATAATAAATATTCTTTGTTATTTTTAATATGGTGAAAAATAATACAAAAATAAC
The DNA here is from genome assembly GCA_052105355.1 of Anaerococcus sp. Taxonomy (GTDB): domain Bacteria; phylum Bacillota; class Clostridia; order Tissierellales; family Peptoniphilaceae; genus Anaerococcus. The sequence continues at coordinate 3,150 of JBQDYR010000176.1, forward strand.
TGGAATTCTTTATTAAACTTTGCTAATATAAAGTTAATAAAGACGTAAGGGGGTATTTATGGGACTTTTCACAAATAACGATGATAAAATAATTTCAAAAAAAGATTTTGATCTAGAAGAGGCTGAAAAA
>JBQDYR010000177.1:0-3265 GCA_052105355.1 Anaerococcus sp.
TACATTAGTTAATCTTAAAATAGTTTCTGAAGAAGAAAATTACAAAAAATTTTATCATGATCTAACAGCACTAATAGCAAGATATGAAAATATTGAATTAAGACATGTTGGCTTTATAGAAAACTGGAAAGAATTACTAAAACCATAAAATTAAATAGAGAAATTTACACCGAAAAAAACATTTCGGTGTTTTTTTATGCCCAAAGGAGGAAGAATGAAATATATACGAGATGAGCCGAAAAAATAAGATACAGATAAAAATGAAATATTAATGAATTAGAAGTAGAAGCGATAGAGAAAACTATCGCTTTTTTTATGGAATAAAGGAGATAGAACAAATGGAAAGAGAAATGCTAAATATTAATGGAAATCTAGTAGGAGAAATAAAAACAACTGCAATAGATACAAAGGAAGGAGAAAAAGAGGTAGCTAACTTCACAATAGTTAGAAAGAACAAAGAAGAAGGAAAGGTTAAAAAAGAATATATCTACTGTAATCTCTACGGGGAAAAGGCAAAAAGTGTGAAGGAATTTAAAAGTGGAGAATACATCCATATTTTTGGATATTTTAAGGAAACAAAAAAAGAAGACAAGACATTTAAAAATTTTATCGTAAAGCACATAAATAAAATTGAAAAAGAAGAAAAAGAGGAGGAAATATAAATGGAATTTTTTACACAAGCAGTAAATGTATTAAAAATATTAGTTACAGCAATTGGTGCAGGGCTTGGAGCATGGGGTGTTATCAACCTGATGGAAGGTTATGGGAATGACAACCCTGGTGCTAAATCTCAAGGTATTAAGCAGCTTATGGCTGGAGGGGGAATTGTACTCATAGGTTTAAAACTAATACCGCTATTAGCAAACGTGTTAAAATAAAATGTTTAATATAGTAGATAAGATCAAAGAGTTTTTTTCGGAGATACTTATTGATATGATCAAGGAAAATTTAAGCGGAATGCTCCTTGATATAAATGATAAAGTATCAACGATAGCAAATGAGGTAGGAAAGACTCCGAGTGGATGGAACTCGGAGGTTTTCCACTTCATAAAGTCTATTTCAGAAAATGTTATACTTCCCATAGCAGGTCTTATCATAACGGCTGTACTATGTATTGAATTAATTCAAATGGTAATGAACAAAAATAATATGCATGACACAGATACCTTTGATTTTTTTAAATATATGATAAAAATGTGGATAGCAGTATGGCTTGTATCTCATGCTTTTGACTTTTCTATGGCAGTATTTGATGTGGCACAGAATTTAATAGGAAAGGCAGCAGGTGTGGCAAATGCTAGTGCAAAAGTTTCTCCGGGTGATATAGCTAATATGGTAGATAGCCTAAAAGGAGAGTCAATAGGAAAATTAATGACTATAGTACTAGAGACATCAATTGTAAAGATGATAATTCAAGGGATATCAATACTCATTACAGTTATTCTATACGGCAGGATGATAGAAATATATATTTATACTTCAGTTTGCGCAATACCTTTTGCCACAATGGGTAATAAAGAATGGGGAAGTATTGGAACAAACTATATAAGAGGGCTCTTCGCACTTGGCTTGCAAGGTTTATTCTTACTTATATGCGTAGGAATTTATGCCGTACTTGTTAAGACTTTAAATATATCAGACATACACAAAAGTATTTTTGAATTACTAGGATACACATTAATACTTGGTATAACTATGATGAAATCAGGAAGTATTGCAAAATCAATTTTAAATGCTCATTAATAAAAAAGGAGAAGATGATGAAAATTAGAAGAAAAAAGGACAAAAAAATAAATCTAAAAACACTTGGAACAATAGGACTCCCAATACTTTTAATAGGGGGATATATTACAAGAGAAATACAAAATAGAATGATTATAAGAAAAACATTGGAAGTTTTAGATAATAGAGAAGAAACGAATGAAAAAGTCTTAGAAATAGCAGTGAATATGGGAAAATCATTAGAAGATCTGAACAGAGAAGACATATATGGCTTTTACTTAGAGGGTTTAGAATAATGGCTTATGTAAATGTACCAAAGGACTTAACAAAAGTAAAAACAAAGGTAGCTCTAAATCTAACAAAAAGACAATTAATTGGCTTTACAATTGCAGGTCTAATAGGCTTTCCAGTATATTTAATGGTAAAAAAAGTGCTGCCTAATGACCTATCTATGTTAATTATGATAGGTGTGTCTTTTCCTATAATATTTGCAACTCTTTATGAAAAGGACGGGATCTATTTTGAAAAATATTTAAAGTATATTATAGATAAGAAAAGACAGACAAGTATAAGGATATACAAGACAGAATGTATTTATGATATAAAGAAACAAAGAAAGGAAAGGAGTAAATGAATCAAATACAGAAAAAACAACAGAAAAAATTAAATCAAGAAAAAAGAAATTTAAAAAAACAAAAAGAAGATTTAAAAAGCATTAGTATAAGTCAAAAAAAGATGAAAAAAGCAAATATTTCTAAAGAAAAAGGGAAGCCCAAAAAGAAGCTTTCCTTTTTTGGTGGGAAGAAGAAAAAGAGCGTTCAGGAAACAATCCCTTATTTAAGAATGTTGAGAAATGGGATTTGCCAAGTTGAGAAGAACAAATTTAATAAAATGATACGTTTTTTAGATATTAACTACCAGCTTTCAACAGAAGAAGATAAGGAAAGTATATTTAATGAATTTTCAAGTTTTTTAAACTATTTTGATCCAAGTGTTGATATAGAACTTTCATATATTAATCGCATAGGAAAAAATGAAGAAGTAGAAAAAAACATCAATGTTCCGGATAGAAACGATTCATATAATGAAATACGAAAAGAGTACAGGGAAATGCTAAAAAATCAGAGTCAAAAAGGAAATAATGGACTTACTAAATATATGTATATCACCTTTAGCTTACAAGCACAAGATTTAAAAGAGGCAACTACAAGACTTGAAAGAATGGAAATGGATATATTAAATAACTTTAAGCAGATGGGAGTAAAAGCTTATGTATTAAGTGGATATGAAAGGTTAAAGGTTATTCACGATATCTTAAATCCGAATAAGAATTTTGTTTTTTCCTTTGAAGACCTAAAATATAGTGGACTATCTACTAAGGATTATATAGTACCAGCATCATTTAACTTTTCATCTCACAATCAATTTAAAATTGGAGAATACTTTGGAGAAGTAAACTTTCTGCAAATTCTAGCACCTGAATTATCAGATAGATTATTATCAGAATTTTTAGGCGTTGAAGAAAATATGATTGTAACATTCC
>JBQDYR010000178.1:0-3258 GCA_052105355.1 Anaerococcus sp.
TATTACTATAGAAGATTATTTTGAAAACATTGTAACTATGGAACAAAGGGATGACTTTGTTCAATTTATTTTGCTTGATAAGTACCCTATAGAAAATGCTATGTCTAAGTTAAAAACATTTTTTCCAAATGCGGTAAATATCAAGTATAAAGATGCATCAGTATTTAAAAGAGAAGAAGATTTTGATTTAGATATAGAAAATCTTTCAAGTCTAGAGCTTTTTAAGGAATTTTATAAGTTTAAGATGAAAGAAGAGATGTCAGATCAAGAAATTGAAATATTTAAAAGGGTGATTGAATGAAACCTATAAAATTAACCATGTATGGATTTATGAGCTATAAGGGAAAAGTTGAAATTGATTTTAAAAAACTTTATCAATCTAGAATATTTGTTATTTCTGGAGATACAGGATCTGGAAAAACAAGTATTTTTGATGCTATTAGTTTTGCTCTTTTTGGTGATATATCGAGACCTGGAGTTGTTCAAACAGACTTAAGGTGTGATTTTTTGACTCCAGAAGATCCGCCTACATATGTAAACTTTATTTTTGAACTTGATGAGAAAGTTTACGAAATAGAAAGAAAACCAAGTCAATTTGCTAAAAAAAAGATTAAAGCGGGAGTTAAAGTTGATCATGAAGTTGAATTTTTTGAAATAAAAAATGATGATAAGATTTTACTTTCTGATAAGGTAGGGGATACTAATAATTTAATAAAAGAAATTTTAGGTCTGGACCAGTCTCAGTTAAAAAAGGTAATGCTTTTAGCTCAAGGACAATTTTCTGAATTTTTATCTGCTAGTTCTGCAACAAAGGCAGAACTTCTATCAGATATTTTTCAAACTGGAGAATATGGACAAATACAAGAGATTTTAAAGGATAAGGCTAAATCTTTTGGAAAAGATTTAGAAAACTTGGATAAAAAATTAGATGAAGAATTAAAAAGATATTCTGTATTAGATATTTCTATAGACCAAAAAATGAGGCTTGGGCATGACTTTCAAGGACTTATAGAAAAAATAGACAAAGAAATCACAGAAAAAGAAAATGAAATTCAAAAATTAAAAAGAGAATATGAAGAAAACAATAAAACCAAAGAAGAACTTATAGATCAAATCTCCAAGGCCAAAGGAGAGAACGAACAAATACTTCTATATAAGAACTTAAAGGATAAAAAAAAATCATTTGATCAGAAGTATGAAACCTATAATAATCTAAAAAATGAACTTCAAAAAGCAAAAAATGCTAATTCTATAAAACCTTACTATGAAAGACTTGAAGAGATAAATAATGCAAGAAAAAAAATATCTATTGCTATAGAATACAAGGAAAAAGAAAAAACTGACCTCGAAAAAGATTTTGAAAAGTTGAAGATTGAGAAAAAAGGCCTCAATGATTTAGAAAAAGAAGTTGATAATTTAAAAATAGATTTAAATAAGATTAGAGAAAAAAAAGAATCTTTTGAAAAGTTTTTAAGTATCAAAGATCAGTATTTTATAGATAAAAAGAATAAAGATGAGATAGAAAAACTGAAGGAAAAGTTCGAAACAACTAAGAGTAAAGATATGGAAGTTTCAGAAGCTATTTTAGAAAAATCCAATCTCTTATTAGAAATTAAAAATAAAAAATCAAATTTAATGGTTGAAAAAACTAATCTTGATAAAGTTCTTGAAAAAAATAAGGATAATGTATTAAAAGTCAAATCTAATCTTGAAACAAAAGAAAAAATTAAAGTTTTACAAGAAGATAACAACTATCTTGATGAGAAAATAAAAGAGGCAAAAAAAGATCTTGAAACTGGAATTATAAACCAAGAAAATATTGAGAAACAAAAGTTTATAAGACTATTAAATGAGACGGGTGTTTGTCCTATTTGTGGATCAGTCCATAAAGAGAAGTTACAGGAGAAAGAAATACAAGTTTTTGATTTAGATTCTCTAAGAGATAAATATCATGAACTTAATAATAAAAAATCTATAGGAGAAAAAGAAATAGAACTTCTCGAAAAAAATCTAATTTTAAATCTTCCAAGTCTAGACAATCTTTTAAAAGAAGAAAAAGATTTAGAAGAAGATACTAAAAACTTAAACAAGACTTTAGAAGAAAATAATAATGATTTAAGACTAACAGAAACTTTAATAGATCAATTAAAGACTGAAAAAAATAAACTTCTAGAAGAGAAGGTTAAAATAGAAAATCAAATAAATCTTCTAAGAGAAAAACTATTATCATTTGATGATTTGGAAAGATCCTATTTTTCTATGAGAGATAACCTAAAAGATATTGATAAAGAATCTATAGATCAAAATCTTAATGAAATAAAAAAAGAACTTAAAGTAAAAGTCACAGAAATAGACAGGATAAACAACGACTTTTCAAATCTTGATAAAAAGTTAGCAGAAATTAAATCCTTCCTTCAAACAAATAATGAAAATCTAATCTCTTACGAAAAATCATTCAATGAAAACAAAGAAATTTTAGATAAAAAAATAAAAGAATATTTCTCATCCATGGAAGAATTTCTACAAAGTTTAGAAACATATGTAAATTTAAAAGAAAAAGAAGAAGATATAAAAGAATTTTTTGAAGCTTATAATACAATAAATATAAGACTAGAGTCCTTAAAATTATACAAAGATAAGGAACTTATTGATCTAGAAATTTTTGAAAAAAATATTAGCCAATTAAATGAAAAATTATCTAAACTTACAGAAATTCTAACTAAAGAAAATATAGATCTTGCAACCATAAAAGAAATTTCAAAGGAAGTTTATGATATAGAAAAAATATATAAGGAAAAAGTATCAGAAGGACAAATCTTAAAAAGATTATCAAATATAGCATCAGGTAGCAATGGCGCTGTTATAGGCAGAGAAAAGTTAGATTTTGAAACCTTTGTGCTTATATATTATTTTGAAAAAATTCTTACTTATTCCAACGAAAGACTCTACAAAATGTCAAATGGTCAATACCGAATGGTTAGAAAAACAAGCGGTGGGGATATGAGAGTCAGACAAGGACTTGATATAGAAATAATAGATTCCAATACTGGAAAAGCAAGGCCAGCCTCAACTCTTTCAGGAGGCGAGACCTTCCTTGCATCCTTGGCCTTGGCTCTAGGACTATCTGATGAGATAGCTGCAGAAAATGGTGGAATAAAAATTGATACTTTATTTATTGATGAAGGTTTTGGTTCTTTAAGTGAAAATTATCTACAAAATGCAATATCTACTATAGAAAAACTTTCTTATGAAAACAAA
>JBQDYR010000179.1:0-3233 GCA_052105355.1 Anaerococcus sp.
TGACACTATGAACTACATTAAACCAGATGTTTCAACCATTTGTATTGGTCAAGCTGCATCTATGGGCGCTGTACTATTATCATCTGGTGCTAAAGGAAAGAGATTTTCTCTACCAAATTCCAATATTATGATTCACCAACCATCAGGTGGATCTCAAGGTCAAGCGTCAGATATTCAAATCCAAGCAGAACAAATCTTAAAAATCAAGAAAAGATTAAATGAGATTTTGTCAGATAATACTGGAAAATCAATAGACCAAATAGCAAAAGACACTGATAGAGATTTTTCAATGACAGCTGAAGAAGCTATGGAATATGGACTTATTGACCAAGTAATAGAAAGCAAATAGGAGAGATAATGGCAAATATTGATCAAAAGGAAGTCAGATGCTCATTTTGTGGCAAGACAAGTGATCAAGTTGACAGAATAATAGCGGGTTCTAATGCCTACATTTGTAATGAGTGTATAGATCTTTGTAGCGAAATTTTAGACCAAGAAAAAATTGATGAAAGTCATGATTTTGCTGTAGATTTAGCAAGACCAGCTGAGATAAAAGAGTTTTTGGACTCTTATGTCATTCAACAAGAAGCTGCAAAAAAGACTTTGTCTGTAGCAGTTTACAATCACTACAAGAGAATTAATTCAAACTTAGATCAAACAGATGTTGAGTTACAAAAATCAAATATATTACTTTTAGGCCCTACAGGTTCTGGTAAGACTTTACTTGCTCAGACACTAGCAAAAAAACTCAATGTGCCATTTGCCATTGCGGATGCTACAAGTTTAACAGAAGCGGGATATGTTGGAGAGGATGTTGAAAATATTCTTTTGAAATTAATCCAAGCTGCTGATTATGATATAGAGGCTGCAGAAAATGGAATTATTTATATAGATGAGATAGATAAGATTACTAGAAAAAGTGAAAATCCATCTATAACTAGAGATGTTTCAGGAGAAGGTGTCCAACAAGCTCTTCTTAAAATGATAGAAGGAACTGTTGCTAATGTACCTCCACAAGGTGGAAGAAAGCATCCTAACCAAGAGTACATCCAAATAGATACTAATAAAATATTATTTATTGTTGGCGGCGCCTTTGATGGCATTGAAGATATTATCAAACAAAGAACCGATAAAAAGCTTATAGGTTTTGGGGCTGATATAAACGAAAAATCAGAAACAAGCCTTTCTGATGTAACAACAGAAGATCTTTTAAAATTCGGTTTAATCCCAGAATTTATAGGAAGAGTTCCTATAATTGTAACATTGGAAGACTTAGATGTAGATTCACTTGTAAAAATCTTGAATGAGCCAAAAAACTCTTTAATCAAGCAATATCAAAAACTCTTTGAGCTTGATAATGTAAAGCTTACCTTTACAAAAGAGGCTGTAGAAGAAATGGCTCAGAAAGCTTACAAGCAAAAAACAGGAGCAAGAGGTCTAAGAACTATAATGGAAGATATGCTCCTAGATGTGATGTATGAAATACCATCTAAAGATAAAATAAAAGAAGTTATACTAGGGCCAGGTTCCGTACAAGATAAAGAAAAAATAGAGTTTAAATATAATAAATAATTTACAAAGGGGCTGGAGCAGAAAACTTTGATTTTGCTTCATCCCCTTTTATAAGTTAGTTATTATGAGCGTGTATAAGCGAGGTGTACATGAAAGATATTTATAATATAAATAAAAGAGAATATCCTACAGTAGCCGTCCGAGGTTTGTGGGCATTCCCCAATACTGTTTTACATTTTGATTGTGGAAGATCTATATCAAAAAAAGCAGTAGAGGCTAGCTTGCTAAATGATAGTGATATTTTTCTTGTAAATCAGAAAGATGTATTATTAGAAAATCCAACATCAGAAGATCTTTATGAATATGGAACAGTAGCATCTATTAAACAAACCTTTAACCTACAAAATGGAGATCTTAGAGTTCTCATAGAGGCTAAACATGTAGCAAAGATAGAAAAACTTTCTACTGATGATGGATATTTTAAGGCAGAAGTAAGTGAATATATTCTAGATCTTGATAAGTTTGAACAAACTGAAAGACTAGAAGCTATGGAAAAACTACTTATAGAAGATTTTAGACAATATGTAAGTGTTGATAAAGAAATCCCAAATGAAGTTGCTTTAGGATTGGTAGATGTAGATAATGTTTCAAAACTTGGTGATCTTATAATCTATTATTTAGAATTAAATCCAAACGAATATTATGACTTATTAAAAGAACTTGATGTAGAAAAGAAGCTTACAAAACTTCATCAAGTCATACAAAAAGAAATTTCCTTAAAAGATTTAAGTCGTAAGATAGATGAAGAAGTAAATACCAAAATAAATAAATCACAAAAAGAATATTACTTGAGGGAAAAACTTGATGTAGTAAAAAAACAACTTCAAGAAACTACAGGAAAGGGACTTTCTGAAGCAGATGAGTTTAGGGAAAAGGTTAAAAAATTAAAAATATCCAAAGAAGATAAAGACTCTCTACTAAAAGATATAGAAAGACTTTCTTCTATACCAGATATGAGTCCAGACTATGGAGTAATTTCTGCTTATTTGAATTTTACCTTAAATCTTCCTTGGACTAAAAAGTCAAAAGATACTTTAGATATAAAAAAAGCAGAAGAAGTTTTAAATGATGATCATTATGGACTTGTGGATGTAAAAGAAAGAATACTAGAATCTATAGCCGTAAAGAAAAAGAAAAAAAATACCAAAGGATCTGTTATTTGTTTGGTAGGCCCTCCTGGAGTAGGAAAAACTTCTATTGCTAAATCTATAGCTAAAGCTCTTGATAGAAAATTTGTTTCTATGAGACTTGGAGGAGTAACGGATGAATCAGAAATTAGAGGTCATAGAAGAACTTATGTTGGAGCTATGGCAGGTAGAATAATTTCCTATATTAATCGTATAGGAGTAAGAAATCCTGTGTTTTTACTTGATGAAATAGATAAGCTTGGATCAGATTTTAGAGGTGATCCATCAAGTGCCCTACTTGAAGTTTTAGATCCAGAACAAAATGATAAGTTTTTAGATAGGTACTTAGATATTCCTTTTGATTTATCAGATGTATTTTTCATAACAACAGCTAATGATCCAAGTCAAATACCACCAGCTCTCTACGATAGACTCGAACTAATTCGAATTTCAGGTTATACCTTAGAAGAGAAGAAAAATATAGCTAAGAGATACCTTATTAAAAAGCAAATGCAAGCAAATGGTCTTGAAGAA
>JBQDYR010000180.1:0-3216 GCA_052105355.1 Anaerococcus sp.
TTATCTTCAGGAGTTCTTATTTCTTATAATTTTGAAATAATTGATGACGAAGTTGTATATAAATCATTTTTGAAAAATCTCAACACATTAAAATATATTTTTATTGCTATTATTACGATTATATCTCCACCTTTATTGCATAGGAATTATATTTATCCTATTATTATATCCATTGTATTTGTAATTTTCAGTTTATTATATTTAATAGGATTACCCGAGATTAAAAAGGAACAAAATAATAAACAAAAATTTTTTAGCCTCGATAATATTCAAAATATTCCATGGTTATTAATAATATTAGGAGTAGCATTCTCAACTCTAATTATGATTAGCAATTCTTATGCAGGGATATTCTTAAATGAACAGGGACTTTCACTAGATATGCTGGGAATTATACTATTTATGTTTAATATATCTATGGCTTTGGGGAGTTATCTAAAAATTAAGTTTGAAGTAAGCTTGATGTTACCAGTATTAGCTATACTCATGTTTTTTCAAACTAATCTAATCATCCAAATTATAATCCTTTTATTAATGCGTGTTCTTAATTCCAACTACAATAATCATTTTTATTATAAATTTAATATGTCAATAGAAAAAAATAGAGCAGTATCATGGTCAGTATATAATTTGTTTATTTCGATTAGTTTTATGTTAGCTGATTTCCTAGCTGGTATTTTTGCTGATAACTTTAGTATTAGGAGCAATTATTTAATATTTGGTATAGTAGCTCTTTGTTGCTTAGTATCTTATTCATTTTCTAACAGAGAGAAAAGAACTTAAAAGTTGTATTTCTAATTCATTTGCCAAATTATTGATAGCACAATTGTTTGCAAATTTAGCAGATATTTTCTTTAGAGTATAAGATTGAATGATATGCTTGGTATTGAGTATATGTCAGTTATGGTTATTTGTCCTACTGGTAGGGCTAATGACGGTAGTATTTTAGCAGATAAAAAACAATGGTATCCTGTTTTTCTTGATTTAACAGAGCGGATTTCTAAAGGAGAGTTCAAAGTTAAATTTAAAATTGTTCCTCCTAATGAAAGTGATGTTTTTTTGACACATTATTTTCCGCTTGCATTTTATAATAGATCAGATTTATTAGAAAATGTTTGGCATCAAAAAGTAGATATAAATTTTGATAAGCCAAGGGAAATATCTTGTCAAGCTGGAGTTAGAGCATGTTCAATTAATCATAAAGGAGATGTATACGGGTGTGACTTGATGAATGGTATAGATGAATTAGTTGCTGGAAATGTTAAAGAACAAAAGTTTAGCGAAATTTGGCACCATTCTGCTGTATTTAATAAACTAAGATCAATTACATTTGATGATATTTCTGGGAAATGTTCAGAATGTCCCCTACCATGGTGTGGTGGGGGATGTCGATGCAGTGCCTTGGAATTAGATGGAACGTTACTGGGCTCTGATTTAGCCTGCTTTTATGAACAAAAAGGAGGTGGAGTAGTCGTATGAAAGAACATTTTGTGATAAGAGGTAAGAGAGATTTCATTGTAAATAAAGTAGCAGATGAATACATAGGATACGATCTACTTGATTAGAGTACTATTCATTTGATGAAATAGGAGCAGAAATACTTTATTGCATTTCTAAAAATTTTTCTTTAGACAAGATTGTAGAACTATTACAGCAAGATTATGAGGTATCTGCTAATGATTGTAAGCAGGCAATTATTTCATTTTTAGAAGAAACTCCTATTTTGCATATTATTTATGCAAATTTAGTTAAATCTGATCTTTACTTACATTTGAAGCCTTTTAGAGAGGAAAAATGATAGATTCAAAAGAAATTAACAAATTTGCCTTTCCCTTAGTTTTAACAAATATTGGTCAAGTAATTATTGGGCAGATAGCATTGCATTTTGCTGTGAACAATTCCTCAATTGCTCTGTCAGGAATTTCCATTATTCAGAATCTCTTATTTGCTTTTGGTGGACTTTTAGGAGCATTCAGTTTGTCATTTAATATTAAAAGCTCTAAGGCGTACTCTAATCGGCAAACTAACAGGTTTGATGATTTATTGAAATCAAATCTAACCTTAGATTTAATTATCGGAGTTGCCTTTGCGGTTTTTGTCATTATTTTTGGAAATGTAATCTTGAAGCAGCTCTATGGATTTAAAGGGCAACTATTGTCCTTATCCACCATTTATTTAGTCTTCATGTCTCCATATATCGGATTGACATTATTAAACTTTTCGCTGACAAATTTATTAAGAGTTCAAAAGAAAACAAAACCAATTATGTGGGTTGGACTTATCAGTTCATTAATAGATGTTGTGTTAAATTATGTACTGGTACCACAAATCGGAATTAAGGGAGCAGCCATATCAACGATTGTATCCTTAGCTTTCATATCGCTTAGTTACTTGTTTATGGTTTATCCAATGATTTTGAAGGCTTTATCCATTACATCTACAACTAAATTTGAATTAATAACATTTGGTATTCCTTTGGTTGGTCAAGAAATTCTGGAGAGTGTTTTGTTTATTATGGTGTTTGATGCCTTGATGTCGAGATTAGGAGTAGAATTGTTGGCTATTTATGCAGTTATTAGTCAATTGCTTTCAATTGTGAGTGTACCTTCTTTTGTTTATTCGACAACCGTTTCTATCTATTTACCTGAAGCAGAGAAAATAGGAGAGGTTAACGTATTTTTAAAAAACATATTTAAAAATTCATAAGATCCCTGAAAAGCGATATTATAGTCAGGAGAAAATGCCTTCCCTAAAAGTTTATAGTAATTCTTAATCTCTCTGAAGTTGATGATTATATAATTCAAATTAATTATCTAAAAAATAGTTATATTCTTGTATCTCTTTGAAATAATCTGCTATCAGTAATTTCTCTTTCATTGTGAGATTATCTTTAGCGATTTCATATAGGAAAGTTCCTATATTATTTCCAATAACGGATCCTAAAATAGGTATTGGAATTACAGCATGTCCTAATATTGAGGATAATGCACTAACTGATACTTCAACACATAATATTTGCGAATTTAGTAAAAATTCTTCTTTTGTGATTAAGTTTTTACGGAATTTGTATGCTTCTTTAGCGATACCAAATGAAGCAGTGCACAATGAACTTGCTACTGCTGCAGGAGTAGCTGTGTAATTCGTTAGGGCGTATATCGTAATGCCTCGAGTACTTCCTTTTATAGCTCCAATTCCACTATCTTTAGAAATTTCAAG
>JBQDYR010000181.1:0-3170 GCA_052105355.1 Anaerococcus sp.
GGAATATATGATTACATCATAGTTGATACAGCACCGACAATATTAGTAACCGATACAATTATGATATCTAATAAGGCTGATATTACCCTGTATTTAACAAGAGCAAATTATACTGATTTAAGATTGTTAGATCATATTAAAGATTTAAAAAGACATCAAAAGTTAAAAAATATTGGTATCGTCCTTAATGGTGTTAAACAGTCAGGGCGTTATTCATACAACTATGGCTACGGCTATGGCTACAATGAAGTCACTGGTTCGACAAACAAAAGTTGGAAATTTTGGAAAAAATAAAAAAACAGAATTCTTATTATTTAATTCTTATCTTTAGCTTTATTATTACGCTATTTTCTAGTTGTGGATCTAAAAGAAAGATGGCAAAGGAAATTAGCAAAGAAGAAAAGATTGTTAATTATGCCAAAAATTATTTAGGAACTCCATACCAATACGGTGGAACGACGCCAAGAGGCATGGATTGTTCAGGCTTAATCCAAACATCTTATTATCAATATGGAATCAAAATGCCTCGCACCACTAAAGGTTTATTGAAAGCGGGCAAGAGAAAACCTTTAAGAAAAGCTAAAGTTGGAGATCTTGTTTTTTTTAGAACCTCTAAACGTTCTCGAAAGAAAAACCATGTTGGTATCGTCACTAAAGTTAATGGTGATGCTGTTGATTTTATTCACTCAAGCACATCAAGTGGCGTTATTATTTCTTCTACCGAAAATCCTTATTGGAACAAAGCCTTTGCCGAGCTTAGGCGCTATATAAAGTAGATGTTTTAAATGTTTAATCGCCCAACCATTAGTTGAAAGGTATTATTATAATAATCAATTGAACTTTTAATTTGCCCTTTATCTAAGTCCAAGAACTTGTTATAATTTAAACTGTTCCCTTTTAAATTTAAAAGATTTCTTCTTTCCTGTAGAGTTTTTATTAAGCTTGAATTAACAAGCTTAGCAAAAGGACTGTAAAACAATACATCTGAACAACCGATAAATTTATTCTCAGAATCCTTCTTAAAATCAAGTAAACTAATTCCTGATATATTAGTATTAATAATTTTAGATTTAAAAAAATCGCTTTTCGTTCTCAATAAAACCTCGCAAGAAATTATACTCGACTGATATAAAAATATAGAGTTTTGAATAGCACACATTAAAAAATCACAATTCCTATAGACCATAGCATTCCCATCATTAATAATACATCTATTAAAATAAGAAAACATTAAACTACTAAAGCCAATTAAACTCATATTTGTCAATGAAAATCTTGAAAAGATAATAGACTTTAAATTACAGTCCTCAAAAATTATATTACTTAAAGTCCCCATTCTCGAATCATTCATGTAATTTAAATCTACGTAAGATTTAAAATCTTCAATATCTTCAGAAATAAATAAACTTCCTGTTAAGCTGCAATTAATAAAATGACAATTTTGTATGTTGGTTGGCATTAATGAATAACCAAAATCAATATTTTCAAGCTCTTTACCACCCCAAGTTAATCTTGATAAATTTATTTTTTTTAAATCAATTCTCTCATCGTTAAAAATATCAGATGTTGTCAATACTTCAATTATAAAATCTACTATTCGATACCTTATTTTATCTGTTTTAATATTAATATTTGCTTCTTCCTTTAAAAAAACTGTTAATAGTTTACATGTAAAAGATTTATAATCTTTAGGATAGCGATTAGCTATATCCAACAATATTTTAATGGCGCCTATAACAACAACTTCTTTATTATGACCTAAAGATTGATGAGCATCATTGAATTGATCGTCAACTCTATATCTTATATTTAGCTCAAACTGTTTATTTTGAGTTTCAACATTATCCTTAAAAGCTTCAGTACGTTTATAATTAATCCGTAAAGCAATAATTGCAATAGCACCACCTATGCAACTTAAAATTATTTTCAATAATTCACCATTAGAAGGATTATTCTTAAAAAAGAAAGAAGATATATCAGTATAAAAAAGGATAACAAAGAAAACGATTACAAACAGAATAATCGAAGTAAGAAGATATTTAACAGCTCTTGACATATATATTTTTAAAATTACTAATTTTAAATAATTAATGATATGCGTAAAATATAGCTTTATTTGAATTAAATTCATATTACTATTCATTAAATAATTAAACTTGAAATTTTTAAATATCAACTTAATCATCCTCACATTATTTTTATGTGTAGGAGTTGCTTTGGGTTTTCATATCGAAATCCAAAACAAAGCTTTGATATTTATCTCCACTTCTAGTGTTTTCATCGTCAGCTATTTTATTATCAAAAGAAATCTAAAGCTGTCATTTATATTTTTTGGCTTAGCATGTTTAATGCTATTTTTTATCGGGTACGCGCGTGCACAATTAGAGTCTCCACAACTTCAAAAAAATCATTACGCACAAAGCGATATAAGTCATCAAACGCCTGTTCAGTTTCAAGGAGAAATTACTGAAGTTCTAAAAGCTAACGCTTATAATGATAAGTATTATCTCGAATTATTTCAGATCAACTCTCAAGACAATCGTGGTAAAATACTTTTAAAAGTTAAAAAAGATTCCCTTAATAAACCACTTAAAATTGGTCATCAAATTCATGGGATTGCAACTTTTGAAGAATTAAACTCTCCTCAGAATCCGCAAAGATTCAACTATAAAGCGTACATGAAATTTCAGTCTGTCTATGCAACTTTAGACACTCAGAACGAATATATTGAAGTTTATAAACTCAATTATTCACTAAAATCTCACGCTGATGAAGTAAGGTTTATTATTAAAAACAAATTAGAAAATGCTGGTTTTAATGGAGAACCTTTAAACTTAATTGAAGCAATGTTGCTTGGGCGTCGTGACAACATCAGTAAAGAAACACTCTCACATTTTCAAGATTCAGGTGTTATCCACGTTTTAGCTATATCAGGTTTACACGTTGGTATCATCTTAATTTTCTTGCATTGGCTGACGTATTTTACGCTTTATAAGCGATTAACGAGACTTGCAAGACCTCTTATTATCATCATTGGTCTTTGGGTTTTTGCTTTTATAGCAGGTTTGTCACCTTCAGTTGTTAGAGCTACATTGATGTTTAGCATTTTAAGTTTTAGCTATTTTCTTCAAAGACGAACAAGCACTGTCAACATTTTATGTGTTGCACTT
>JBQDYR010000182.1:0-3144 GCA_052105355.1 Anaerococcus sp.
CACAGCACTTTCACTTTCTTTTAATAACCTTTTAACAAAAAAAGCAAGAACTATTTTGACTGCTTTTGCAGGATCAATAGGTATCATAGGTATAGCTTTGATACTTGCACTTTCTAATGGAGTAAATGATTTTATTGAAGAAACACAGAGAAATGCTTTAAAAGCATATCCTATACAGATACAAAAAGAAAGTCTGAACTTGGAAGATACTTTTGGACCTCCAGCATCGACAAAATCAGAACATAAAGATAATAAAATATATAGTAATAACTTAAGTCTTGAGAGAGAAAGTACTTTACAATCCTCCATTGCTAAAAATAACCTATCGCCTCTAAAAAATATCTAGATGAAAATGAGGATAAGGTAAACTCCTACTTGGGAGATAACGCTATAACATATTTATATGATATGAATTTTGATATATATGCTAAGGATAAAGATGGCAATATAATAAATACTAACGGTGAAGATTCCGAAGACAATTCCAGTGGATTTTTCTTACAAGGATTTACTACAGAGCCATCTAACTCTTACTTTAAGCAACTTTTAACTGATAAGGATGGAAACATATCAAAACTTATTACTGAAGATTATGATATAGTCGAAGGTAAATGGCCAACAAAAGAAGATGAATTAGTACTTTTTGTAGATTCAAATAATAAAGTGGATATTAAAGCTCTTTACAATTTTGGTTTACTACCCCAGAAAGAGTATGACTCTATCAAAGAAAAATTAGATGATGGTCAAAAAATAGAACTAGAGGAGAAATCCTTAAATCCTGAAGATATTATAGGTCATGAGTTTTCTGTTGTTTCTTTTTCTGACTACTACCAAAAAGATGGAGATAAGTTCATTAATATAAAAGAGAATGAAGACAAAAGAAAAAAAGTTATTGAAAATGGTAAAAAAGTTAAAATTACAGCAATAGCAAAAAGTAAAGACGAAGATGCAGACCAGCTAGTCCAAGCACCTATCGGCTATACTACTAAATTTACAGACATGATGATTAATAAAGCTTCTGAATCAGAAATTGTTAACGCACAAAAAGATAAACCAGAAACAGATATTCTTACTAATATAAAATTTAAAGCCCCAAATGATGAAGAAAAACAAGAGAACGCAAAGTTATTCCTTGAAAACCTTGATGAAAATGAAAAATTAGAAGTATCAGGATATTTACTAAATGTAAAGCCAGACTTAGCTGAAGAAATGTCTAAAACTCAAAATTCAAATTTAACTGCAAATACAAATCCACTTCTTAACCAAGGTGATGATTCTGATGCTAAAAATTCTAGTATATCTTCACCAAGTTTAATAGATTTCTTTTTAAAAGATCCCGATAAGGAGACTTTACTTAAAGTTTATGATGAATATTTAAAAGATAAAAATTACAATGACAATTTAGAAGCTTTTGGCCTAGTATCAAAAGATGCTCCTAGTGAAATTGATTTTTATGTTGAAAATTTTGAAAATAGACAAAATGTAAAAGATCTTATAAATGACTTCAATGAAGGTGCCAAAGAAGATGAGAAAGTAGAATTTACAGACCTAGTAGGTATATTAACTGATTCTATAAGAACTATAATTAACGCTATAACTTATGTATTAATAGCCTTTGTAGGTGTATCTTTAGTAGTGTCATCTATAATGATTGGAATAATAACTTATATTTCAGTTTTAGAAAGAACAAAAGAAATTGGTATCTTAAGAGCTATAGGTGCTAGTAAAAAAGACATATTAAAAGTATTTATGTCAGAAACCTTTATTATTGGTTTGTTATCAGGACTAATAGGTATAGGTATAACAGTATTACTTACAATACCAATATCTAAAGTAATACAAAATGTAACTGATATCTCTTATATTAATGCAAGCTTACCTCTTAATGCAGGAGTTGGCCTAATTATTATAAGTGTTGTGCTAACTCTTATTGCAGGAATCATTCCTTCTAGAATGGCTTCAAAAAAAGATCCCGTAGAAGCACTATCAGCTGAATAAAAGATATAAACTAATCAACGATTTAAATCCATAACTATGGATTATAAATTATTTAACAAAAATAAACGGCCTCTAACCTATATTAATAGGTAGAGCCGTTTATTTTTTCTTTATTCTATTTCTAATAGATTTCTTTTATAAAAAAAATATTAATTTATAATTTTAATTATTGGATTTTTTATATATTTTATATTATATATCTGTTATATTTTACATAATATCATCTTTAAAAATATAGTCTATCTACTTCCTATACTTATCCATTACTGTGGCAAATACTTCTGCACTTGAAGGTGGTGTGTAAGATATGGCATTGGCACCAGCGGCTATAGTTTCCTTTATAGATTTACCTGTATGGCCACCTGTAGCTATTATTGGATATTCATTTCCTAAAAGATTTCTTACTTCTTTAACTATTTGTGGTGTTTGACCTGCTCCTGAAACGTTTAAAATTTCTGCACCGTTTTCTACCTTACCAACTATATCATCTTTCATACTTGTTACTGTTGCTATTAAGGGTACATCTATGACTTCTGATATAGCTTTAATATCTTCATTTGGTATCGGAGCATTTACTACAACTCCATAAGCTCCATCAAATTCTGAAAGTAAAGCCATATATTTTGATCTAAGTCCTGAGGTTGTCCCACCACCAACTCCTATAAAACAGGGAACTGATGCAGTAGATATTACAGATTTTGTTATCGTTGTTTGTGGAGTATACGGATATACACACATAATTGAATCTGCATTTGTGTTTCTTATTATTGCTAAATCTGTTGTAAAGAGTAATGACTTAATTCTTTTTTCAAAAATCTTTATACCAGAGCACTCATAAATTTCATCTGGCACTACAATAAAAGAGTGCCTAAGCTTAGAATGTACCTTTGGTATGTATTTCTTTTTTTTCATATCTTCAGTCATTTTTGACCTCCTATTAGTTGGAATTGTCTATATTATTTATCTTACTCTACTTGTAAGAAATTTCCCTGTTAATTTATAAAAAAATCAATTTACAATAAGTTATAGAAAAATTTAAAGTATAAAAAATCTCCTAATCCTCTAGGGATTAAGAGATTTTAAAAATTAAATTAAAAACTATTATTTAATAATTTTTGTTACAACTCCAGAAGCTACTGTTCTTCC
>JBQDYR010000183.1:0-1038 GCA_052105355.1 Anaerococcus sp.
CCTGTAAATGTTAATAAGGGAGCAAAACCTGTTAGAGCTAATGGAAAATTATATGTAATAGATGGAGGTATCTCAAAGCCTTATCAAAAGAAAACAGGCATAGCAGGCTATACACTAATGTTTAACTCCCATCACCTAGCTCTTGCAGAGCACAGAAACTTTCCAACTATTAGAAATAATATGGGGGCATATACTCCTAAAATGATAGAAACAGAAAAGATGATACCGAGGATGCTTATAAAAGACACCGACAGGGGAATCGAAATAAAAGAAAAAATAGAAGTTTTAGAAGAACTTCTAGAAGCCTATGAAAATGGAACTGTAAAAGAACATCGCAGAAATTAAAAAACCGGGATATCCCGGTTTTTATTATTTATTATTTTTTTCTAACCAATTAAAGCATTAATCAAGGTTTTATATTATATCAATTATCTACCACTAAATATATGATAAAATCTTTGGTTATTTATTATCTGGCACATAAAAGCTAAATTTGCTTCTGATTTTTCAAACTGAACTTCTGTGGTTACAAAATTGTGATCATAAGACTTTACAGAAGGTGGCCTTTTTTCATCATCGTCTATAGTCCTAGTATTTTTTATTTTTTCGTCAGAGACCAAAAAGTAATCATATGAAACAAAGTCTTTTTCATTGATGATTTTTTTGTTTGATGTAAGAACTGGATCATCCCAAGTAAGATCAATATTATACCAATCATCATCTATTTTTACCATATTCCAAATATGCAGCTGGCCATTTTCTTTTATTTCTCCAGTGGAATAATAGGTAGTAAGACCTACTTTTTCTGACATTGTATCAAAAAGTGTTGCATAAGCATTGCATACTCCGCCCTTACCAAAAAGTATAGAAGCTGGAGAATATATAGAATATCCTTCAGACAAGTTATTATCATCTCCTGTAAAGTAAGAGTTCTTTTTCACTATAAAATCATGGATAGTTTTTATTTTCTCAAGTTCTGTCATATCATCATTTATATTTTCCTTAACCCATTCATTTACAAAGTCTTCTACCTTTTTC
>JBQDYR010000183.1:1048-3136 GCA_052105355.1 Anaerococcus sp.
CTACTCTGCCTATAAGTCATAGAAAAATCTACACTTTCAACATAATTATCTCCATTTTGGTTAGTTTTTTGATAATAATTGGTAGAGATATTTGCTCCCTTATATATAGCATAATAAAAATATCTATCGGATTTTAAAGCTTCTTGAAAAATATCATGTATTCTATCTTCACTAATATAGTCATTTACAAATATCTTAAAAAAATCATTTCTTTCTCTTAAGTTATTTTCTATATCTACTTGAATCCTTTTTTCCAAGTCCATAGTCGAATTTTTTTCTGCTTTTCTATTTTCGAGAACTTTCTTAGATTCTTCTATCCACTTTTCAAGCTTACTTATAGACTTTTTAGAAAAATAATCCCTGTTTTCTTCAAGCATATACGAAGCAGCTTTTATATATTCCTCTAAATTTCTATCTTCATCTGCATGAGAAATATTAACCATAGAAATTAAAAAAAGACTTATTAATGATATTGATAAAATTTTTTCTAATATTTTTTTCATTTTCTTACCTTATCCCTAAATAATACCCTATACTATTTATATATATTTTAATAAATAAAAGTGAATATACTATGTAAGTATTATTAAAATTGTAAAAAAAAAGAGCTTTTCAAGCTCTTCTTCTTATTTCTCATATTGAGCAATATATTTTTTAGCATTAGCTATTGCTATTTCCACTGATTTTTTAGCAGCATCAATCCTACTCTTGTATCTTTTGAAAGAGTTTGGCATCTTCTCTTCTATATAATCAAGCCCACTCAATTTACTTTCATTTCTTTCTATAACTTCCTTAATCAAAATAATATTTGCAGATATTGGCAGAAACTTTGCTGTAGAATCAATAGTTTTTGTAGCTTGATAAAGCTGTTGACCTGTTGATGAATTATCTTTTAAAAGATTTTCACCTTCACTTATTGCTGCTTCATAAGCATTTACATCTTTTTTTGCTGCGTTTTTATATGATTCTGTTCCTCTTACATAGGTTGCATCTTCTATAGCAAAACTTAGTTGTTCTCTTTGTTCATCAATAGGAGAAGCTGCATAAGAAACATTTGTCTCTACAAATTCTTTACCTACATTTGCTCCAAAAATAAACGTTCCTGTCATCAACAAGGCAAGTGTGCTTGCTAAAATTTTCTTAAAAATTTTCATAAGTCCCCCATTTATTTCTATTTAAAGTTTGGTATTATCTTATCATTAAAACTTGATTATTTCAACTAATAAAAAAACTATGGAATATACTGACCTCGCAAAACATTCCATAGTTTTTATTCTTTATTCGTTTTCTAATTTATCTATCTCCACATTTATTTTTTCAATTAAATCATCAATAGAATCAAGAGTATTTTGTATTTTTTCTTTTTCTTCATCTGAGTATTGTGGATTTTCTTCTAATTTCATCTCCAATGATCTTGCCTTTACTCTTATATTAAAGATTTTATCTTCTAAATATGAAATTTTTTCATCTTTAGTCATTTGATCGTATTCTTTTTCTACTTCTTGATTAGAACTAACAGATTCATTAGAGACAATATCTTCTATTGAAGATTCATTAGACATTTGTGTACTTTCATCTGATGATGTTGTTAAACTCGTATCATTATTTTGATTATTACAAGCTGAAAGTCCTCCAAGTCCTATAAGTAATGCAAGTGCAAGACTTAAATGTTTTTTTCTCAATTTCATAATTTCCCCTTTTTAATTATACTAATTATCTTTTTTCTTTCTTGTTACTAGTAGTAGAACTAGTGCTACTACAGCAACCACTCCAATTATTTTTATAGAATCTACACCAGTTCTTACTATAGATTTCGCTTTAGTTTCAACCTTATTTGTAGATTTTGGAACTGCAACCTTTTTAACATTTACTTCACTCTTCTTAGAAGATGTATCCTTATCTTCCTTTACTTTTTCATCTATAAGCTCTGAAAAATAGTCAACATCATCTACTGTGTTTGCCTTATTTTTACTAACGCTTAGTAGATCTAATTGTTTTTGAAGTTCAGTGATGCTTTCTTCAGAAAGAGAGTTGTTATTTTCTTCAAATTTTTCTTCAGCATTTTCTAGTAATTTATCATAAGTTAAA
>JBQDYR010000184.1:0-3132 GCA_052105355.1 Anaerococcus sp.
AAATCGTATGCTTTAGTAGCTGCATTAGCTCTAGGACTATCAGCTTGTGGTGGACAAAATGCTTCTGATAATGGAAGTGCTTCAGAAGCTGATCAAATTAAAACAGGTACAGCTGTAGCAGAAGATGGTTATGCTGGACCAATTAATGTAACTGTAACAATGGAAGGTGATAAAATCACTGATATTGAAAGAGAATCAACAGAAACAGACAATGTTGGTGAAGTTGCTCTTGATGAGTTAACAGAAAAAATGATTGATGAAAATACAGCTGATGTAGAATCAGTATCTGGTGCAACAATATCATCAGATGCGTTCAAAAAAGCAGTACAAGAAGCTATTGATAGCGCAGAATAGAACAAGAACATAATAGCCACCCTTTGGGTGGCTACTTTTAAAACTATTATTGTTATTTATTTTACGAAGAATTATCATAATTAAGAATATATTAAACATTAATATACATAGGAGAAAGACATGAATAAAAAATTTAAATCGCTTGCTCTAACCCTTGCCCTAGGACTGACTTTAGGAGCATGTTCAACAAATACATCAACTTTAGATAAGACGTCTACAGAAGGTAGTATGGCAGAAATATCTACAGGAATAAGTGGAGAATTTGAAGGAGAAGCTGAAGGCTATGCTGGTGATGTTCTAACAAAACTAACTTTAGAAGATGGAAAGATAGCAAAGATAGATACTGAAGAAGAAGAAACAGAAACAGTAGGTCATGCAGCTATAGAAAAACTTAAGGATGAGATTATAGAGAAAAATTCTCTAGATGTGGAGACAGTTTCTGGAGCAACAGTATCATCAACTGCTTTTCTTACATCTTTAGAGGCGGCTCTAGAAGAAGCTGGGCTAAAACCAGAAGATTTACAAGCAAATGAAGTTTCAGAAGAAGATATTGATTTAGATCAAGAAGCTCAGGTAGTAGTAGTTGGTGCAGGTGGAGCAGGGCTTACTTCAGCTATCAAACTTGCTCAAGAAGGTGTAGATGTATTAGTTTTAGAAAAGGCAGAAATTCCAGGGGGAAATACTTCTTATGCATCTGCAGGAATGAACGCAGCAGAAACACACTACCAAAAAGAACAAGGTGTAGAAGATAGTGTTGAACAATTTGTAGAAGATACTATGAAAGGTGGAAAAGAGATAAACAATAAAGAACTTGTTGAAAAATTAGCCAATGATTCTTCTAAGGCTATAGACTGGTTAGATTCAATAGATGCACCGCTAGAAGAATTGAAATTTTCTGGTGGAGCAACAAATATGAGAACTCACGCAGCCTTAACAGAAGACGGAAAATCAAGACCAGTTGGTTCATATCTTATAGAAAAATTAACAAATAAAGCAGAAGACTTAGATATAAAAACTACCTATGGTGCAAAAGTAGATAAGGTTTTAATCCAAGATGGAAAAGCATCAGGAGTAGAAGCAGAAACTAAAAATGGAAAACTTACAGTAAAAGCTGACGCAGTTATAGTTGCTACAGGTGGTTTCGGTGGTAGTATGGATAGGGTTAAAGAATATAGACCAGATCTTGATGGATATGTTTCAACTAACGTATCATCAGTTACAGGTGATGCTATAGATTTCTTATCAGATGTTGGAGCAAACTTTATCGATATGGATCAAATCCAAATTCACCCAACAGTTATGCAAACAGATGGTTCATTAATTTCAGAAGGTTTAAGAGGTGAAGGAGCTATCCTTGTTAATCAAGATGGAAAGAGATTTATAAATGAACTTGAAACAAGAGATACGGTATCTGCTGCAGAGCTAGAGCAAGATACACCAGGTGCTTGGCTAATAGTAGACCAAAAAATGTTAGATGAATCTACAACTGTAAAATCATACTTAGATAAGGGATTTTTAGAAAAAGCTGATAATTTAAAAGCTTTATCCGACATTATTGGAGCAGATGAAGATGTTTTAAAAGAAACTCTAGAAAACTGGAAGGGATATGTTAAAAACAAGAAAGATGATGAGTTTGATAGACAAGGTTTAGATACAATAAAATCAGATCTATCAGTCCTTCCATACTATGTGGTGAATGTAGCTCCTGGTATCCACCATACTATGGGTGGTGTTCAAGTTAACACAAACTCTGAAGTTTTGGATAAAGATAATAGTCCAATAGCAGGACTTTATGCAGCAGGAGAAGTTACAGGTGGAATTCACGGAGCAAACAGACTTGGAGGAAACGCAATAACAGACATAACAGTATTTGGCTTAAATGCTGCTGAAAATGCAAAAGCATTTATAGAACAATAAAAGGAATTACAAAAATAGTTATTAAAAAGATTTAAATAGAAAAAGACGAGGATAAGAAAATCCTCGTCTTTTTTAATTTATTAAAAATAATTTGTAATAGTTAAATATTTTAATGAGAAATAAATATAATTATAAGATGATTTTACAAAAGACCCAACTTTAATTCTTAAAGAATTTGTAAAATCTGTTGACAAAATTATTTTGGCTTGGTAATATATTACATAACAGAAGAAAACGTTTATAAACAGTTTTCTAAATTTAAATTTATATAAGCTCACATAATGGGTGAGCGTCTCTATTGACTACCTATAGTCTAGCTATAAATTTTCATTACATAATGTTATGCCTGTATCTCTGTAGTTTTTCATTGTGTAATAAAAATTTTAGAAACATAGGTATTTTTTTATTTCGTTATCTTCAATAAATTTAGGAGGAAATCATGAAAAAGAAAAACGTTAACACAAAACAACAGGGATTCTTTGAGCGTTACTTTGAATTATCAAAGTATAACACAACAGTAAGAACAGAAGTATTAGCAGGTATCACAACTTTTATAACAATAGCCTACATATTAATAATAATACCTCTTACTGTTTCTGAACCTTTTGTAATTATGGGTGATGCTTCTTACGCTACTCAAGTATCTAATGGGGTCTTTATTTCAACTTGTATAGGTGCATTTATCGGGACGATGCTCGTAGCTTTGTATGCTAAGCTTCCATTTGCCCAAGCTCCTGGAATGGGTCTAAGTGCTTTCTTTGCTTATACTGTAATTCTTGGTATGGGTTATTCCTATGGTGAAGCTTTAGTAATTGTTTTTTTATCTGGAGCACTATTTATTTTAATTACAGCTATAGGACT
>JBQDYR010000185.1:0-3120 GCA_052105355.1 Anaerococcus sp.
GGAGGTGAGAGTCCTATGTTGCTAATCCAAGGCACTTGTCAATGTCAAAAAACTTAAATTTACATAGGAGGTTATTATGAAAGCAATAAAAGTTTATAGAATGAGAGTTGCTATGTTATGTAGACTTTATGATCTTAAATTAATTAATGATAAGGAATATACAAAAATAAAAAATAGAATAGAAAATGATTATAAAAAGAGAGATAGAAAGTAGTTAATCTTGTGATATAATAACACTGTAGAAAGATACAAAATGGGAAGGAGGTAAAATGAATACTAAAGTAAAATTAATAAAAGCTTCAAATACAGGAGCTAGAAATAGAAATGCACTACATTTAGATTTAAAACGAGTTGCAGCATATTGTCGAGTTAGCACTGATAGTAAAGACCAACTTGAATCATATAAATCGCAAGTTGATTATTATACAAATCTAATAAAAAATAATAAGAACTGGACTTTGGCTGGTATATATGCAGATGAAGCAACAACAGGAACAACTGCTACTAAAAGAGCAGATTTCATGAGACTAATTAGTGATTGCCAAAATGGGGATATAGACATGATAATTACTAAATCTATATCAAGATTTGCAAGGAACACATTAGATACTTTGAAATATGTAAGACTATTAAAGGAAAACAATGTTGGTGTAGTATTTGAAGAAGAAAATATAGATACTTTGACAATGGATGGAGAGCTATTACTAACAATATTAAGTTCAGTAGCTCAACAAGAAGTAGAAAATACCTCAGCCCATGTAAAAAAAGGACTGAAAATGAAAATGGAAAAGGGGGAGCTTATTGGTTTTCAAGGTTGTCTTGGATACGATTATGACCCTACAGCAAAAAGTATCTCTATAAATGAAGAAGAAGCCAAAATTGTTAGATATATCTTTAAAAGATATTTAGAAGGCAATGGTGGTTCGGTCATTGGCAGGGAACTAGAAGAACAAGGATATCTCACCCCTAGAGGTAAAACAAAATGGTCTGATACTACAGTGTTAGGAATAATTAAAAATGAAAAGTATATTGGCGATATACTAATGGGAAAGACCTTCACAGTTGATCCCATAACAAAAAGAAGACTAGCTAATTTTGGGGAATCTGATAAATATCATATTGAAAATCATCATGAGCCAATTATATCAAGAGAAGATTTTGAAAAGGCACAGGAGATTAGACTTAGGAGAGCACAAAATAGAAACACCATTGCTAATAAGGATAGGAAAAGAGAAAAACTATCAAGACAATACGCTTTTTCAAGTATGCTGGAATGTGGATTTTGTGGTGAAATACTTTCAAGAAGAACATGGCACACTAGTTCAATTTATAAAAAAATTAACTGGCAATGTGTAAAGTCAACTAAAAAAGGTAAAAAATATTGCCCTCATTCAAAAGGAATACAAGAAGCAGCAATAGAAAAAGCATTTGTTGAAAGCTATAGGCAATTATGCCATGCAGATTCAACAATAATAGATGACTTTTTAAAGATTGTTGAAGAAGAAATAAATGATGAGACTTTGGTCAAAGATTTGAAAAAGTTAGAAAATCAATTAAATAGAATCATTAGTCAAGAAAGAAAGTTAGTTGATCTTCATTTAGAAGATAGTATAGACGAAGAAGTTTATGCTAAAAAGTATAAAAAACTTACAAAACAAAAAGAAGAATTACTTGATGAAAAGAAAACATTGGAACTAACGATAAAAGATGAAGACTCTATTAAAGAAAGATTAAAGCAATTTAAAAAGGTCTTAGAAAATAAAGAAATTATAGAGGAATTTAACAGAACAGTATTTGAAAGCATAGTTGATAAAGTTGTGGTGGGAAGAATTGACAAAGACGGAACAGTTCATCCATATGACCTGACATTCTACTTCAAAACAGGAGTTAAAGATAGTCAAGATTCTAATAACTTTAAAGATAAAAGAAAAAATGCCAAAGACAATGACATTAATAAATTGTGTTCCTACAAGAATGACGAGGATAAAAAATTATGTCCCCAATCAAAAGACAACGCACGTTGAGACGGCAGTATTGTTGTCAAAGGCTGATAAGTAAGACTGTAAAAAGGTAAGTAAATAAAGGCTTTCTGTGATTTGAGGTCTGGTTATAAGCCGGAAGGATAATCACGGATTTTTGCTTTGTGGGAACTTATCCAAAATAGGCAGAGTTTTCCTTAATGGATGTAGGACTTGCTATGCTTCTTTCTTTTGCTATTGGATTATTTATATTTTTTGTATATAAAAAGACATTCGCAGGAGTTATGTATTCAGCATCTTTTGGAGTTTCTATAATGGCTATGACATTAATAACAACATTAATTATTCTAGCAGTAACTTCAAATATTATTTTATCACTTGGTATGGTAGGTGCTTTATCTATCGTTCGTTTCCGTACTGCTGTAAAAGAAACCCTTGATATAGCATTCCTATTTTGGGCTATTTCTGCAGGAATTGTGATAGGGGCTGGTTTATTTCCCTTAGGAATAATAGCATCAGGACGAGGTCTTTCTATTGTAAAAAAAATTATTGAAATTCATGATGGTGAGTATGGTGTGGAATCAGAAATTGGAAAAGGCAGTGTATTTTGGTTTACTCTAAATAAAGACTAAAAATATAAATAATCCAGCATAAATTGTTTTTTATGCTGGATTATTTCATTAAATAGCTAAAAATAAAAACTTATTTTATAAGTATATATTTTAATATTCAGTTCTATTTATTATTACCATTAAAATCTGTTATTTCTATATTACAAAAACTACCATGACCTCTACCAAAATACATAGATCTTTTGCCTTCTTCGTTATCTGCTTTCTGTTCTTCAGTTAATTCTGATCTTTTCATATTATCAAAACTACCATGACCTCTGCCAAAATACATAGGTCTATTGCCTTCTTCGATATCAGAAATAGCTTGATCATAATATTCTTGTGTTATATAGCCTTCATTTAATTGTTGTGAAAGTCTTTCTTTCATATACTCTTCCATTTCGGATTTTTCTTCTTCAGTTAATTCTGATTTTTCTATATTATCAAAACCACTATGACCTCTACCAAAATACATAGGTCTATTGCCTTCTTCGATATCAGAAATAGCTTGATCATAGTATTGTTGTGTT
>JBQDYR010000186.1:0-3108 GCA_052105355.1 Anaerococcus sp.
TATGGCTATTGGTAATTGTGTTTTTATTACACCATTTTCATCTTTCATCTCTAAAAGAACTGCTGGTAACATATTAAAATTACCTGCCATAGGTGTCATCAAAGTTCCACAATATCCTGCTGTCATAGCTAAGGCTCCTGCTATGGCAGGATTTGCTCCTTGGGCAAGGACAAAGGGTACACCAATACCTGCTGTTATTACTGTGAATGCTGCAAAGGCATTACCCATTATCATAGTAAATATAACCATACCCAATACATAGGCTATACAACCTGCTAGGATATTTGTTTCTGGTATGAATCCACCTATTAGAGAAGAAATCAATTCTCCTACACCTGCAGCTGTAAAAATTGCTCCTAAAGAAGCAAGTAATTGAGGCAATATACCCAAAGGTCCTACAGACTGTACTAGTCTATCAGATTCACTAATAACATCTTTTGGATTAGATTTTGTTATTATCATTGCTATTAGGATTGCAATAGCAGTAGATATACCTAAAGCAGCCTTACTTGAACCTTCTACAAAGTTTGCTATTAAAAGTGCTATAACTGCCATGGATATAACAGGTATAAAGATAAGATTTCCATATTTTTTTGCACGACTTTCTAGCTCTTCTTCTGTCGCAGTATTTTTTGATTTATTAACTACACTATTTCCAAGATTTAATAAACCTACTATCATTACTAATACACCATTTATATAGGCTGGTATAAATGAACCGAAAATAAATAATACCGACAGAACAAACCAAAACACAGAAGTATTTACCTTTTTTTCAGGATCATCTGATTTTAAAACCTTATATCCTGTATAGAAAAATTGGAGTCCAATAACTATATAGATAATTTCTAGAATTGTCTCAAATAAAGGTTCCATTATTTTCCTCCATTCATTTTTTTAAGTTTCTTGTCATTTAGGATATTCTTAATTACACCAAGCACAAAAGCTATTATAGCCACAGGTATAGAATATTTTGCAATATCTATATTACTAGCAGGATATCCTAGTGAATCTAAAGTTCCAGCTATTAATAAAACTCCACCTGCTCCCATAAATGTATTTTGTGCAAAGAAGTTTCCAAAATTTTCCATAGATGCAGATCTAGCTTTAATTTTTTCCTTAACTTCTTCTTTTGCCTCACCATTATTAGCTTCAAAAGAAGCTTGAGCCATAGGTTCAATTATTGGTCTAACCATTTCAGCATGTCCACCCAATTTTACTGAGAAGAAACCAGCTATTTCTTTTATAAATAAGTAAATGCTTAAAAACTTAGAAGTACTAAGATTTTTTCTACTGTTAATAAGATCTACAGCTCTTTGTTTTAAACCGTTTTTCTCACTTAAGCCAATTACAGGCAGAGTAATAATAAACAGGGTAACAAGCCTATTATCAACAAAAGATTGACCTAAAATTGTTAAAAAATCAATAAAGGACATTCCAGAAATTAGAGCTGTAACAAGTCCCGCAAGGACTACAATAAACATTGTATTTAGCTTAAACATAAAACCCAATACAATAATTAAAATACCAATTAACTTTAAATATTCCATTTTTACCTTCCTTTTTTCTTTTATTAGTGAAAACTAACATAATATAATACTCTCATATATTGAGTATTTTTGTCAATGTTTATTAATGATGCTTAACTTAAAATTGCTAAATAATACTATTCAATATAATTAAAATTTAGAATAAAAAAGACCAGCTATTACTGATCTTTATTGGTTATCGACTTCCTATATTTCCAAGGCGTTAATCATTTTTACGTAGCAAACAGAACACTTTCGAAGATAGAATAAGAAAGTATTATTACTAGTATCGTAATAAACGCAAGAACAATATTTTTAAATTTAAATATCTTACCAAACATATCTAGTATCCTTTTTAATTTAATATTTTATTAATTTATAATTATTAATAAGATTTAAAGCCGAGTTTATAAGTAGGCAATATAGGAATCTTTATGTAATATGCTGACCAAATTTATAAATCACTAATTTTCATCTTATCTACTTCCTTTTTTTTCTTTATAACTCTAGCTTTGTAGAAGTATATAAGTAAAAGAATAAGAGTTGGAATATTTTCTGTTAAAAATATTTGTATATTGATATTCATACCAAAACCCCAATCAGATATTAAATGGTAAACAAAGGTTAAAATACTAGGTACAAGAAACATAGCTGGAAGTATCAAGCCATATTCTATCTTTTTCTTTGAGCAAATATATATTTGTGCAATTATAGATATTAGAATAAATGCAATATATACAATCATGTCTTTTTTATATGAATCCATAGTCATCTCCTTACAATTTCCTATACTCATCAATCAAAATCTTAGCAGTATCAAAGTCAAGTTTGTCATTAACAGCCAAGTTCTTGATCAATTTAACATATGGTTCATTTTCGTACTTATCATTTAGTTTTATCTTTTCAATGAGTCTATCAAGCCTTAGCCTAACAGTAGGATAAGTAACCTCATAGATACTCGCAAGTTCTTTTAAAGAACCAGAAGAAAGAATAAAATTTTTGATAAAAGTAAGCTCTTCATCTTCCAAATTTTCTATCCAAGAATCCTTTATCATAGTCTCCTCCTTTAATATTATTAAGTATACCCTTTAATATTATTAAAGTCAAACATAAAATCACATTTAACTTATTTAAAAATATCACTATTACTTAAATAGACTAGAAAACTTTTAATCCTTACATGGTATAGTTGTGGGCAAAACTTCTACTTTTTATAATTCCATAAATGTAATTTTCGTGGCTCAAGGTCACAGGAGACGAACTCTACTAGCTAATTATGTAAATAAAAAAAGACCAGTTTTTGCTGATCTTATTATTATTTGGCTACTTCCTGGTAAACACCATCTTGTTATGGTGTTTACCCCGAAAATTCTTTATTAAATTTTTCTTGTAATTCGTAACGAATCCCTTATTAGGTTATCTTATCATTCCATATATGGAATTTTCGTGGCTCACGGTTCCGGGAGACGTACTCTACTAACTATTTATGTAAATAAAAAAGACTAGCTATTGCTAGTCTCATTATTATTTGGCGACTTCCTAGTCTCCCGGGAGGTCTCCCTCCGAGTACCATCGGCGT
>JBQDYR010000187.1:0-3098 GCA_052105355.1 Anaerococcus sp.
AACCTCACAACATCTAATTCTTTTAAATGCTCTGAAAACACCTCTAAATTGCTTGTGTGAGCTTTCGCATTTTCAATCTTATCTCGCAATTCATCTTTCCAAGAATATTCATCTCTATTGAATACAATGCCTTTTTCTGCTTGTGTGTATCTCACTTTTGCAGTGCCACGTTCTGCCACGTTTAATTCATGGGTGTGACACACACTGTCATTGGCTTGTTTAACGAACTCACGTTGTTTTTTATTACTTTGGTATTTTTTGCCTGTCTCAAGGTCAATTGAATTTATCACAATATGATTGTGATAATGGTCTTTATCTGTATGTGTATAAATGGCGACTTGATGATTGGGTGCTATTTTCTCGGCTAATTCTAAACCGATTTGATTACATTGTTCTGGCGTAACTTCACCCGGCTTGAAAGATTGGATTACTGTATGTGCTTGAATTCCATTTTCTTTGCCATATAAAGCGCGTGTGGCTTTAAAAGCTTATTTGGCGTAATCTACATCGCAATTCAAACCACTTTTTTCTTCTGCTCGCTTTTCTGCATAATTAATAGCGCGCGATGAAGATTTGGTGTTTCCTAATTTAGTTGTCGCTATTTTCATCACTTCGTTTCTTTTTAGGTGCAATTTTATCTCTCAAAACAAGCGTTCCAAAAAACAAAACTGAATAAATGAGTGCGCCAATTTCATTAATATCAATAACCCATATTAGACATATATAACAAAAAAATATTAATATTGCTATCACATTAAAAATCATTCTTAATTTAGGCTTCGCCATATTTGATCCAACCTTTCACGTACTGCTTGAATATTACGATCCATCGCATGATAATGGGGCGTTTCATTTTTATGTTGATTACAGTATTTAGCAATCTGATTCACGTTGGCCCCCAACTTACTTAAATCTTTGGCCATCGATTGTCGCGTCTCTTTATCTAATTTGGGCGCTACCAATCGACTTCCATGTGCCTTTTTCTTAACGAAATTCGGCACACTCATATTCAAAGTATCGGCTGATGACCTCAACTTTTCATATTCGGATTCGCTCACTCTGAAACTAATTTGTTTTGGCTCTTTGCGGTTGGGTTTACGGTTTTCCCCAACAGACGTATCGCTAGCCAAATTATTATCATGTTCACTCATTTAATCCCGCCACATTTCTTCGAAATTTATAACTTGAAATTTTGCAGATTATAGGATAATCAACAAAATTTCAAGTTATAATGTGGTTTGGGCAAGCAGTATACCCTAGCCACTTCGTGACTAGATATACTGCTTGTTGGGATTATATCCCAAACCCTTTATGTTTTTGCGTACGCAAAAAATGAGTGACTATTGCTAGCCACTCATGTGATTCAAAACCAAATTAAAAATCAAAAACAGACCTAATGCAGCAACCAAAAATGTGGTTGCTAAATATAGAAAGTATTAAAAATTAAATAATACTTTCTATTCACTATACTTAATTTTATTCGCTAATTTAGCTACTTGTTTATTATCATGAGGTTTAATATAGATTGTTTCAATATTATCCTCAATTGCTTTTCTTGTTACCTTATCCATTTGACTATAATCACTAGTTTGTGAGCTTTCCCATTTATAAGGAACATTATTGTATACATTAATTGTTCCATCGTCATTACTGCTATATGTTATTGATCCACCAGCCCTCATAGGAGCTTCTAATTTCACAACGTTTTCTTTATAAACTGCACTATTTTGGGCTTGTGGATTTACTTTTGAACCTTTTGGTATTTCTGTAACATACACATCTCTAATCCCTTTTAAATCATTTCTTGTTGATATTAACTGATACCAAACTCGTGCGTATTCAATTTCTTCGGAGTTAAAATTATTTAAGTAACTTTTCTTTTTATCAGTAGATTGTTGATTCTCATTACTATCATTATTTTTTTCTTGGTTTTTATTATCATTTTGTTCTTTCTTTTGTTTATTGCGACTTTCTGTATTATCAGCACTATCAGATGTGTTAGTTTCCTCGTCAATTTTGTTTTGTGTTTCATTATCTTTACTTTGCGAGGTATTAGTATCACTAGAACTGTTACTATTACAACCTACTAAAATTACTAATAAACCAGCAATTGATATAGCTAAAATAATTTTCTTCATATTACAACTCCTTTTCAACATTTTAAATTAGACTTATATTGATATTTTTCTAGCCAGAAAACTAGATTATAAGGGCTAAAAAGCTTTATAACATCTATAACACGATATGCATTAAATATATAATAAAATAACCACCATGTTTATATAAAACAGGTGGTTATTGAAACTATTTTAGTAGTGTATAGATTTTATAAAGTATAGGTCTAACTGGTTTGATAAAGTCCCCTATATATTCTTCTACGTGAGCGTTGAATCCTGATTTGAATTTTTGAACACCAAAATCTTCAGCATTTTCACTGAAATCGCCCGTTATACCATAAAAGTTATAACGATTAATATTATGTTCTTTTGCAAATTTTATCATTTCCCATTGTAGTCTATATGCGCCCATATAAGGATTATATTTAGGGTTTGATCCACTAGAAAGATAATAAACTTCATGGTCATTAAAGATATATAAAGAAGCTGCTAAATCTAGTATCATGCCATCTGTTTCAATTAAGGATTCTGTTTCGGAAACCTTTCTTTTTTGTGCTTTTATTTGTTGTAATTCTTGTTCATATTTATTTTTACTTTTTTTAGAATCAGGATTAGCTTCCAAGTTAGTCTTGGTTTGTTCTAATGTATTATTTAGTTTGTCTAAATGATTGTTTTGTTTTATTAAGAGTTCGGACAAATCAATATAAGCTAATTTTAACATGCTGTTATTGTGATAAATTTTTTGCATTTGTTCAAAATACTCTTTACCTCTAAATGTAAACCCATGTTTTTCTTCTGCCATTTTAAATAGTTTGAAAAATGTATCGGTTTCTTCTATAGGCAATGTACGGACTTTAACATCCATCTCATATGTTTTCTTAATATTTCTTCTCGTTTGATAATCCATATCTTTAAGTAATTGATCTTCTGTTTTATTTTTCAAATCAAGAACAGATAGCCAACGAATTTGGCTAGTTTGAG
>JBQDYR010000188.1:0-3097 GCA_052105355.1 Anaerococcus sp.
AATGAATAACCCATAATTAGAGTAGGATCTTCAAATAATAGGTATGTAATACCTATTCCTAAGAATGCAAATCCAGTTACAGCCATACCCATAACTGAACCACCTGAGAAAGCAACTTTTAAAGCTTTACCCATTCCGTTTTCATTAGCTTGATTTGCACATCTAGAGTTAGATGCAGTTGAAACCCTCATTCCAATATAACCTGCTATCATTGAAAAAACTGATCCAATGATATAAGATACCATAGTTTGAACGTTGATAAAAATAGCCATAAGAATTGCAACAACAACAACGAAAATAGCAATATTTGTGTATTCACGTTTGATAAATGTCATTGAACCACGTCTTATATGTCCAGCTATGGTTTTCATTCTTTCATTACCCTCTGACAAAGGCATGATATTACGGCTTATTTGGTAAACCATAAAAATAATAGCAATAATACTTACTATTATCGGTAAAAATTGTGACATATTTTTTTACTCCTCCTTTTTTTTGTTGATATCTAATAAACTCATCCTAAGTAGTTTCTCATAAGAAAAAAATTAATTATCCCATATAAAGGATTGATAAGTACCAATTTAGAAGAAAGTTTATTAGTTATCAATATATTATTATACACTTAAATCATAAAATTTACAGTACATAAATATATATAAATAAAAAAATTATAAAGTTTCTAGAAAAAAATAAAAGTTCTAACAAAATAAAGGGGAACTATAATACAAGTCCTCCCTTATAACTTTAGAATTTATAATTCAGCTATAGCTTCAATTTCTATTACAGCATCTTTTGGAAGTTTTACTTCAACGCAGCTTCTTGCTGGTTTGTTATCTCCAAAGAATTCAGCGTAAACTTCATTTACTTTTCCAAAATTACCCATATCAGAAACAAATACATTAACTTTTATAATTTTTTCGATAGATGATCCTGCTTCTTCTAGAATAGCTTTAACATTATTTAAACTTTGAAGTGTAGCTTCTTTAATATCTGTTACTAATTCACCAGTTTCTGGAACTAATGGAATTTGTCCTGAAGTAAATACAAGGTTATTGTTTGTGATTGCCCCTTGGATATATGGACCTACTGCCGCTGGTGCTTTGTTTGTTTTAATTTCTTTCATAAAATCCTCCTATAATCTTCGCGCTTCTAGCGCTTTTTCTAACATATCTAATTGTACCTTAAAATCTCTTGATGGTAAAGCTATATTTACTCTTCTGTAACATTTTCCTTCTTTACCAAAAAATAGTCCCCTAGTTGAATAAAATCCAGCTTGTTTTTCTAGGAAATCATTAATTTCTTCATCTTCCATATCTAAAGAAGAAAAGTCCACCCACAACAAATAAGTTCCTTCAGCCTTTGATACTGGAAGATTATTTTTTTCAAAAAATTCTTCTCCTATTTTTCGATTTTTTTCTAAAACCTTTATAAGCTCATCAAACCAAGTTTCACACTCATTATAGGCAATCTCTGTTGCTATAAGTCCCAAACCATTTACTGAATCTGTCCTCATATACTGAAGTTCTTTTATAACCTTTTTCCTCAACATTTCATTAGAAACTATAAGATTTGCTACTGATAGCCCAGCTATATTAAAAGACTTAGAAGCGGAAGTACAGGTTATAGTTATCTCCTCTATTTCTTTTGAAAGACTAGCAATAGGTATGTGTACATAATCTGGCATTATAAAATCAGACCAAATTTCATCAGAAACAATAGTAATATCATTAGCCAAACAAATTTCTCCTATTTTAGAAAGCTCTGACTTTTTCCAAACTCTGCCAGTAGGATTATGTGGAGAACAAAAAAGAAATACTTTATTATTTGGATCCTTACAAGCTTTTTCAAATTCTTTAAAGTCAAATTCATAATGCATATTCTTATTTATAAGAGGAACATTTACAAGCTTAAGATCAGAATCCTCTATGGAATGAATCATAGGTCCATAGGTAGGTTGATTAATGATTACGCCTTCTCCTTTTTTAGTAAGGGCTCTTATACTTGCAGTAAAACTAGCTTTTACGCTAGGATTTGGAATTATCCATTCTTTCTTAATCTTGTAATTCTTTCGCCTATCCATCCAGTTAATTATTGACTCGTAATAAGAATCTTTTGGCCAAAAATATCCCAAAACATTTTCTTCTATAAAACTCTTTAAGCCATTAACTATTGGTCTTGCCATAAGAAAATCCATATCAGCAATTGTTAGTGGAACAGTTTTTTCGGTAATTTTTCCACCAGACTCAGCCATAAGATCCCATTTTCTTGATCCTATATTTTTTCTATTTGCTAAAGTTTTAAAATCATAGTCCATCTTTACTCCTTTTTAAAATCTGAAAATTTATTTATTAACTTTTCCTTGTACTCTTATAATCATATTACAAGTAAACTTATCAATCAATTTTAAACAAATACTTAACTTTAATCATTGTATACATTATATATATTTTATTATTGACATTAAAAATCAAAACGACTAGTATGATTTATATAAGAAAAAATGTAAGAGTCATTTATCAGTTTCTATTTCTTAATGGTAATTAAATATATATTACTCTCCAATAAACAGTTAAGAATTGTATAACTAAAATAAGAAAGAACTACTAATTCAATTTTTACTACCTACATTAGAACTTAACCAATAGTTAAAGTTTAAAATAAAGAAATAATGAGAAAGTATGATTAAATAGCATATATATGCAAATATATCCAAAATCGATTTGAGGGTGAAATAATTTGAAAACTAAAAATAGTAAATTTATAAAAGTATTTAAAGAAAATTTAATTACTGTCACCATTTTTGAAATAATTTATTTTCTTATAAGAAGAGAATTCAGTATGGGTTTATTAGTAATTTTTCCTATCATCTTATTAAAGGATACAATGGAAATTTTTCTTATAAGAAAATATGATAATAGTTTTCTAATAGTAAGTTTTTTATCTAATCTATATAAGAACCATAGGGTAATATATATTATAATAATTGATTTATTATTCCTTACAATAATAACTATTTTACTAAATACCTTTAATTTCGAATATAGAAGAGATTTTATAGGAAGTCTATTAATTATTTTGGGAGTAGATTAAACTCAAA
>JBQDYR010000189.1:0-3036 GCA_052105355.1 Anaerococcus sp.
AATATCTGATGCTTTATTACGATCTGTTAATAACAACAAGACACTACCGTTTCCAAATTTCTTTGTTGCACCATTTAAATTAGCATTTGCTAAAGCAGGAAGGCCCACTGGGACAACTCCACACTCTAGCAAGATATCAGTCAACTCTTGAGCAAAATTCTTTGGATCTTGTCTCGTCAGTTCCCTCAATGTTGGTAAGCTTCTCTCTAACTTTCTACGATTAAGCTTCGTGGTCGTTTTATTACGAGCTTTTTTAGATGCTAACTCTAACATAATATTGGAATTAACAATACTCTTTTCGGTAAAGTCACGTGTATTACGATAACTCACTAAATGGTTAAAAGTCACGAGATATTCTAAACTCGATACTTCCAGAATCTTCCGAAGCTCTGTAATCTTTTCACCAATACCATAGCGCTTCTCTGGAACATAGCCTTTTTGCTTAAAATACTTGAAGTCAATCATCTCGCATATTTCCTTCTCGCGACCTTGATCAAACTCTCTTTGTTCTATAATTTCAGCCACTTTCACATCATAAATATTTTGAAGGTTGAGCCAAGTCTGCATAGAAACACCACTCAGATTGGCTAACTTATGAGCTGTCTCCTTACTAATAGACTCCTCAGCATTAACTAGCTTGCTGACAGTCTTGGCAGAGACTCCCAAACGCTCCGCAAATTCTTTCTGAGTTACGTTATAGTCCTCAATTAAGTCTTCAACATACTGACCTGGATGAAAAGCAATCAGGTCTTTATACTCAACCACTTTTTTACTCATTAGGAACTCCTTCGACCATCTATATCTAAAGCAAACTGTCCATTTCTCTTTCCCTTTAATTGGTGAAAATGATACTTAGGAAAAGCCGTCACACTGGCCAAAGAATCCGATGCTTCCAAAAGGTTAATCAACTGGTGCAACTTTAATGCAACCTTATCCGAAAAATCCTTTTTCGCTCGTCTCAGCTCAGTGCACTGTTTCTCAACAGTTTTATTTGTATAGATAAGCTTCATAAATTCCTTTACATGATATAAAAACCAGCCAAAAGGTGATTTGGCCGGCTTTTACTTAAAACAATTACTTTTTCGGTTTAAAAGTACATTTTTTATAATCAATTACAATATTAGGATCGATATTCGGAAGGAAGACGTTGAATAAAGATTTTTCTTTCGTCACTGCTTGCAAGTGAACTCCAATCGGAATTACATCAACATTGTTTCGATAAATGGGACGAGAATCCATACATACTGAACATTTCGTTACAGTTTCTTTGATTATATCTTCAAAATGCCATTGACAGTATGGATTTCTCCCATTATCATTTTCATTACTCCACTTTGTCTGAATAAACTGAGACAATTTCCCTCGATTACTAGTATTAGACATTTTCTTATCTCCACCAAATGTTGAGGCTATAAGATGCCCCCTACGAAAAATTTTATCATAATCAGTAGTTTTTTTAATCTATTCCAATATGAAGGAGTAACACTGTCACTTCTCTGATAATCTCCATCACCTTGTTTGATAAAATATCTTGCCCCAACCGGTCTTTTTTTATAATCTATTGAGTGTTCTAAAATATATCCTGTATCTTCTTCCCTTTCTCTTGGAAAACTAATCTCTGCGATATTATTATTTACAACAAAATAGTTTAATTCATTTTTTGTTGAAGAGACGTTTCTACAGTATCTAATTTTTAATTTCTCTTCAGAAACTTTTTTATTTAAATGTTTTTTTCTTACTCTGAGAAGTTTTAAAATCTCTTTCTCTTCCATAAAACCTCCTCTTGATAGTTTCTTCTACTCCGCCTTCACCTGTCCATTCATCAGCATTGAGAAAACCTATACATTAGTTATAGGGATTTGTATTTTATAAATAATATCCTAAACTTCTCAATCCAGTAATCGTCAAAGACATCGGAAACCGCTTTTAAAATAGGATACATTACAAATTTCTATAATTCAGAATTATTAAACCTCCTTGATAATTCAGAACCTTAGTTGTATAGGCATTATTAAAAATAACTATGCTGATAAAAGAAATCTGAAGTCGATTTACTATTTTTACTTATCTTTTCATCAACTTGCTCTAAATAATTCATTCCATTAATTCCATTAATTTCATTAATTAAAATTAACTTGTCTTTTGCCCTTGTCACTAGAACATAATGATTGTTTCTTTGATTCGTATCCTTTAAATTATAATCTTTCCCAAATCCGATAACTTGTTCAAACTCTAAACCTTTGGCAGAAAAAATTGTCATAATCTTATGTTTATTTTTCGAAGGCACAAATGCATCACGAAAAGTGTGATTTGATAGTGTTTCCTTTAACCACATAAGCTCACTTTCAGAAAATGATATTTCTATTTGAATACTTACATCTTGAATAATTTTATTAAATAGATCTAAGTTAAATTCTTCATTCATAGAAAGGTTAAATAAATTTATTAGCTCATTAAATGTCCTATTGAGTTCCTCTATTTTGTTTTTTCTTATTTCTAATCCACATTCTTCAGCAAAATCAAACATTGAAAAATTTCTATCATAAAATTTTTTAGCTATCAATCTCAAAATAAATGTATTTTCACTCTGATTCTGATCCAATGGTGTACTTGGAATAAATTCAAAATTCAAATCATAATTATCTAGAAGTTCATCTTTTAATTTTTGAGCTTCTTGATTTGTTCTGATAATAATCGTAATTTCCCTATTTAAGTCTACTAATGACGAATTCAATAATTCTCCTAATCTGTGTATTTCTAAATCAACAATCTTCACTCGACCGCTTGTCTGCCCTGATATAGAGTATATTGCTTTAGGTTCATGTATCACAGCAGCATAATTAACAATTTCAAAGTGAGATCTAAAATTATGCCACAATTCTTTTTGCTCAATATTCGTCGGTATTTTTTCAAAAATATCCTCTTTTGCACCTCGCCATAAATATATAGCCTGTTTTACATCTCCTACAATAAAAATATCAATTCCTAATTCACTGTTTAAATACATAAATAGTTCATGCATCGTCCCATCTGAAT
>JBQDYR010000190.1:0-3028 GCA_052105355.1 Anaerococcus sp.
GGATATAAAGAGTGGTAAAGTAGGAACTATAATTGTAAAAGATATGTCTAGGTTTTCAAGAGATTATATCTTACTTGGAGATTATTTGAGCAATATATTTCCATTTTTAAAAATACGATTTATAGCTATCAATGATTGTTATGATTCAATAAACGAAAATGGAAATGGATTAGATATGGATACACAGTTTAAGACATTGTATTATGATTTATTCAGTAAGGAATTATCTGAAAAGGTAAGAAGTTCTATTAGGCAAATTAAATCGCAGGGGAAAAATATAAATTGGGCAGCACCTTTTGGATATATTAAAGATCCTAAAGATAAACATAGCATCATCATTGATGAAAAAACAGCTTTTATAGTTAAAGAAGCTTTTGATTTATTGATAAAAGGATATTCCTGTATTCAAGTGGCTAATATATTTAATGAAAAAGGTTATATTACACGCTCTGAACGAAAAGAAGAACTGAAACTTTCTGATTATACTGGAAATTTAATTACTGGAAGTGAGGTAAAGAAAAGAGTTTGGACAAATGCAGCTATCTCACAGATTACAAGGAACGAACTATATACAGGAGATTATGTATATAATAAATTCAAAGAAACAAAAATAGGTGGAAGAAAAAGAATTTTACTTCCTGAAGAGGAGTGGAAAATACTTCCAAATACCCATGAAGCTATTATTTCCAGAGAAGTGTTTGATAAGGTTAAGAAAATAAAAGAAAAAAGAAGTTTTGGGGGATATACAGGAAATAAAAATCGTTCTATTTTTTCTGATAAGATTTTTTGTAAAGAATGTGGTAGACATATGAGTTTTCGATGTGACAGTAGACAAAAGAAGAATTCTGATAAAATATACAAGTATAAAAGTTATTATTGTAATTTATGTAAAGCTGAGAAAACACCAAACAATATCAAAGAGAAAGATATTATTGAACTTATAAAACCCAAATTAAAAGATTTTAAGATACAAAACACATTAAATGAAGAGAAAGTCATAGAACACAAGAATGTGAAAGACAAGATTCTAAAGGAAATATCCATATTAAACAGTAATTTACAAATCATCTATGAAAACTATAAAAAGAAAAATATTTCAAAAGATGACTATTTAAAGGAAAAAACTTTTATCCATGATAAAAAGGTATTACTGGAGAGTAGGTTGAAAGAATTAAAATCAGAGAAGATTGATTTGAAGAAAGAATTTGATGGTAATTCCTTAGATAAGAATAATTTATTGAAATCCTATGTAGATAGTTCTATTGATAAAATATTTGTATCAAGAAGTGGAGAAATAGAAATTGTAGAAAAATAGATGAATAGCATTAAAAGTAACTCATAATCTCGCCAACTTTAATTTTAATACGCCAAAATGAAAATAATGACGAGAAAATTCGAGAAAATAAATAGTACTGTTTATTATGAGACGATAGGGTAAATATTTAGGAACAAACAAAAAAATGATATAATTATAGTTAAAAAGAGATATTGTGAGGTGATTTTTGTGTCTAAAATAAATGTGGAAGGATCAGAAATTAGCATTATTGCCATAGATAATAGAGATTATATTTCTTTAACCGACATGGTTAGAAATGTTGAAAATGGTGTGGCACTGATAGAAAAATGGCTAAGGAATAAAAATACAATTGAATTTTTAGGAATATGGGAAGAAATGTATAATGCGAATTTTAATTCCACCGAATTCGAGGGAATTAAAAATGAAGCAGGTTTTAATCGTTTTATTTTATCGGTTAAACAATGGGTTAATAAGACGAATTCTATCGGAATTGTTGCCAAAGCAGGAAGATATGGTGGAACATATGCACATAAAGACATAGCTTTTGAATTTGCGTCATGGGTATCACCTTATTTTAAGCTCTATCTTATTAAAGAGTTTGAGCGCTTAAAGGAAGAAGAGCAAAAACAATTAGGTTGGGATATCAAGAGGAATTTAGCTAAGATAAATTACAAAATTCATACAGATGCAATTAAGAATAAACTTGTCCCTGAGAAATTATCAAAGGAAAGAATAAACTATATCTATGCAAGTGAAGCAGATATATTAAATGTAGCTTTGTTTGGAATGACAGCAAAAGAATGGCGTGAAAATAATCCGGAGTTAAAAGGAAATATGAGAGACTATGCTGATATATCACAATTAGTGTGTTTATCAAATCTTGAGAACTTAAATGCTGTTTTTATAAATGAGGGAATGGATGCAACTGAAAGGATAGAAAAATTAAATGCAATTGCTATTGAACAAATGAGGATTCTAACAGAAAGTGAACGTATAAAAAAGTTAAAATAAAAGTTTTGTATATAAATTAGGCGATAGAAATATCGTCTAATTTTATGTAACAATTGCTTGACATTGTAGGGAAAAACGACGCTTTTAAATATTATAGGAGGAATTGAAAAAGTAGATTCTGGAGAAGTCCTTGTTGACAATCAAGATATAACTAAAGAAAAAAATCTACTCGATTATTTTAGATATACTGTGGGATTTCTTTTTCAAAACTTTGCCCTAATTGAAAGAGAAACAGTTTATGAAAATCTTAAGCTTGTCAAAAAAAGATGCAGAACAGATATAAGTATAGAGGAAGCTCTGGAA
The DNA here is from genome assembly GCA_052105355.1 of Anaerococcus sp. GTDB lineage: Bacteria > Bacillota > Clostridia > Tissierellales > Peptoniphilaceae > Anaerococcus. The sequence continues at coordinate 2,612 of JBQDYR010000190.1, forward strand.
ATGGTAGGACTTTCTGACAAGAAGAATCAAAAAGTCTATACACTTTCTGGAGGAGAACAGCAAAGAGTTGCCTTAGCAAGACTTTTAATAAAAAAGTGCAAGCTAATATTAGCAGATGAACCAACAGGATCATTAGATAGGGAAAATGCCAATATGGTAATTTCTATTTTAAAAGAATATCAAAAAATGGGAAAGACAGTTTGCTTGGTGACTCATGATGATTATATAAAGGATCTAGGAGATAGGGTGGTTAATTTATGAAAAAGAATTTAAAAAAAGTAGTAACAGGAATATTGGTTTTAGCTTTAGCTTATACTTTGCTATGGTTTGCAAATTCAAAATATGTTTACGCACCCTTTACAAAAGAAGTTCCAAAACATGAATCAGGCTTATATGTTCTTCATGATGAAAAGACAA
>JBQDYR010000191.1:0-2990 GCA_052105355.1 Anaerococcus sp.
AAATGCAAGTAAATGATTTTAAGAATATACAAGAAGCAATAAAGTATGAAGTGTTACAAGATGAAAAAGAATATTTAAAGCTCTTAAAAGTTATAGGCAATAATCAGAAATATGATTTTTCCAGCCAATTAAGTATATATAACAAAGAACCTGAAGCTAGAGCTTGTGCGACTTTTGATATGTGGAAAAAATATTTTGGTCGAGTTGTTATGAGAGGTCAAAAGGGTATTCCAATTTTAGTTGGAAGTGATATAAATCAAAGAGTGTCATATATTTTCGATATTAGTCAGACCACATCAATGGATAGGAATATCAATGAGGTTAGCTTATGGCAGTTTGATCACGAAAATCATAACGAGGCTTTAAAAGAAATAATAAATAATTCTTCATTTGAAGCTAGTGATTCACTTAATGAAAATATATTTTCTTTAAGTCGAATTTATGGAGTTGAATACATTAATTTAGCTCTTGCTGATTTAAGGATAGATATAGAGGATAGACTTAGTTTTGAAAAGTTTATGAGAGACTCAATATCCTATGCGGTAGCTAATAGGTTTAATACAGTCTATCCTATGGATATGGAAAATTTAAAAAATAATTTTTTGAGGATTAATACAATTTCTTTAGAACAGATAGGTCTTGTAATATCAAGGGTTAGTGAAGATATTATAGATAGAACAATAGAAAAATCTAAGGAAATGGATCGTGCTAGGCTGCTGACAGAAAGGGCCGCTGCCGACTATAATAGAGATATAGAAAATATAAATGAAAATAGAGGAGGTAAAGATGATTTATATAGACGAGATGATAGGTCAAGAAGTAGAGATGGACGAGTTTTCACAGATGGAAGCGACAGAGGAAATAGCAATGAAGATCGAAGAGAAAACCTTGGACGTGATGGAGAAGGATCTGGAATTTATGGAGAGATTCCCGAATCCAACATACGCAGTTCTAAGACTGTCTTACCTAGTAGGGAGCGAGGACATGGAGAACTGGAAGAAACTTCAGGAAATGTACGAGGAGAAAACACTTTTGAACCATCTGAAGGAAATTCAGAATCAGGCAGTGGACTTTATCAAGAGAGAGAAAGTCAAGATGATGAAAGCCCAAGGATTGACAGAGAAAATGATGAGAGAGAATTCAGAAGAATACCAAGGACAGATGAACAACTTGATGGCAACAGTGAAGAGAATGGCAATCAAGGAATACGTGGAAGCTTAGAAAATGAAATAAGCCAAGAAGAGGAAGCTGATGAAGCTTCTTTTTTTGATGGCAAAAACACTGAAAATAGAAAAGATTACTGGATTGTAGAATTTAATGAAAACCACGAATTAGTTCCTGATTATAGTGGGCAGATATTAACTAAAGACTTAATTAATGTCCTAAGACAAAAGGATATTGATGTTAAAGACCATAATCAAACTTATGGAGAAAATGAATTTGGAGAAATGACAGATGATTATATCGGATATTTCAAATTCTATTTTGACCACTATGTAGACGGAGAAGTTGTCGAACACTATAGGATTGACCTTGGTGATGGTGAAGAAGTAAACGAGCGTGAATTTTCATATTTAGAAGAGCAAGTTGCACTAAGTGAGGAAAAAGCTTCACAAGAAGAAGTAAAGGAAAAGATAGAACCTAAATTTAAGATAGGTGATCAGGTTAGATATAAAGATAAGGACTTTACCATTACAGATTTTGATGAACTAAGTGGAGGACTTAAAACTGTCACTATCAGAGATAATATGGAATATATGGGAGGTATGATTAGGGGTTCGGAAGTAATTCCATATAGAAACGATTCATACCTTGAAGAAATCTTTGAAAATCTAAGTCAAACATCAGAAAAACTAGCAGTAAAAGTTGGTAAGGAATTTATTTTAGAAGATGAGAATACTTTTGATGGAATTAACTTAATTGAAACAGGAACTAAAGTAGAAGTTAATGGAGAAGAATTTCCCTTATTTAAGGGTGAAACATTTGAAGAAAGTAGAAAGATTGATGACCTTTTAGATAGTGGAAATTATGAGATATACAAATTATCTGAATATGAAAAACAAATTGAAAGACAAGTAGAGCAAGAAAGTTTTATTGATAAGTTCAATCCTGAAATTGACCAAATGATGGATAGGTATAATGTCCCAAGAGAAGCAGCTGAAAACTTATTGAGGGGTAAAGAAGATTTAAAGAATTTAGGTTATGAACCTAATAAGGAAAAGCTAAGTTTTGCTAGAAATTATGACTTGAAAAATCATATCTACTCAGAATACCTAACACCATCAGAAAAGCTAGATAAAAACATCAAAGCTATTAAAATGCTAAAAAGACTTGAAAATGAAAATAGGAGTCCAAGGGAGTATGAACAAGCATATCTAGCTGATTATTTAGGTTGGGGAGGTCTTGCCGATGTCTTTGATGAAGAAAAAGGAGGACAATGGCTTGAAGCAAGAAATATTTTAAAAGAAAATCTAACAAATGAAGAGTATTTGAATGCTAAAGAGTCTACCTTAACATCGTTTTATACACCTAGAGAGGTAATGGATGGAATATATAAGACACTAACAGATATGGGATTTATGACTGGGAATATCCTCGAACCATCTGCAGGGGTCGGTAATTTTATTGGTAATATGCCAAGTGAAATACGAAATTCTAAAGTCTATGGAGTAGAAAAAGATAGTCTAAGCGGAAGAATAGCAAGAGAACTTTATCCTGAAGCCAATATTCAAATTAAAGGCTTTGAAGAAACAAACTTCTCAAATAACTTTTTCGATTTAGTTATAGGAAATGTTCCCTTTGGAGATTTTAAAGTTAACGATCGTGAATATAACAGAAATAACTTTCTGATCCACGATTATTTTTTTGCAAAGTCAATAGATAAGGTTAGGAATGGAGGAATTATTGCTTTCATAACTTCATCTGGAACTATGGATAAAAAAGATGAATCTGTTAGAAAATATATTAATGCAAGATGTGAGTTTTTAGGA
>JBQDYR010000192.1:0-2939 GCA_052105355.1 Anaerococcus sp.
GAATTAGTAACCTTAAAATCACCTAAGAAAATTCAAATAGAAAATGGAAAATTAAGAGGAATTTGGTTTTCTCCTCAAATGATTTCTAATATTAAAAATGGTAGGGCAAGTGTAAAAGATTCTGGAGAAGATGATATATTTATAGAATGTGACAAGATAATTATTGCTATAGGTCAAAATATAGAAACTGCTCACTATGAAGAATCTGGTATCCCAGTCGAAAGAGGAAAAATTTTCTCTATGGCAAATGGTGGTTTTTCAGGTATTCCTAATATATTTTCTGGAGGCGATTGTGCATCAGGGCCTTCTACAGTAATAAATGCAATAGCTGCGGGAAAGGTACTTGCAGCAAATATAGATGAATACTTAGGATATAATCATGAAATTAGTGTTGATGTAGATATTCCTGATGCAGATAATCTTTATAGGCAACCGATGGGTAGATCTGAGCTTCATGAAAGGCTGGCTAATGAAAGAAAATTTGATTTTGAAGAAATAGAAAAATGTCTAAATGAAAATGAAGCCTTTCAAGAATCAAGTAGGTGTTTGAGGTGTGATCATTATGGATTTGGAATATTTAAGGGAGGTCGTGAGAAGTTATGGTAAATTTAATTATTAATGGAAAAAGTATAGAAGTAGAAGATAATACAACTATAATGGAAGCGGCAAAACTTTCTCATATAGAAATCCCAAAACTTTGTTATTTAAAAGAGATAAATGAAATAGCTGCTTGTAGGGTATGTGTGGTAGAAGTTGAGGGAAAAGGAAGGCTCGTTACTGCTTGTAACAATCCTGTTGAAGAAGGCATGGTTGTACATACCAATAGTTCAAGAGTTAGATTGAATAGAAAAAGAACTGTTCAAATGATTCTCTCTCAACATGATTTTAGGTGTGCAACATGTGTGAGAAGTGGAAATTGTTCTTTGCAAAAACTTTCAAATGACCTAAATATTACAGATACCTTATATGAAAAAGTCTATAAAAAACAAAGATGGAATAAAGACTTTCCATTAATTAGAGATTCTACTAAATGTATAAAGTGTATGAGATGTGTTCAAGTGTGTGATAAAATACAAAGTTTAAATGTTTGGGAATTAGAAGGAACAGGATCAAGGTCTAATATAAATGTATCAGGATCTAGAAAGATAGAAGATTCAGATTGTTCCCTTTGTGGCCAGTGTATAACCCATTGTCCTGTTGGAGCTTTAACTGAAAGAGATGATACAGAAAAATTCTTTAAGGCAGTTGCAGATCCAAATAAGGTAGTTGTTGTTCAAGTTGCACCAGCTGTTAGAACAGCCTGGGGAGAAGATAGTGGATTAAGTAGAAAAGATGCCACAGTAAACAAAATTTATGATGGACTTAAGAAGATGGGAGCAGACTATGTTTTTGATACATCCTTTTCTGCAGATCTTACAATTATGGAAGAAGCATATGAATTTATAGATAGGTTTAAGTCAGGTGAGCTTGAAGACAAACCAATGTTTACCTCATGTTGTCCAGGATGGGTTAGATTTATAAAAAGTCAATATCCAAACCTCGTTTCCAAATTATCAACAGCTAAATCTCCTATGCAAATGTTTGGTAGTGTTATGAAGACATATTTTGCAAACTCAATTGGAAGAAATCCAGAAGATATAGTTTCTGTAGCTATAATGCCATGCTTAGCAAAAAAATCAGAGGCTAATATGGATCTTTATTATCAGGAGTATGCTGGTAAAGATACTGATATATCATTGACCACAAGAGAATTTATTAGAATGCTAAGAGAGTGTCACTTAAAACCGGAATACCTGGAAGATATAAAAGCAGATAAAATAATGGGTGAATATACAGGAGCAGGAGTTATATTTGGAGCAACGGGTGGAGTAATGGAAGCAGCTTTAAGAACTGCACACTATGCTATAACAGGTGAAAATTCTAAGCCTGATGCTTTTAAACTAGTAAGAGCAGATTCCAAAGATACAGGAGTAGTAGAAGCAAATTTCAATCTTGATGGAATAGATTTAAGAATTAGTGTTGTAAACGGTCTTTCTAACGCAAGAAAATTAATGAATAAGATTAATAAAGGAGAAGAACACTTTGACTTTGTAGAAGTTATGGCTTGTCCAGGTGGATGCGTTGGAGGAGGAGGTCAACCAATACACGATGGAGAAGAACTGGCATTTGAAAGAGGCAAGAATCTTTATTTTATAGATGAAAATATGGAAATAAGATACTCACATGAAAACCCAGATATTAAAAACATTTATAAAGAATATTTTGATCATCCAAATAGTCATAAGGCTCACCAACTACTTCATACAGATCATTTCTCATGGACCATGCCAAAAGCACCTAAGAGAAATAGAAACGGATATGTACTTCCACAAAAAACTATATAGAGTAACAAATATAAATTTTAAACTATAATTCTTTAAATAAAGATTGTTATACTTTTTAAAAGCATTTTAATTTTTGTAAGTGAAGAATTTAATTAATATTATAATATATAAGAGAATAAAAAAATGTAAATTTCAACGATTAGTTTTAAATGAATTCATTATTTGATAAAATCTAACAAAAAACTTTACTTTTTTAAAAAAAGGTGTATAATGTATTTAGTGGTAAAGAAATGAATTAAAAGATTATATATACATAGTGTAGATTTATCTTGTTATTAGTTTAGTTATTACAATATTTAGTGCAAAAGCACACAGGAGGATTTACAATATGAATAAAGGTACAGTAAAATGGTTTAACGGAGAAAAAGGATTTGGATTTATAACAGGAGAAGATGGAAAAGACGTGTTCGCACATTTCTCATCAATCAATGGTAATGGATATAAATCATTAGAAGAAGGCCAAAGCGTTTCTTATGACGTAGAAGCTGGACAAAAAGGCGATCAAGCCACCAATATAACCATACTATAATTAGTAAATAACAAGGATCTTATTAT
>JBQDYR010000193.1:0-2918 GCA_052105355.1 Anaerococcus sp.
AATATAATGAAAGTCAATATATTTAACATCATGAATATAAAGATATTCATAATACACAAACTCAAAAAAATATTCTTTGGAGATATTTATTTGGTAAATAGTAAGAAATAAACAAAAAAGCACCTATCACAAGAAACTCGTAATAGGTACTTTCTATTGAAGTATAAAAAAAGAGTATGTCTAACAACATATCAATACTTGGCTTACTCATTAATAGGTCTAGTAAATTTTACCCAGATTTTATATAAGTAAAACCTATTAAGTAGTAAAATTTTTATTATCGTTTTCTATTACAAGTATAAGAAGTAGCTTAAAAATATAATACAACGCTTAAATTTCGCTAATGATTCACTGAATAAAAATACAAAAGTAAGATGTATGAAAACACATGAAAACGTGTTAAACCGACAATGTATAAAGTGTGTATAAAAGTTCACAATCCATAAAAGCCAAAAACACTGATCTAACAGTGTTTCGGGCTTTTTGTTTAGTTAACATAATTAAGTCCTTATAGGTAGTGAAACTGTATGTAAAATGAATTATCGCTACTAAAATTTAATTCAAGACAACTTTCCATTCACAACTCTAAATATATATATAAACAATACAATTAATATACAAGTTTGTATTAACAGCGATATAGTTAATAATGTATCTCTCGTTAAAACTAAGGATAGGATATCAAGTGTAAGAAAAGTTATAGAAAAAAGTGAGGTATAAGAAAAAATTTCTTTGAATATCTACCAAATTCTAATTGAGCTTTATGCCAATTTTCATCATTCTTCATTGCTTTCTTTGTTCGGAATCCCCAAAGATGGTTCCTTTCATTTGGAGGCGATTGATAAAAAAGATTACCTAATATTAACATAAACAAACTAGCTGGAAACAAAGCCATTTTTTCATTATTCCCTTCCGATTAAAGTTATACATATCAGTTGTTATTATAAATTGAAAACCATGGTTAAATAAATATGAAATCACAGCAGGATATGGCTATTATTCAGCAAATATAAATAATAATATGCATTATGGAATGGATTTTGCCACACCATCAGGTACAGCTGTAAGAGCTATAACAAGTGGTACAGTATTAAAAACACAATGGAACCCAGGTGGTGGGGGTAATACTATAACTATTGAGGAAGATGATGGAAAGCATTACCAATGGTACATGCATTTGAGCAGTTTCAATGTTAAACCCAATGAAAAAATAAAAGTGGGAGATGTAATAGCTTATTCAGGAGCTACAGGAGGCCCTGCTGTAACAGGACCACATCTTCATTTTCAAAGAATGGTAGGAGAAATTTCTAATAATGCTGCTGAAGATCCAAGAGCGTTTTTAGAAAGTCGCGGATTAAATAAAATATAAGTTTATAAATTTATATGACGGGAAAAATTTAATATATTAATTTCAGGAGGAAAAAAATGTTAAAAAAAATATCTTTAGCAATAAGTACGGTAACGTTAACTAGTTTAGTCGTGTTTGCTCCTTTACAAGCCGAAGCAGCTGAAAATAGCAATACATCAAACCAAGAGATGCAAAGCCAACAAAAATCATTTAAGAATGCTCAAGGTAAATACGATTTTAATAAAGGACCTAACACTGATACAATGCCAATTGAACTGTTAGATGAAAGTTCTAAACAAAAAATTTATGATTTAAATGAATTAAAACAAAATAATCAGATATCTCAATATAAATATAATGAGAGAGCATCAAAAATTTTTAATCAGTATTTAGGTTTAGAAGATGATAATAGTAATACTAATAGTCAAGTAACTAATTCTAGTAATCAAAAAAATAATATGAATAGCAATCAACAAGAAATTTTACCTGAAACTGGAGAAGTTTCAGATAATAATGCTATTTTAGGATTAAGCTTTGGTGCAATTGGTTTGATTTTAGTTATTGGTTCAATTATAAGAAAAAAGCGTTTTAATTAAATTAAAAAGTAGGAAAGTTCAAACTTTCCTACTTTTTATTGTCTTATGTTTCCCATATACTGTTCTTTTTCTATTAAATTAATTATTTCCTTATTATTATAAGGTTTAATTTTAATAGTTTTAACGCTATTTTGATAATTACGTTCTAGTCTTTGGTCTTTAGATTTAGATTTACCTATTTTACCTGATATTTTAAAATGACTTAAGCTATAATAATTGATGGTACCGTCTCCATTACTACTATATATGATATCTTTCGTAGTATAATCTCCACCAGTTAATCTAATAACATTTTTGGGGAATTTTGCACTTCCTTTGCTACTAGGAAATATTTTACTGCCTTTGGGTAATGTATCTATTGAAAGGTGTTTTATGTTATTTGTGTTTGCTATTTGATACCAAACTCTAGCATATTCAATTTGCTTAGATGTATAGTTTGATAAATTATTTTTATTCCTGTTTTCATGCTTTTTTTCTTCAGTGCTTTCTGTTGAAGATTCCTCTTTTTCATTATTATTATCTACTGTCCTTTCTTCAGTATTTTCTTTTAGGGTGTTTTTATTCTTCTCTTTATTTTTATTTTCCTTTTTTTCTTTAGAGCTTTCTATTGAAGAATTTTTGTCATTTTCTTGTGTATTTTTAGTGATTTTATCTTCGGTATTTTTTTTATTATCTTGCTGTTGGGTGTCTGTATTGCAACCTGCTAAGACAATAATTAAAAATAAAGTAGATAAAAAGGTCAGTATTTTCATTATAATATCTCCTTTGTTTATTTACTTTTACAGTAATTTTATCATTTAAATATTGCAACTTTCTAATAATAATTAAAAGATAGATAAACAGTGAATTTTTTAATTACTTTATACCTAGTCAAAAACGATCGTTTTTGACACAAAAACTCTTAATGAAAAACCAAATGTGTCACTTTACTTGATATATGAGAATATTTTCGCCTAATAAAATGAAAATTATCA
>JBQDYR010000194.1:0-2916 GCA_052105355.1 Anaerococcus sp.
ACAAATATTTTTAAGCAAGGCGAGGTGGCTAACTTCATTATAGAACTTTCATTTTGAATAATATTCTCAATTTTTTTAGTTTTTTCAGAAAAAAACTCATCACTCATTTTAATTAATTCTGTATCGTTAAGTTTGACCAATTTGTAGAAGCAATCTTCCAAACCGCCTAAAAAGTTTAAATTAGAAGATACTTTGCTATCCATTTGAAAAAATAATTTCTTATCATAATAATCTTCGAATCTACTCATATTTTTATCGCTACAAATTTTTTTTGATGCAAAAATATTATTTAGTTTATTCGAAAATTCTTCAAATAAACTAAATAATTCAATTACAGAGTACAGATTATCATTTTCATTAGCTTCTAAATAGATTTTTGAATCTTGTATGGTTTTTATCCATGAAAAATTCTCTAAAATTTCGAGAGCAGTATAAATCTTAAAATTTAAAAAATCAGTTCTTATAAAATCGTGTGGCTCTCTTACTCCGCAATTAATAATGATGGGGTCTAGAGATGCATCTCTAGTTAATTTTCTAATTTCGAAATATGTGAGTAAATCTATTGATTCATCTTTATCAATTAAAAAAATACTTAACTTCGGAACCAACTTTGAAAGCTCTTTAGGAGATTTTACTATATGATGAAAATTTTTAAACATCGAAAAATAATATAGATCATCTTTTTTCTTTAAGATGGAATATAATTCCATCTTAAGGAAGAATATTTCCGGAAGATCTTTATAATTTTTATTACTTATATTTAAGCTAAATAATAACATTGAGTGTATATCACACAAGAAGAAAATATTATTTGAAAATGTAAAAAAATGATATTCAATCATATATAATTCTCCAGCCTGCTTTTCTAAATACTCAAACTCAAACTCAATCTCACTTTCTTCTCCATAAAATTTGGTAACTGGTTTATGTCTTACTAAAGAATCTTTTCTCATACTTTTAAAGTTTACTTCTCTAATGTCAGTAAGCTTGTATAAATTTTCTTTTTTGATAAATTTGATATTGATACTGTTTCTTTTTTTACCATATACAATAGAATAGTTAATCACATCTACTTGATTATTTAAGAAAGTGTCTAGCACTTTTCTTTCAAAAATTTTGCTATTTTGTGTTATTATTCCATTTTCAAGAACTACCACAATACAGTCTATATCACTTTCACCATTAAAGTAATTTTCTAGACTCCGCCCTAATCTTATTTTAATTGCTAATGATCCGACAATGTGAATACTTATACCATCTAGTTCATCTTCCAAATTGAATTCTCTAGAAATTTTTGTTCTTATAAATTCTATAATATCATTGTTTTTCATAGCTATATAATTCTACTTTTTCACCTAATACATTCTCAAGAGTCTCATAACCTCTAAAAAGCTGCAACAAATTACTAAATTCTATATTTAATTTACTTTGATGACTTGCGATTAAAATTGCGGCAGCATCTCTGATATTTAATAATTTAAACTCTAAATTAGAGCTGGTTGTAATTTTTTCTGTGGTATCGCAATAATCAATTACAATCTTATTTGAAGATTTCTTATTTAAAACAATATTATTATTTAAATACACTAGTTGTGAAAAAATTTGAAATCTATTTTCAAAAACATCATCTGAAAGTTCGAACGGAATCAAATAATGACATAATAAAATAACAAGTAATGGTTGCCAATCTGAGCAAATTTTAGGGAAATGGCCACAATTTAAAACCACACGCTCTTGGTCTACTACTTTATCTAGTGCTACAATTTTTATCCGATAATCATCTGAATAAATTTCAAAGCCACATTTTTTCAAAAATAGTAACAATTCCTCCAAATAGTGTTGCTCCTCGTTAAGCCATTCAAATTTTCCATAACTTACTAGATCTGATACCATTCTAGTAACTAAAACATTTCTATCAAATGGCACTCTGACAGATAAAACTCCATTATTTTCAGTCTTTCCTTTAAATTTGATAACTCTTGCAATTTTATCAAATATAATTTTGTAGCCAAGATTTTTTATAACAGAAATTAAATATATTATCTCTGGTTCAATTGAAACATTGTTAATATTTATTTCATTATTTGATAACATTGCCAAGTAAATTGCTATAGATGTTCCTGTAAATGAAGGAAATGGTAAAGTAATTTCACTTATTCCTGCATTACCTTTTTCCAAATAAAATCCTCCATTATTTTCAGTAATTTCAAACCCAAAATCTTTCATAATTTTCAAATAAAGATTCATTGGCCGTTTCCCAATACTGCAACCACTAGGTTTTCCGGGTAAATAAACTTTTCCTACCTTCCAAACTACAGCTGGTAAGATATTAACCATTGACCAGCAATTCGAAATCTCATCATCATCAATAAAAAAACACTCATTTGAACAATGCTTGTTCACTCTATTTAGTAAAATTCAAATAATATGAATCTATTGTATTAGGAATGTTTTCTATTTTGATATTATCATTAATCAATTCTAAAGGGACTAACCTAGAGTAAGCATGTTTTGACGGTGGTATATCCACTTTTTCATTAGTTTTAGTAATATTATCTTTCAAATTTACTTTCTTAACAATAGTAATATCATCCAATTTTAGTTCTACCAATTTTCTGACTATTTGTTTAGATAAAAAGCCAGGAAATTTATCCAAATCTTCAATATCAACCCATTTATATGAGTTTAAGCCGTTACATAGATTAATATTACTATTAATAGTAAAAGCTATAAAATATATAATTTTCTTTTTCCCATAACTTTCATTAAATTGATACCTATTAGTATCCAAAAAGAAATTTGGTGATATGTCAATTTCTTCTTTCAATTCTCTTTTTGCTGTATCGACAAGTGACTTATCTTCGGTCTCTTTATACCCCTTTGGAAACCCCCAATGTCCCTCTGGATACTGTACTA
>JBQDYR010000195.1:0-2849 GCA_052105355.1 Anaerococcus sp.
ATAGTATTTTCTTATCAAAATGCATCAAAAGAAAATATGATCTTAAAAGGATGTGTAGTTAAAGAAAAAGAATTATTTAACAACACTTCAAAATTTGATTTGCTATTAAATTTAAAAATTGAAGATGGTGAATATAAATTAATATGTGAATATTCAAAAAAAATTTTCAACAAAAGTTCTATAGAAAAGTATATGAATAGTATAATAAATTGGGCAAATATAGTAATTCAGGACAACAATATTCCTATATTTGGAATAGAGTGCATAAATGAAAGTGAAAAATTAATACAAAATAGTATAAATAATAGAATTAATTTATATGAGAATGCTAGAATAGAACAATATATTGAGGAAAATTCTCAAAAAAATCCTAATAAAATAGCTCTGGTATCTGGGGATGATAAATACACATATTATGAATTGATTGAATTATCAAATAAATTAGCGTATAAAATTTTGAAAAATGGACAGGTTCCAAAAGTAATAGCTATAATATCTAAAAATAAAGTCAATAATATCATTTCTATGATAGCTTGCTCGATTATAGGCTCAATTTATGTAAACATAGACCATAATTATCCAATGGATAGGAAAAAATTTATTTTAAAAGACTCTAATTCAAATCTTATACTATCTGATTTTGATTTTAAATGTGAAGATATAGATTTGGAGATTATAAATATTGATTTTTGTGATAATAACAACAGCTATTTCATTGATTCAAATAAAAGGAAAGATCAAAAAATTTCACATTATGTATATACATCAGGTAGTCAAGGAACACCAAAAGCAGTAAAAGTGACTCACAAAAATGTTATTTCTTTATGTAAATTTGGAGATTTTATAAATATAGATGAATGTGATGTATTTAGCCATGCATCATCAATATCATTTGATGCATCAACATTTGAAATATGGATGCCACTTATAAATGGGCTAACTATATCAGTAATAAATGATGATGTAACTGATATTAATAATTGGGAAAAATCTATAACTAATGACAATGTAAATATTACTTGGTTGACATCAGGATTATTTAATTTATTTGTAGATAATAATGGAATAGATGTATTTAAAAATTTAAAATATCTTATTGTAGGAGGAGAAAAATTATCTTCAAAACACATAAGAAAAGCACAAGAAAAACTAAATAATGTACAAATAATAAATGGATATGGGCCAACAGAAACTACAACCTTTGCAACTACCTATAAAATAAAAGATAAAAGTTACGATAATATTCCAATTGGGAAACCAATAAATGGTACAGAAATTTATATATTAAATGAAAAACAAAAATATTTACCTATTGGAGCAAAAGGAGAATTATATATAGGAGGAAATGGAGTAACAGAAGGATATTTAAACAATCAGGAACTTAGTAATCAAAAATTTTTATTTCAACCATCAATAAGTAATTCAAAACTTTACAAAACAGGTGACTATGTCAAATTTAATCAAGATTTATGTATAGAGTTTATTGGAAGAAAAGATGAACAATATAAAATAAGGGGTTATAGAGTTGAACTTGGTGAAATAGAAAATAATTGTCAAAAAATATTAGGAATTGATGATTCAGTTTTAAAAGTTTATGAGGAAAATGGGAAAAAAACATTAGTTTTATTTTATACTGGAGAAATTAAAAGTTTAGTAGTGAGGGATGAGTTAAGAAACCTTTTACCTATGTTTATGATACCTAATTACATCGTTAAGATGGAAAAATTACCACTAAACAGCAATGGGAAAGTAGACAAGAACTCACTTCCAAAATTAGATGAAGTTAGAGATGGGGAAAATGAAAATAGTAATTGTTTTAAAACCTATACAGAAGAAAGTTTACAAGAGAAAAAATTACTTAGAATCTGGAGAGAAGTTTTAAAACGAGAAAAAATAAGTGTTTTAGATAATTTTTTTGAGCTTGGAGGAGATTCCATATTATGTATGCAGATAGTATCTCGAGCAAGAAAAGAAGGAATGTATTTTAAAACTAAGGATATCTTCGAATACCAGAATATTAGAGATATTTTAATTAACGCAAAAAATGCAAATGAAGTTGAAGAAAATATATTAGAATTGAGCAATGAAAAAGAATTAACTCCAATACAAGATTGGTTCTTTACACAGAATTTTAAAGATAAAAATCATTGGAATCAGTCTATAGAATTTAATATTAAAGAAAAAATTAATATAGAAAAATTATATTTAATTTTTGAAAAGATATATATAAATCACCCAGAATTAAATGTATTATTTGAATTTAAAAATAAGGATATAATAAAGAAAGCGAATAAAGTAGATGTTAAAAATATTATCGAAGTATACAATATAGATGATTTAAAATTGGAAAATAAAGAATGGGAAAAAATCAAAATTTACAATGAATCATTGCTAGATATGGAAAAAGGATATACATCTAGAATTGTAATCAATTACTCTGAAAAAGATGGAATTAATATTTTTTGGGTAATACATCATCTTTTTGTAGATGGTATATCATGGAGAATTATAGAAGATGAATTTATATATTTATATAACTTATTCTATAATCAAGAGTATAACGCCAGTTTAGATAAAGAAATTACAAGTTATAATAACTGGATAAATTATTTAGAAAAAAGGAAAAAAACATTATCATCAGATATATATGAATATTGGGAAAAAATTAAATTGGTAGATAAGAAAAATTTTAAAAAATAAGATATATTTTAAAATTTGTAGGAGGAAATGTCATGAATAGCCTTGATAAAGTGTTAGAAAAAGAGTTTTTAAAAAAAGAAATAAGTTTTGAAAAAGATATAAGTTCTATTATAAATAGAATATCTATTTTTACTACAGAAGAAATTTTA
>JBQDYR010000196.1:0-2814 GCA_052105355.1 Anaerococcus sp.
AAACATAAACATAAACATAAACATAAACATAAACATAAACATAAACATAAACATTAACATAAAACTAAACGTAAATAAACATAAAATAAAACATTTTTAGAAGTCCAGCCATTACTTAGTTGATTTCATGAAAATGAATTTTTGGGTTATTTACGTTTTTTTTCTTCTATAAAAAAGACAGAAGGTAAACAAATGACTTGGTCAAAAGAAAGTAGAGAAAAACAAAGCAATAGATTTATAAATCCATTTAAAGTAATTGACTACCGTGGAGAAGTGATTGCTGTTTACAAGAACTCAGTTGAAGAGTTTCTTGCATTCGTTGGTGAGGAATAATAAAACAATTCCATTTGAAATTTTGTTCCCTATTTAGTAACTATATTTCAAATGGATAATGAAGTTTTGTTCCCTAAAAGGGAAAGATATTTCATATGGCTATTGAAATTTTGTTCCCTAAAAGGGCACTAGATTTCAATATATAAAGAGAAGAAAATTAAAAGAGAATAAATAATAAAGAAAATTTTAGGCGCTACGCTTGTTAGATTTTCCCTACGGAAGTTTTGTTTTAAGGGCTAGCGCCCTCTTGGAACTTGCGTTCCAATTCACCTTCCTAAAACAATAATAAATAAATCATAATAAGAGGTAAATAATATGAATAACAATTTAAAAGAAAAATTATTTTTCTGTTACAACAAAAAATTAAAACAATATCTTTATTTTGAATGTGGTATTGATTCAGAATTTAGTGCATTACATCCAAAGACAATGAAAGAATTTTGGGTCTATGTTAAAACAGAAGAGTTAGACAAAGCTCTTACAAATTATAAAAAATAGAAAGAATTAGGTTAAGCGATTATGAAAAATGAAAATTTTGTACAAATTCCAAATAAGATGTTTGCAGACACAAATAATGATGAGAAACTTGTATATGCAATCTTGCAATATACACAAACAGTTGGTCTTTTAAATAAAGATAACAGAATGACAAGGACAATGATTCCTTTATTGGTATCAGATTTAGGTTGGTCTAAAGGTAAATATTCAAATAAGAAGGTTGTAACAGCTTTGAATGGTCTTAAAGAGAAAGAATACATTAACTTTGAATCAACTCAGGGTGTGTTCACAGTTCAAATTAACAATATAGACAGTCAAGAAGAACATACAATTTCAGTTGACTGGAAAGAAAATAATGTTAAGTTTAGCGGATTTACAAAGATTAAATACAGTGTGATTGATAATTTGTTAGAAAATAAAGATTTTACTCTTTATTCTTATGCAGAATACAGAACAATGAAAACTCACCAATATAGAATCTGTTATGAGGAATGGAGTTTGGTTCTTGGAATGACAAGTAGAAATGCGTTCACCGTTATAGATAATTCAGAAGTTATTGTTAGAGTTTCTAATGGCTTTGACTTAGACACTAACAGACGAGAAACAAACTCTTATTTAACTTTTGATTCTGTTGAAGATGTTAAAGAAGTTTCTTTGAAACCTACATACAAAGCTCAATCATCTAAGTCAGTTGTTAAAGAACAAGAACCTGAACTTGTTGAAGATGATTTT
The DNA here is from genome assembly GCA_052105355.1 of Anaerococcus sp. Classification (GTDB taxonomy): domain Bacteria; phylum Bacillota; class Clostridia; order Tissierellales; family Peptoniphilaceae; genus Anaerococcus. The sequence goes on from JBQDYR010000196.1 coordinate 1,564, forward strand.
GATAATTTTGAAGAGGAAGAACTTTCATTAAAACCAAAGGTAAAGAAAAGAAATGCAATTACAGATAAAAAAATAAATGATATGCAAAATGAATTTTTTGGAAGAACTATACACCATAAAATTCTTAAAAAAATAACTGACCCTAGAGTTAGAACTATTGAACAGGTAAAAGAACTTACAGACTTTAAATATCCAATGTCTTTAGAAAATTATAATATTCTTATGACAACAAAAGATGGATATCTTACAGAAAAAGGAAAAATTAAACTTGCCAATCCACAATGGAAAAACAGATACCTTAATAAATTAAACAGAGAATCTGCCCTCAAACAAAATAATGAGAGAGAACTTTCACAAGAAGAAATTAACGATATTATTCGATATCAATATGGCGAAGAAGATGAAGTACATAAAAAGAAACGTAAGAAATTGGGTAATGATATTAGTAGATTTTTATAAGAGGAAACAAACAATATTAATAGGAAATAGAAATTAGGAGAATACAAAATGGCAAATACAACAATCTGGAATGGAAATCAGTTAAAGGCTTGGAGTGGTTCAAGATAGATAATCAATTATTTGATTTGTTGGTTGGTCAATGAATTTTAATAATAAAGGAGAGAATATTATGTATAAAACCACAGTTCGAGAGAGACCTGAAAGACAACTTGACAGATTTAATGTAACGTTCAAGAGATGCTCACAGGGCTATCTAATGACGATTACAGATATTTTCATATAAATATCAATTAGATAGCTTAGAGGACGCTCACATCAAAGCTGAGAAGGCTATTAACGAGATATGTAAGGTTATGGCAGAAGAAAATTTACTTAAAACTGGATTGAATTTTAAATAGGAGAAAATACTATAGACAAACTTAAAAAATTACAAGAATTGGAAGCTAAATCAGATAAACAAGCAGAGTTGATGAGTACACTTGAGGCAAGGCTTGGACTAATAGAAAATAAACAGATATAAAAAAGAAATTTATTTTTAAAATAGTATCGTTCTTTCTGATTTGGAATTAACCCATTTTGTCAGAATGAGGAGTGTTTGATTAATAGTTCAGTATAACCTGGGGGGTGGGTTTTTACCAATTTAAGTAAATCTAATACTTTCAAATATTATCACCACTATACTTGTTCAACTAACAATTATTTGTAGATAAAAAGATTTGGGTAGATTAATACATACTTTACCCGAATTGCTAGTTGATTATTTAGCCATGACTTGATACCCGATAGAATATC
>JBQDYR010000197.1:0-2797 GCA_052105355.1 Anaerococcus sp.
AACCTTAATAAAAACCAAAGGATTGATTAAATTGACGCAAACTTTTCAAAACATTAAATCATGATTAAAACATTACAATTTTTATTATTTATTTGTGTGACAGCAACATCTACAATTTACGCTTAAACTTACCTAACAACAGAATAAATAGATTCCTCTGACGTGACATGGCACGATGCAAGCTCTGACAACTTCTAGATTACAACAGCTGAAGAATTAGCAGGATTAGTATAATTGGCACAAATAGTTAGAGCTCGTGGCTTATTTGGCGGATCTGACAGCGCGCTACTTATGAAAAACTCATATTCAACAAGAACAATGACTGCTCCAGAATTTGAAGGCGCTGTGATTGGTGCTTTTGGAGAAGTTAAAAACTGTCTCATTAATTTGAGATGGTTTTTTCATGCTTATCCAATCGCATATTCATATTTAAATAAAATTTATACTTCTGAGGACATATTATTTTAAAACCTCAGAACCAAATAGAAAAAATAATCTATTTTTGACTTTATTTTAACAACTTAAAAAACAACAAATGAAAAAACTATTACTTTTTACTGTATTTACTGTTTTGAGCTTTACAACTGCTGTTGCTCAACAGATCAATTTTGGAGCAAAAGCTGGGGTAAATTTTGCAACTCTTACTGGTGATGTTGATGATGCCTCTACGAAAGTAGGCTTACATGTCGGTGGTGTTGCTGAGTACATGATCAACGAAAAGCTTAGTCTTCAAGCTGAATTGCTTTATTCAATGCAAGGTGCAAAAAATGAATACACTGAAACTAATTCTTTTAACGATTATTCTGAAATTTATTCAGAAGAAGCAACTTATAAATTAAACTATATCAACTTACCTGTTATGGCTAAATATTTTTTTACAGATAATTTTAGCGTCATTGCTGGACCTCAAATAAGTTTTTTAACATCGGCCAAAGCTGATTTTGATGAAGTTTATACAATTACTACTGGAGGATCAACAACTGTAGAAACAGAATCAATTTCTGACTTAGATATCAAAGACGCTTTAAAATCAATTGATTTTGGACTAAATCTAGGTCTTGGCTACAAATTAGATAACGGCTTAAACTTTGAAGCTCGTTACAATTTAGGTTTGATGAATATTGACGACTCACCAACCGAAGCTGGTGATCCAGAAACATCAATTAAAAATGGTGTTATCCAAGTTTCATTAGGATTTATGTTCTAAAAAACACCATAAAATATTTCAAAAAAACCATCTTCAAAACAAATTGAGGATGGTTTTTATATTTATACCTATATACGAAAAAGCTTTACGTGATCGCTCAGAAGAGATACTCTAATTGAGTTTACTAATTTTCCAGTCACTTCAAAATCTTTATCAATAAGTTTTTCTAGCAAACAACGACTCTTTTGTTTCTTGACATATCTTTCTATCACTTCTGCTTCTGATCGTGTATCACCTGCTTCAAAAACTGCTTTTAAAATCCAAGGTCGGTATTTTAATGTAAATGTGTTAAATGATAACGTGTTATGCTTCTTCAATCTTAGTCATTAATCTTGAGATGAGCCACTGTAAAATTTATCATGCGAAACTGAATATATAATATAGAAATAATACATACCTTTTTCTTTAAAACAAAAAAGCCCGATACTTTCGTATCAGGCTTTATTTGCTCCTCCTCAAAGACTCGAACCAAGGGCTGTAATCACCTATATTCAAGCATTTTAAGGAAGTTAACTTTTTCATGTTACCGAATTGTATACCTTTTGTTATTTTTTAAGTTCTGTTTTTATTTTTTATATAGAATAACACTACCAATATGCTTAAAATAAAGTTATAAATAAATACTGAATAAGAAATTAAGTATGCTATGACTTTTAATTTACCTTGTTGTAAAAATTTAATAATACTACTTAAAATATTATTTATTCGATTATCACTTAAATCAAATAGAAAGAATGAAAATATAAAAGTAATTAATGGGATTATTAAAAATAGATAAATGTAGTTATTTGAATTCTTTGAATCTATTTCTGTATCAAAATCTATACTTTTTAATGCCCCAAATTGAAAAGTAAAAATAATTATCAAACTAATTATAAGCTTGTAAATGTTTGATACATCAGCATAAACTTCAACACTCACCCTATTTGCCAACAATATAGATAGAAGTATTCCACCCAATAGTTTTGATAGGTATGATGAACTATATTTTAGTCCAGGAACAGGAATAAACGAAATAATGATAGCTATTAGTGTAAAAGCTATCATAAAAATAGTTTGAGAAATTATTAAATCGTTAATAAGTTCCATTTTTTATGATGTTTTTCTATAAATATTCTTTTGTAGTTTAACACTATTTTATTCAACTCACATTTTTAGAATAAATATGTGATTGAAAATCTATAAATGTATTCCTAATTTCTGACACTTCTCCTAACTTACCTTTAGCATCACTAATAGAATTATACTTTAGAACCAAAAGTTCTTTAAGCTTTTCTATATTTAATTCTCTTTCTCCTGATTTCACATATTGATCTAAAATAAAATTTAAAAAATTTTGTTGCTCAGGTGTGTAGGTACTAAGTTCTACTTTAGCTTTTTCTGCTCTTTCTACTCTTGGAATCATGTCTTTTTGATAAGCTATATATGACAATACGTCGAATAAATCTTTGTCTTCTGCATGGATAACTTTTTTAAGCTCTCTTAATTGATCACTTGAATAACCTTTTTCTTTGAGTGATTCTAGTAATTTTCGTCTGGTATCAGGATTTGACCAAACTTTAATTAACTCATCTTCATTTTCAAACAGGC
>JBQDYR010000198.1:0-2796 GCA_052105355.1 Anaerococcus sp.
TTTAAAGGCTTCCACACAACTTTTAAACAAGATGATTTAGGATTAAGTCTGTCATCTTTTTTATTAAATTAACAAAAAAGAAAAGAAAACATAAGTAATAAGGCTTGAAGAGAATATGATAATATTTAGATTTTTTTTCAAAATCATATTGTTTCCTATTAGTATAGCGTTAAGTATCATCACTCTATTTTTAACGTTTGTATTAGGTCTCAGCACAATATTTTTCAAACTGATTTCATTTATCGCTATTATGGGATTTTTAGGGTCTGTTTATCATGGAGAAAAAGCACTTGCTATAGAGGCAATTATAATAGCATATCTTTTTAGTCCTTATGGTTTATCAGTGCTAGGATATTTTATTATAGAAGTGATAGAAGGGGTGAATGAAAGAATAAAAGTAATTTAAATATAAAAATAAATAGATTAAAATGATGAAAAAGAGATAGCAAAATCAAAGCTATCTCTTTTTATATGAAAAGAAAGGGGGTTATGATGAAAGAAATAGTTAAATTTGAATATTATTATGGCAATGAAGCAGAACAATATTCATTTTTTAGGATTCCCAAAACTTTATTTACCGACTTAAATTTTAAAAAACTATCCGTAGAAGCAAAAATTCTTTATGGAATTCTACTCGATAGAATGAGCTTGTCAATTAAGAATAAATGGTTAGATGAAGAAAACAAGGTATACATCATCTATACCATAGAAGAAATTATGGAAGTATTAAATTGGGGGAGAAATAAATCGGTCAAAGTAATGAAAGAAATTGAAGAGATAGGATTATTAGAAAAAAAGAGGTTAGGACTTGGAAAGCCAAATTTACTCTATGTAAAGAACTTTATTTACACAGAAAATAATAAAACTACAGAAGTTTCAAAAGCAAACCTCAAGAAGTTTAAAAAACAAACTTCAGGAAGTTTAGAAAATAAATCTCAAGAAGTTTCAAAAGAGGACTCTAATAATACTAATATTAATAATACTGAAACTAATAATACTGATTTTAATAATACCACCCCCATATCCCCCTTAGAAAAGCTAGGAGAAAAATCAAAAAAAACTTTGGAGGAGGAAGAATTAAAAGAAACTATAAAAAAGAATATATCTTATGAAACCTTTGAAAAAGTAAGAATAGAAGAAAAGAAGCAAGTAGATGTAATGATAAATGTACTTGTAAAATCCTTAACTAGCTTTACAAACATTAAAATAGGAGGGAGGCATATATCCAATGAAAATTTTAAAGAAAAATTTCTAAGTCTTAATTATAAACACATAGACTATGTTTTGAAATACCTAAGAGAAAATGCTCCAAAGGATATTAGAAACATTAATGCCTATCTACTGACTCTCTTATACAATGCAGATGAAAGTATTAGAAACATAGAAGTCATAAAGAGAGAAGATCAGAAAAGAGAAAACTATGACTATAGTAACGATGAGGATATTTGGAGAGAATTTTTAAATACTTGATAGGAGAGGCGCATATGGAATTAATAAAAGAAATCTTAGAACAGAAAATAAAAAATGCAGAAACAAATAGTCCATCAAAAGATGAAGAAAATAGGAGTTATATAGATCAAGAAACAGGATTAAAATATTGTGCAAAATGTAAAACACCAATTGAAAAAGAAATAGACTTCTTTGGAGAAATAAAAAAAGTTGGTATTTTATGTCAATGTAAAAAAGAAAGACAAAAATTAGAGGAAGAAAAAAGAAAAGAAAATAAAAGGCTTTTAAAAATTGAACACTTAAAAAAAGAGTGTTTTTCTGATCCTATCCTATTAAATTGGAATTTTAAAAATATGGACAAAGATAGTGAGCATGAAAAAGTAGCAAAAAACTATGTGGAAAAATTTGATGAAATATATGAAAATAATATAGGGTTAATTCTCACAGGGAATGTGGGATGTGGAAAAACATATCTTGCAAGTGCTATAGCAAATGCTTTACTAGAAAAAGAAATATCAGTCAAAATGACAAATTTTTCAGTAATTTTAAATGATATGACTAACTTTGAGATTGATAAGAGTAAGTATATAGATAACCTAAATCATAAGAAACTATTAATTATTGATGATTTTGGAATGGAAAGAGATACAGATTTTGCAGCTGAGCATATCTTTAACATAATAGATAGTAGATATAGAAGTGGGAAACCTCTAATTATAACAACAAACTTAAATATATCAGCTTTAACTAATCCTGAAACTATAAAAGATAAAAGAATTTACTCAAGGATACTTGAAATATGCAGTCCCATTATATTTACAGGAGAAAATAGAAGAATAGAAAAAATGAAGGAGAAATCAAAATTAGCCTATGAAATATTAAAAAAAGAATGAAAGTAGGTGAGTGAATGCAAAATGATGATATAAATAGCAGAACAATAGCCATAGTAAAAAAAGCAAGTATAGTAACAGCCAAGCAAGTTATAAATTTGATGAAGAAAATATTAGAAATAAATAAACATAAAGCGCAGACAGAACAGTCAAGACCCTTAGAAAAATTTAAAAAAGTAAAAGTAAAAGACCTTGTAAAAAAAGGTAAAGTAGAAACCTTAGAATTAAATGACATAGACTTAAAAGCATTGAAAAAAGAATTAAAAAGATATGGGGTGAAATTTTCCATAAAGAAAGATTTAGAAAATGGAAACAACATTATCTTTTTTCAAGCAAAAGATATAAAAGTAATGGAACAAGCTTTTAAAAAGACAGTCCAGAAATTTACTAAAGATAAGTCAAGAAAAAGAAAATCTGTAATAGAAAGGCTTAATAACTTCAAGGATAAAGTCAAAGA
>JBQDYR010000199.1:0-2789 GCA_052105355.1 Anaerococcus sp.
TGTAGATAGAGTATTATCTACTGTATTGATTGCTAAGATTTCTTCTTTTTTATATGTTCTTCTTTCCTACATATTACATTTTAGGAGTGCTTCAGTAATTTTATTCAATAGGACATCTGAGGTAGTTTCTAGGTATAGTTTTGGATTTGGTTCACCAAATACATTTCATGCGAGTTTTTCTTTTATTCTCTTTTTAATTATTTGTAAGTACTATGATCGTATCAAAGGAATACATATTATTGGTATGTTACTTTCTAATGAGTTTATTTATTTTTTTTCTCAATCAAGAACTGGGCGATATAGTGTCTTACTTGTGTTAATATGCCTTTTTGTGATGAAATCTACCAGAAAAATAGGAGTATATTTTTTGAACACGGTTCCTTATTTGCCAACAATAATATTTTTATTTACTGTAGCATTATCATCAATTTTAAAAGGGACAAAAGTTTATGATGTATTGAATACCATGCTATCTGGGAGGCTGTTTTATAATAGCGCAATACTGGAACACGTGCCTTCACTTCTGGGTGATAATATAATGAAGTATAAATATGTTACCAGTGAAGGTTATGTATATGAAATGATACATGATAATAGCTATATGGCAACATTTGCGTTGTCAGGTGTGATATTTATGTCTTTGTTACTTTGGTATTATTATATTGTTTCTAGAGAATTGCTAATAAATAAAAGGTACAACTTGTTATTTTTATTTATTTCAATAGCAGTTTATGCATTCATGGAAGATTATATAAGATATATTTATTTTGATTTTCTGTTTTTTGTTTGTGGCTCTTTCTTCTATAATCAATTAACTTTAGAGAGGAATACGGAATAATGCTATATATTGTCACTCCAACATATAATAGAGCTAAAGAACTATGTATTTTGTATAAAACTTTGAAATCGCAAACATGTTTGGATTTCAAATGGTTGGTAGTAGATGACGGCTCAACAGACGAAACGCCACTTTTGATTGCTAAATTTCAAGAAGATAGCTGTGTTGCAATTGATTATCTCAAAAAAGATAATGGGGGTAAACATACCGCTTATAATTTGGCATTGGATTATATGTCTAAAATTGATTGTCATATAGTAGTTGATAGTGATGATTGGCTTGCGATGGATGCTGTCGAGCAAATCTTACAAGACTTAGAAAAGACTTCAAATAAAGAAATAGGGATTGTTTATCCAAGATACGGTAGGAATTCTAGTCCTCAGTGGCTTTCTGATAACGTTAAATATGTTTCAATTCCTGATATAAAGTTGAAATACGGGCTTTCAATCGAGACTGCAATTGTTATTAAAAATTTATTCATTGGTCAATTGAGACTTCCTTCATTTGAGGGGGAGAAGTTTTTGTCTGAAGAAATTTTTTATATTATGCTATCGGAGTTTGGAAAATTTCTTCCTCTTAATAGAAGAATATATTTTTTTGAATATCTAGAACATGGTCTAACTAATAATCTTTTTCATCTGTGGAAGAAGAACCCCAAGAGCACTTATTTATTGTTTAAAGAGAGAAAAAAATATATCCTGCAAAATTTATCAGGTTTTAACCGAATTGTTGAATTGTTTAAAGTGTCCTTGAATGAACAAGCATTATCGCTAGCAACATCAAAGAATGAAAATATTCCCCAAGAGCTATCTGTTGGGGAACGTATGCTAAAACCATTGGCATATTTATTTTATTTAAAAAGGTATAAATAGGAATAAGTATCATAGTGAGGAGATATTGTGGATAATGAGTTAATCAGTATTATTGTTCCTGTATACAATGTTGAAAAATACATTGCTAAGTGTTTGGACTCTTTAGTTAACCAAACATATTTAAATATAGAAATACTTCTAATTGATGATGGATCTACAGACAAATCATTATCGATATGTAAGAAGTATGCTGCAGTTGATTCTCGAATTAAGCTTTTTTCTAAAGAGAATGGCGGCGTTTCTAGCGCTCGAAATCTAGGTCTTCTACATGTTCAAGGAGAGTACGTTGTGTTTGTAGATTCAGATGACTTTGTATCTCCAAAATATTGTGAACATTTATATCAACTTACTATAAGTACTAAGTCAGAGTTAGCTTCTGTAAGTCGTTATAATATTTTGAATGAAGAAGTGGTAAAGATATCCGATTTATCTTTTAATCAAATAACATCAGACGAAGCCTTAAGAAAATTTTTTTTAGGTGAGGGAATAAATTGTTATCTTTTTTCAAAAATATTTAAATATGAAACAATAAAAGGACTCCAATTTGATGAAAGTTTAGAATCAGCAGAGGATGTTTTGTTTATTTATCAAACTCTTAAGAACATAAACTTTGCATCTATGGATGGTACGGTTGCAGATTATTTTTATATTATCAGAGAAGGATCTTTAACAAATAAAAGACTGACTTCATCAAGAATTGATAGTTCCATTAGAGTTGCGGAATATATTACTAGAGATTGCAACAGCAACAAAAAATTGAAAATGTTAAGTGAAATTAATGAAATATCATTAAAGGGTGAGGTTCTTGAGTGGATTTCATTAAATAGTGAACTTAGAATTGAGTTTGAAGAATATTATAATATCATATTGAGAGAAGTTAGAAAGTTTAAATTGTTCCATAAAGTTCAATATCTAACTTTAAAAAAATTTATTAGGCTTATATTATTAAAAGTTAGTCCTAGATTAGTTACAATCTTAAAAAATAAATAGGCATCCCGGAAGGAGTTTTCATGGATTTTAATAGTAGTCTTTACATGATGAAACTAGATAATTCGAGTGTGGAAAGTGCCTCTCAAGCT
>JBQDYR010000200.1:0-2774 GCA_052105355.1 Anaerococcus sp.
TAGTCTGCTTACTGTATTGTATGATGGGGCAAGTTCCAATACTGGGGTGAAAGTCCCTAAACAGCGTATTTGTCGACGAATTCCATAGCAATCCTGAAATTTCACATGGAGATATGTGGAAGAGAGGAACGACCTGACTTGATGAACATGAATATGATATTAAGGTTGGTTAGATATGTAGATTACAGTATACTAACAGTAGCAAACAGTGTAGTGGCAAATAGAGTAATAGTTTTAGTAGCCAATGTATAGAAAAGAAGTTAGGATTAAAATAAATGCAACAAAATTCAAAGTTATTAAACCAACCAAGCTAAAATGTTTTGGATTTGAAGTCTGAAAAAGAAAAGACGATTAGAAGGCTAGAATAGACGAAAACTTTTTAAAAGATATAGTATATGTGATGACAGCAAAGACAATCTATTATCAATATAGTAGATATAGATATTGAAATGAGATAAAGAATAATGGTATACTTATTTATAAGTAGACATTTATAGACAACGAAAGAAATGTATATTAAATCAAAAATTATAGATTTAAGAAATTTAGAAAGATAGATTTAATTCATTAAAAGGATGTTGTATTGTTCTTCTTGATTCTTTTACTTAAAAAATTTCTTTATTTTTTTAAAGTTGTTTTGACAAAAGTGATAGATTTAAAATGGAGGAAATTTAGTTATGAATTACTCAGTATTAGTAGTAGAAGATGATGAAAGTATTTTAGATTTAATAGAGATATATCTAGAAAATGAAAATTATATTATAAAGAGAGCTACATCTTCAGAACAGGCACTCAAATATATTAAAGAAAAGGAATTTGATTTAGCTATTTTAGACATTATGTTACCAGGTGAAAATGGATATTATATATGCGCCAAGATTAGAGAATCTTATAATTACCCAATTATTATGCTTACGGCAAAGGACGATGAATCAAGTAAAATCAAGGGTTTAACTTTTGGAGCGGATGATTATGTAACTAAACCATTTTTACCTGGAGAGTTAGTTGCTAGAGTAAAGGCTCAATTAAGAAGATACAATAATTATAATTTAAAAACTAAAGAAGGTACAGGAAATATTTTAACTTATCAAAATGTGGATTTAAATATCAAATCAAGAGAAGTTTTAGTTGATGGACAGGAAATTGATTTAACTCCTATTGAATTTATTATTTTAAAATCATTACTAGAGAAAAAATCAGAAGTACTAGGATCCGAAGATTTATTCTATAAAATATATCCGGATGAATATTATATAAAAAACAATACTATTTCAGTTCATATTAGACATATTAGGGAAAAGTTAGGAATGCAAAACAATATAATAACAACTGTATGGGGAGTTGGGTATAAAATTGGATAAAGATCAATATTTTAAAGATATACTAAAAAAAATAGTAATAAAAATTATGGTATTTTTATTTATTCTAATGAGTTGTATGCTTGCAATAGATAGCAATATTTTTAGATTTAATAATGAAATACACGAATTTTTTGTTAATAGATTGGATCTGATTTTTTTTGTTATTTTATTATTGGGGATATTAATTATTATAATAAAAGAATTTTCAAAATTAGAGAAAGATTATATTGACTTATGCAAAAAAATAGACGATTTGGATGAGAATATTGTTAGTTTCCCGACTCCTTATAAAACTTTAGAAGATTCCATAAATAGATTAAAATTTAAACAAAAAGAGATAGAATATACGCTTAAAAAAAGAGAAAATGAAGATAATGATTTAATCACCTACTTAGCACATGACTTAAGAACTCCTTTGACATCTATCATTGGATATTTATCAATGCTCGATGAAATGAAAGACTTGCCTAATAAGCAAAGAGAGAAATATATTAGACAATTATTAGAAACAGCATTAGGATTAGAAGATCTTATAAACCAATTTTTTGAAATTGCTAGATTAAATAATGGTGAATTTAGTATTCATAAAGAAAAAATTGATTTAGAATATTTTTTAATACAATTAAGAGATGAGCTTTATCCTATGATGAAAGAGAATAATCATAAGATAAATATCTCAAGTGAAGGCTCAATATTTGTAAATGTCGATCCAAATAAAATGAAAAGAGCCTTAGAGAATATTTTAAAAAATGCAATCTTATATTCTTATGCAAATACAGAGATAAAAGTTAAAATATATCAAACGTATAAGTGTGTAATATTAAAAATTATTAACAAGGCCGATACACTAGAAGAAGCGCAGATAAGAAATATGTTTAACAAATTTACTAGATTAAATCTAGCAAGAAATTCAAAAAAAGTGGGATCTGGCTTAGGTTTACCTATCGCAAAAGAAATTATTGAATTACATGAGGGTAAGATAGAGGTAGAAAGTTCTAATAATGAAGTTATTGTCATTGTAAGATTAAAAAATAAATGAGGATTACACCTTAATTATGTATAAAACTACATAATTAAGGTGTTTTTTTATTTTTTAAAAATTAATGAAATCTTAAGAATTAATCAATAGAATATTAAAACACTTTTTTATTGTATCAATTAAAATAAAATCATAGAGGAGTAAAATTTTTATCACTAACATGAAGATGTATTTTTTACTTTTTAATAAGGAAGCATAAAAGATAAGGGAGGTAGTTTAGTGGAATTAGAGATTAAAAACGTAAGTAAGAAATTTAAAGATAAATTAGCGGTTGATAATGCATCAGCTACGTTATGTCCAGGTGTTTGGGGACTCTTAGGTGCAAATGGTGCTGGGAAAACAACTTTAATTAAAATGATCACTGGAATAAGTAC
>JBQDYR010000201.1:0-2759 GCA_052105355.1 Anaerococcus sp.
TTTATTTTGCTTTACAAAATTTACGGACGGTTTAATTTAGTGATTATTTATAAAACCAGTAATAAATCCAAAAAGCATAGGTAAAATAAGACCAAGGCATAAAAGGATAAAGCCCCAGCGACACCATATATTTAACTTTGGATATAAATCCTTGAAATTAAACAACATAATTATCAGACCTAAAAAAGCAATAAAATATCCTGATGTATAAATCATTTTGAATCTCCCTTCAACCAGTCATGTACTTTTTACTCACCTATTATGCTCATAAACGTTGATATAAAGCCAACCTCATTTCTCCAAATAAATTGGAGTTGTGCTAAAACACTTAAACCTGTATCAGATTTCGTTTTGCTCAAACAAAACTGACTTGCGTCAGTTTGGAACATTCAAAAATAAATAAGTTCAGTCGCTAGCTCCTTCGAACTTTTTTATTTTTGAATGTTAATTTTAAAGGCTCTTATTTGCGTTTTAAGCGATTTTAGCTAACAGTGAGCTATCTAACTGTCTGTCAACGGTAAATCGACTTAGAGGGGCTTATTGAGCCTTACAGGCGATGTTAGCCCCTCTTGGAGGCTTTAAGGAGTTGACTGACTTTACTCAACCCAAGAGCCTTATGTCCTAGGAAACAAGCCATTGTTTCCTCGAGCCCAGCGGCGGCAAGCGTTGCGCTCCAGCTGGCTCAGCTGGTCGGTGTGGCTGAAAGCCACGGTTTTAAAAAAAGACAGTTCAGCGGTTTTTGCTGATCTGTCTTTTGGGGTTTTGAAAGCGACGTTTTTTGTCGCTTTCTTCTTATCTTGATACTATTAGCAACAACTAGTTTTTAGTGCTTTTGTTCCTATCCCTTGATATTACAGGGTTTTGGTGTATTATTGGGGTATAAATTCTAATAAAATAAAGCAAATAAAAAACCCACGTGCAAATTCCTAGTTTGGTCGCTCGGAACACGTGAGTTGATTATCATTTGCGATTTATAGCCCTATTCTAGGGGGAAAACCCTATGATGTCAAGGCTATAAGCTTAGTTAAAATGATATTTCAGCTCCTTCACGTGGATAAAACGGGAGGAGCTTTTTATGTCTGAAGTATTTAAAGATGTTACAGAAAACGGGAAGGTAAGACCTTGGCGAGAACGCAAAATTGAAAATATGCGCTATGCGGAATATTTGTCGATTTTAGAGTTTAAACGAGCACATGATATTAAAAATTGTGGGGAAACTTTACGTTTTCGGAAAATTGGTAACCATTTGAAGCTGTATCAAACTTGGTTTTGTCACAAACGGTTATGTCCGTTGTGCAATTGGAGAAAGAGCATGAAAAATTCGAGCCAATTAAAACAAATTATTGCGGAAGCAGTTGCAAGAGAGCCTAAAGGACGGTTTTTGTTTTTAACTTTAACCGTTAAAAACGCTCATTCAGCAGAGGAGTTAAAAGTGTCTTTAAGAGCTTTGACTAAAGCCTTTAATAAGCTAACTCGCTATAAAAAAGTGACTAAAAATTTATTGGGTTATTTACGTTCAACGGAAATTACCGTTAATGAACAAGATGGGTCATATAATCAGCATTTACATGTTTTATTGTTTGTAAAATCTAGTTATTTTACCGGGGATAGTGTGAATTATATTACGCAAGCAGAATGGACCGATCTTTGGCAAAGAGCTTTAAAAGTTGATTATGAGCCTGTGGTGCATGTGCAGGCTGTTAAAGCTAACAAACGCAAAGGAACTGACTCTTTGCAAGCTAGTGCCGAAGAAACGGCGAAATACGAGGTAAAATCAGCTGATTATATGACGGCTGATGATGAGCGTAATTTGGTGGTGATTAAAAATTTGGAGTATGCCTTAGCTGGAACACGACAAATCAGCTATGGTGGATTATTAAAGCAAATTAAGCAAGATTTGAAACTTGAAGATGTTGAAAATGGTGATTTAGTTCATGTTGGCGATGAAGATTACACCAAAGAGCAAATGGAAGCTGCGGAAGAAGTTGTCGCAAAATGGGATTTTAATAAACAAAATTATTTTATTTGGTAACTGGGTTTAGAAAAATTGAGTATTTCTTTTATATTAATAATAGTGAAGATGTTGTTACTTTGATATTTGTTATAGAAAGGTTGATTTTTATGAGTGAAAATTTTTGGGATAAGTTTTTGGATATTTTTACTAAATCTGAATATTTTTATTTTGTTTTGGTGCTCACAGTGGCAATTTTTATTGTTCGTTTCTTTAATATGTTTTCTAAATATGATTCTATAATGAATGCTTCTTTAGTGTTTTTGATTGTATTAATTGCTTTTCGGCTTCTGATTAAATCTTATAAAAAACATAGGGATAAGAAATTTATGGAATTTTTGGATAATGAACGTCAAAGACTTGTTGATGATCCCCTTTGCTGGAGTATATTAATTAAGCTTTATTCTAATAATGGTAATCCAGTGCAATTGCATGTATATAATCAAAAAGTTCAGCAATTGGAACAGTATTGGATGATTTCTAGAACTACTAATTCTATTTTTGCGTGGCCGTCTGCAATGAATGATCCTATATTCCCATATGTATTACAACCTGTTGCCGAGGACTATATAATTAAAAAGCTGAATTCTCAGTAAATATATTCTAAATGCGCACTTACACTCCAAATAAATTGGAGTTGTGCTAAAACACTTAAACCTGTATCAGATTTCGCGTTGCTCAAACGTAACTGACTGCGTCAGTTTGGAACATTCAAAAATAAATAAGTTCAGTCGCTAGCTCCTTCGAA
>JBQDYR010000202.1:0-2746 GCA_052105355.1 Anaerococcus sp.
TAATAATTTAGTTAATATCAAAATTTTAAATACCATTATATTTTAAAAAAACAATTAATACTAAACTTATAAAAATAGCACTAATAAAAGCTATCCAAAAAATAAATTTATCTACTTTAAACTTAGATTTAAATTTTTTTAAAGCTAAATTATATATTCCCACGCCCAATACACCACCTAATGTATTATTAATTATATCAGTTATATCAAATACTCCAATTGACAATGCGTACTGTAAAAACTCTATAGCTAAACTAAAGAAAAATACAAAAAGAATACTTTTTAAATTGTTTTTACGAAATAAAATAGATCTAATCATAATTCCCAAAGGTAAAAAAATGAGTATATTTGATACCATCTCATCAAAAATAACTTTAATATTAACTGTATTGTCATAATAAAATGGTAGTAAATTTATTTGTCGCTCAATCAATAAATTATTGATTGAAAATGTCATTTTAAATACTACAATAAAGATTAACCAAATTATATAGTATACAGTTAGCACTTTCATCCCAACTGAAATATATTGATTTTTCAATTTCATAATTAATTCCCCTTCAATCTATTAAAGTCACTTAAATTCCTTATTATACATTAACTTATATCTATTACAGTTTTCAATTAAATCATCGTGACTCCCATCACCTACTATTTTTCCATTATCCATCACAATAATTCTATCAGAATTCATCGCACATCTTATCCTATGGGTGATATATATAATAATCTTATCATTCAAATTATTTAAAATATTATCAAATATGATTTTTTCAGAAATTATGTCTAATGACGAGCTTGGCTCATCAAATAACAATAGACTTGATTTTCTATACATAGTTCGTGCTATTGCAATTTTTTGCCATTGTCCGCCTGAAAGTTCCTGCCCATTTTCAAACCAATTACCTACTACTTTATTAATATTATATTTACCATCATTTTTTAAAAATTTTGCATCAGCAGTATTTAATGCTGTTAGAATCGAAAAGTCGTCTTCATTTCTATCAATTTGCCCTAATATAATATTCTCTTTTATTGTCCCCTCATATTTCAAATAATCTTGAAATAATGAACTAATCTGTGTTCTATAAGATTCTATTTCAATATCATCAAATTTCATCCCATTAATTAAAAACACACCTGAATCTGGACTATACAATCCAGCTAAAATTTTTAGTAGTGTACTTTTTCCTGAACCATTTTCCCCAATTATTGCAATGGATTCTCCTTTTTTTATCTTTAAAGAAATGTCTTGCAGAGCTAAACTATTATCATCATAAGAAAAGTTTATATTAGATAACGATATTACATTAATGTCTTTTATTGATCTTAGTATAGTTTTTGTCTCTTCTTTTAAATCGTCAGTTTTAAATTCAAGAAACTCTTTAAGTAAATTTATATATAAATTTGAATTAATAATATTGTATACACTGGTTCCTGTTTCATTAAGAGAACCTTGAAATATAACAATTGTGCTTATGTACACCATAGCAGTTCCAATTAAAAATTCTCCATTATACGTTTTAAATGCAAGTTCTTTAAAAATATATAAATTAATAAGAACTTGAAAAAAATTTATAACAATTATTAATAAAGCTTTCAATTTTTCAATGCTATTATTTTGATTAATAATAGTATCTGTAATTTCTTTATACTTACTAATAAAATAATTTTTTAACCTAAAAGTTTTTATCTCCTTAAAAGCAATATCGTGAGTTAATAAAAAAGAATAATACCAACTTTTCCTCTCTAAAGTACTTCTTCTATTTCTTATATTAAATTCTAATTTACCTATTCTTATTTCTCCAAACACTGATATTATGGTAACTGCAAACAAAAGAATAACCAAAAAATAATTCCATTTAATTAATACATACATAGCTATAATAGTTTGCGTTAAATTAAAAAGCAAATTAATAACTGACATCAATATTTCATATGGCTTTAATGTAGCATCTTGCTCTATTCTGTTCAAAATATCGTAAGTTTTATTATCTTCAAGTTTTTTTAAAGGCAAATCAGCACATTTTCCCATTACTTTCCTCATGGAAGAATAAGTAACTTCATTACTTAACCGTTGTAAATAGTAGTTTTTAATATTATCTACTATTACAGATATAAATTGTAAAGATAAATATATAAGTATAAGTATTATAATATTATCAAATCTAGTGGAATGAATTTGAATTATATTAATTATTGTTTGTCCTAATTTAAGAACTAAAAACGGAAAAACACCACTTACAATTGACAATATTATAGTAATCGCAAAAGAATTTTTATCTACTTCATAAATCATCTTGAATGCTATTTTTATACATTCAAGATGATTTATTTTATCCTTACCCATATATTTATCCTCTACTTCCCATTAAAATATTTATTGCTCTATTTTGTTATATGATTTTATACTTAGCAATAAATACAGAGCAATATTAATTAAAGCCATTATTACTAGAAACTTTGGAATCCATAAAATTTTACCTGGCAACTTAACAAATTCAAATTTTTGATACTGTTCAATTAAGCTATTTTCTGCAGTACCTAATCCCATAGACGGCAAAAAATAAAATATTGATTTAAACAAAGTTTTTCCATACAATAATGATGGAATAAAAAATAAAGCACTCGATATGGCTGATGAAACCATAGAAACTTTTGAATTTATAGCGACACATATTGACATCATTGAACTTGCAATAGTAAATAATATACTTAACAAAAATACACTTAATATAACTTTACC
>JBQDYR010000203.1:0-2739 GCA_052105355.1 Anaerococcus sp.
TAATTTCTTATGTTTTTGTAAAATTTATCATCCACTTGAATATTTTTCATACTTTACCTCATATATAAATCATACAAAGATATATTAATAATGTCAAACTTCTAAATTCGGGTATAATAATTAAATAAAATAAAAAAATATAAATATAGGAGGATTCTTTTATGTTTAAAGAATTTAAAGAATTTATTTCTAGAGGTAGCGTTATCGATATGGCTATTGGTCTTGTAATGGGATCTGCTTTTACAGCTATCGTTACAGCCGTAGTAGACAATATTTTGATGCCTATCATAACAGGACTTACAGCAGGAGTAAATTACGAAGACCTTGTTGTTAATGTCGGTGGTGCAACACTAAAAATTGGATCAGTTATTAACGCTATTATTACATTTTTAATTATTGCCATGTTTATGTTCTTTGTGGTTAAAGCTATAAACAAGATGAAGAGAGAAGAGCCAGCTGACCCTACTACAAAAACTTGCCCACACTGCAAGTCTGAAATACCTTTAGGAGCGACTAGATGTCCAAACTGTACATCTAAACTTGAAGGTTATACAAATACTCTAGAATTATAAAACAAAAACAGCCGATATTGTATCGGCTGTTTTTTTATTTGTTTATCTTTTTTTTTCTTTTACAAAATCACAGGAATTACACCTGATTTCATCTGTATTTCTATTTTTCTTATGGACTAATAAATCTCCACAATTTGGGCATTTTTCTCCTGTAGGTTTATCCCAAGTTGCATAATCACATTCTGGATAGTTTGAACACCCATAGAATCTCTTTCCTCTTTTAGATACTTTTTCTATAAGTTCCCCATCCTTACACTTAGGACATTTTACACCAGTAGTTTTGATTATTGATTTGGTAAATTTGCACTCTGGAAAATTAGTACATCCAATAAATTTTCCATTTCTTCCATGTTTTATAGCAAGCTTATGTCCACATTCTGGACATTTTTCATCAAGTATCTTATCCTTAACTCTATAATCTGTATCATCTTCCTTAACTTTTTTAATATCTTTCTCAAAGCCTGTATAAAACTTAGCCATTAGTTCTTTCCAATCAACTTTTTCTGAAGCTATTCTATCTAGCTGATTTTCCATATCTGCTGTAAATTCGACATTTATAATATTATCAAAATTTTCTTGTAAGAAGTCATTTACAGTCATACCAAGTTTTGTAGGTTTTATCTGTCTTTGTTCGAACTCTACATAATTACGTGAGAGAATTGAGTTTATAGTTGATGAGTAAGTAGAAGGTCTACCTATTCCAAATTCTTCTAAAACTTTAACTAAGGAAGCTTCTGTATACCTTGCTGGTGGTTTAGTAAAGTGTTGGTTTTTATCAACCTTATCTGCTTTTACAATTTGACCCTCTTTTAAGTCAGGGAGAATATTTTCACTTTCTTTACCTGAAGATAATATGTTAAAACCATCAAATAGACTTACCCTACCATTTGTCTTAAATATCAATCCATTATTATCGAAAGAAATAGATGTTGATAAATATTCATAAGGAGTCATTTGAGATTGAACTACTCTGGTCCAGATTAATTTATATAACTTGTATTGTTGGTCTGTAAGATACTGTTTTAGTTCAATAGGAGTTCTATATACAGAAGTTGGTCTTATCGCCTCATGAGCATCTTGAGCTCCTTTACTCTTTTTAGTATAGGTATTTCCTTTGGAAGCGTACTTATCTCCATATTCACTTTTTATATGATTTAATGTTTCTCCAACAAATTCTTTAGAAAGTCTTGTAGCATCAGTTCTCATATATGTTATAAGACCAACACTCCCCTCACTTCCTATATCTATCCCCTCAAATAGTTGTTGAGCAAGGCTCATAGTATACTTAGTCGAAAAACCAAGCCTATTTGATGCATCTTGTTGTAGAGTTGATGTTGTATAGGGTTTTTTAGGTCTAGATGTTCTTTTAGTTTTCTTAATTTCTACAACCTTAAACTTATCCTTATCAATCCTATCTAAAACTTTATTAACTCCACTTTCATTGGTAATTGTAACTTTTTTATCTTTAGATCCATAAAAATCTGAAGTAAAGTCAATTTTATCTTGTTTATGAAATGCTGTAATAGTCCAATATTCTTCTGGTACAAAAGCATCAATTTCTCTTTGCCTATCAACTATCAATTTTAAAGCAACTGATTGAACTCTACCAGCAGAAAGTCCACTTTTAACCCTTTTCCATAAGATTGGGGAAATTTCATATCCCACTATCCTATCCATTACACGTCTAGCTTGCTGTGCATCGACTAAACTTTGATCTATTTTTCTTGGATTTTTGATTGCATTTTTTACATTAGTTTTGGTTATCTCATGAAACTCTACTCTATTATTTTCTTTAGGATCTAGATCCAAAAGATATTCCAAGTGCCAACTAATGGCTTCACCTTCCCTATCCGGGTCAGTCGCGAGAAATACTTTATCAGCTTTTCTAGCCTCATCTTTTAAAGCATTTATTGTCTTTGCTTTTCCTCTTACTTTTATGTATTGAGGTTCAAAATTATTTTCTATATCTACTCCAAGCTTACTTTTTGGTAAATCTCTCAAATGACCATATGTTGCTCGTACTTTGTAGTTTGAACCTAACATTTTTGAGATAGATCTAGCCTTGGTTGGAGACTCTACTATTACTAAATTTTTTGCCAATTATATCACCTTTTTATTGAAAATTCGTTTCCGCCTATGTCTTCTATATAGTCTTTTAATTCTAAAG
>JBQDYR010000204.1:0-2735 GCA_052105355.1 Anaerococcus sp.
ATCATAGAAAGTTGTTTGGAAATTTATTTTTTTATCAAGAATGTCTCCTTCTTTATCAAAATCTTCAAAGGCTTGATAGAAAGTTTTTTTATTTGATGACAGTTTTATTTCTGCTATATCATCTTCAGTAAAGTTAAAAAGACTAGATCTTATTACTGAAAGTAATGTTATATCATCTCTAGGATTTTCTATATATTTTAAAATATTTATGAAAAATTCAACCTCTACGGCATCAAAGGATACCTTACTGATATCAGAGAAAAATGGAATGTTTGCAGATTTTAAAGCTTGTTCATATTTATAAACTTTAGAAGATGCCCTAAATAAAATAGCTATATCCCTATATTCAAAACCATCTTCTCTAATTTCTTCTATTAAAGAAACTATATAATCTTCTGAATCAATTTCTTTGTTAAGAGCAGAAATCTCTACCTTGGGATTTTTTATTTCTTTAAATGATTTTTGAGGATTTAATCTATGGCCATCATTTTTATAGTCAATATTTGAAGATTTTTTGGTCATTAGCCTATCAAAAATATAATTGTTAAAATCAATAACTTCTTCATCAGTTCTGAAGTTTTCATTTAAGTCTATTCTTTCTGATAAGTCATCATTTTCGTAAGATTTTAACTTTTCCAAAAATAATCTTGGTTCAGCTAACCTAAAACCATATACGGATTGTTTTACATCACCAACAAAAAATAGATTATTATCTCTTTTTAATTTTTCTATTATATAGTTTTGTATTTCATTGGAATCTTGGTATTCATCAAAGAATATATATTCATATGTCTCTTTTAACTTATCTACAGCTTCCTTCTTGTCCAAAAGTTCTATAAACTTATGTTCCATATCCGTGAAATCTAGATAATTTTTTTCTTGTTTTTTTCTTCCATAGGTTTCTAAAAATTCTTTTGTTAATCTATTTATTTCCTTAAGGACAGTCTTTTCAATAGGGTTAAAAACTTCAAGTGTTTCTTGATCTGTATTAATAGTTAAAGATAGTATGTCCTTATAAGTATCTTTATAAGAAGCTCTTACACTTTTTACATACTCTTTTTCTTGAGGATCATCTACATTAGCCTTTCCAGGCATTCTAGCATAAGTGAAGTTTGATCTAGATAAAAAATCTTCAAGTGATTTTGGATTATTTCTATCAAGGATATCATTCAAGCTTTTATAGGTCATATAATCGGATTCGAAAGTTTCCCTATACTTGTCTCTCATTTTTCTTTCTATAGAAAAATTTATAAGTTCTTGAACATAATCTTCTAATTCTTCTAATTTTTCTTTTATATATCCTATAAAAAAGTCTATAGTTATTTCATCTCTAGTTTTTTCATCAAGCCACTCTAAAGGTCTCACTTGAGAGTTAATAAAATGATAGGTTTTTTCTATCACATCTCTTGCCATTGAATCTTCTCTAGATGATGAAAAATTATTAAGAAAGATTTTAAAATCTTCAGTCATTTTCTCATAAGACTTGTCAAAAATCTCTTCTATAGAGTCTCTTCTAAGTATTGCTCCTTGATTTTCGTTCATAACTTTAAAAGATGGAGAAGTATCATCTGTCAGATAAAAGTATTCTCTTAGCATATCAGAGCAAAAAGAATGAAGTGTTTTAATTTGAGCGTTTTTAAGAAGTTTAATTTGTTTTCTTAAAAAGATTTTATCAGAATCTTCTTTTCCCATCTCAGCTTCAAAAGCTTTTCTTATTCTATCTTTCATTTCTACAGAAGCCTTGTTAGTGAAAGTTACGATAATCATTTTATCTATATCAACTTTTTCACTTATAACAAGTGATATAACCCTATCAACCAAAACTCTGGTCTTTCCAGATCCTGCTGCAGCAGAAATTATTATATTTTTATCTCTAGTAAAAATTGCTCTTTCTTGGGCTTTAGTATATACAATTTCAGTCATGATCTTTTCCTTTTAAATCGTCTATTTTCTTAAGTTTATCTCTATCTCTAAATCTATCTTGATCTATAGAATAGTCAATTTTACAAATTGGTCTATAAGGACAATTTGCACATTCATATGAAGATTCTGCATACCTTATAGGTCTTAAAGAAATATTTCCACTTTTGATCTCTTTGATATTGTTTGCTATTAAATCTTTAACAAAATTTTCAAGAAGTAAATCTTCTTCTTCTGTAAAGATATTCTCTTGTCCCCTTCGTATGGTAAATACTGATGATTTTTTTCCAGCATCCTTATCCATCATTTCTATTATGTGATCATCTATTTTTACTATGATTCCTTCCATTTTAAACTTATCTTCAAAAGAATCATAAACTAAGTCTTTGGTGTATTGATCTTTTATCATAACAAGTTCATCTTTTAGTGGAAGATAGAAGGCACCTACTGGAAGAAGCTCTTCTATTTTTTCTCCTTCCCTTTTTTTTCTAGCACTCATCATATAAACCACCAACTGAAGATCTAAACCATTTAAAATATTATAAATTCTAATTTCTTTGTTGCCAGTCTTATAATCTATAACTCTAACATAGTCTTTATACCTATCAAGCCTATCTATCCTACCTTCCAAATAGTTTTTCTCATCTACATAAACCTCAGGGTAAAGACCATTTTTTGCAAATTTTTCTTCTAAGGCTTCAATCCTAAATTCTCCTTGGGAAAGTTGTTTTAAAATTTGCTTGGAATTTTGTTTGGTATTATCAAAAATTTTTCCTAAAATATATTTATTTTTGGCATCTTCTTTTCTAGTTTTA
>JBQDYR010000205.1:0-2411 GCA_052105355.1 Anaerococcus sp.
TTGAGATTCTTTCTAACCTCATATGTATATTCCTTCTGGTAGCATTAGCGCTCTAGCTTCTATAGTTTTGTTTAAACTATAGAAGCTAGAGTGCTTTTTATATTATTTTTAAAAAAACAAAAGCACAGATTTTACTGTACCTCAGAATGAAGACAAACATCGTTTTTGATGTTTGTCTTTTTTATATCCACACTTAATTCTCCCATAATCCAATAATATTGAGGTATTGGGATAAAATAACAGGTCTTTCCTACCATCATTTTTACCAAATTTTTGATATTTAGGTACGCTAAAGTAAGCCCAACCTTATCTTCCATTTTGGACTTTCCTTTTTCTCTGGTATAACGCAAATTATGGTATCCTTTAGCTGTTCCGAATAACCGCTCTATCGTTTCTTTAACTTTTCTTAGAAAATGGTCTTCATGCAGAAGCTCTTCAAGCGTATAAAAACCTACTTGACGACGATTATATTCAGGATTATCTTTGTAAAACATAGGACCTCATCAAATACCTTTTCTTTTATTATACTCCTTCGAAGCAAGAAAAGTCCGCAGAAGTATAACTTCTGAGGACTTTGTCTTCATTCTGAAAGTACGGAAGAGTCCGTACTTTTTATTTTCCTTCTAAGGGTAACAAGTGGTAGCTATACTCAAATATCCTTATGTTTTTCATTTCTTTTATTTGCTTTACTCTAAAAACAAAATAATGATTTCTTCCATCTTTAGCATTTTCTTGATTTAATCTGAGGTAGTTAGTGTGACATAATGCCATCGTTCGAAGAATATCATCAGTCAAAAATGTTAGTGGAACGCTCATATTAGAGTACCTTTAGAAATCCTCATCAAAATGTGAGTAGCTTTCAGAAAAGTAATCTATTTGTACATCACCTGCGTATAGATTTCTTCTATCCATTTCTTCCTTCTTTCAATGGTATAAAATTTCCAACAATGACACCTACTACTAGTGGATCTTCATCATAGGAGATAAAGATATCCTCATATTTTGAATTAATCGAAACTAAACGTAAACCTTATTCTTCATGGTAAACTCGTTTAATATAGGTTTGGTTATTACATACTAAAGCATAAACTGCACCATCATAATCAAAACCTGTCTTCACGGATAAGAGCTACTGAACCATTTTCATATTTCGGTTCCATTGAGTCTCCAGATACCCATGAAGCAAAATCATGAGCTAGTTCTTCATTGAAATAAACAATGTCATAGTTTCGATCATCATAAACTGAGGCCCCAATACTGGCAGACATCTTTTCGTAAACATGATATTCATAGAGATTTTCTGAAACAGACATTACTTGTTGAGTTTTCTCTTCTTGCACCAAGTCACGTGCATATTCTACTACTTGATTTTTACCTTTATTCGACAATGTATTATACAGACGAACAATTTCAATTTCTGTAAAATATCCCTTTGGTACTTTAAGTATTTTTTCCAACTGTTTTACTTTATCTTTAGATGGTGCTTTTACTCCACGTTCCCATGCTTAATAGGCTTGATAGCTGATTCCTAATTGATCCGCAATATCTTTTTGGGTCATTTTTAGCTCTTTTCTTCGAGCTTTCAATCTTTCTGGTTGATACATAAGTTCACCTCACATTAATAGTAATTGTAATTCTGCTTTTTTCCTTGCCTCTTTATCTGAGAATTTTTCTTTATCCCAAACATACGCAATCGACTTCCCTTTATTATAAATAAGCCACGTTTTTAAATTAATACATTGCTTACTGATTTCTTTCCAGTTATCTTGATTCAATAAATCTGGGTATTCTAGACTCGTTGTAAACCCTACTTTTCTAATTCTCTGATTAACCTGATTAATAAGGTAAGGTTGAAACTGATTGAACTCCTCGATAATTTGTTCTCTAATATCATGAAATAAACGAAAAATAGAGACGTTCTCCCCTTCAATATAAGTCTCAATTGCTTGTTTGATTTCACTATCTTTGTCAGGATAATATTCCCGTAGAAAGTCCAAAAGACGAAAAAACTAAGCCTGTTTTGAAACTTCGAGACTATTTTGGACTCGTTGAAAAGTCTCATAGTTATAGTAGATTTTTGATAGAAGAACAATGTCAGGCATTAGCACTACAGCGGAAAAAATATTCGCTTCTCGCTCTAGTAAGTTTTCTTGATTATCAATCGATTCTGCAAAATAATTTCCATCATGTTTAAGAATGAAATGACCTAATTCATGACAAAGTGTGAAATTTTGTTTTACTTTTGGGTTATCTCTTTCATAAGAGAAACTAGTTCCTAATTCATCAACAAAAGTTAGTCCTTCGATTTTATGATTTGAGAAATGGTGAGGAATCACTTGAATATTATTTTTTTAATACAAAACTGAAAATAGGATACTATCAATAATTATGTGTAAACACTCAAGTAGAGT
>JBQDYR010000205.1:2421-2721 GCA_052105355.1 Anaerococcus sp.
CATTCCCAACTGTTGAAATGATAAAGTACATTAATGATTCCATCTCAGAAAAATATGCATTTAACATGCAAGCTATTTTACTTGGACACAATTTTGAAGAAATCAAACAGAATGTTCATCAAATATACCGTCGCCAAAAAGACAATCGCTATACGAACTTCTACAAAAATTTCCGATATTTTTACAATACTTGCAAAGAATTGAGTGTTATTAATTGTATTAATTTTGCTAATCATTTTATTAAAAATTGATACTGTCAATAATTATGTGTAAACACTCAAGTAGAGTTGAAGAATGTTA
>JBQDYR010000206.1:0-2619 GCA_052105355.1 Anaerococcus sp.
GCAGCTGTATCATCTGATAGATCATCAATAGATAATACAAATTCTCCTAAATTTTTATCCAAATATGCCCCTTCTGGCATTTCTAAGTCATATGAAAAAGATTCGTCAATAAATGGGTGTGGCAATATGAAGAATGTAGGTTTTGTAAAATTGTCATCTCCAAACCAAAAACCAAATTCTATGAAATGTTCATCAAAAGCATTACTTTCTATTACCATATCTTCGTCAAAACTTTTATGCATTTGATCATTATTTATTAGGCAAGCAATATCAAATGTTCCCCAAAATAATCCTGGGCTTACTTTTCTTTTTCTATATTCACTTATAAATCTATATTCCACCTTTAAAGCAAAATGCATTATTTGTAATACTATTTTTGAAATATTTTTATCATAGTGATGATGTATTTCATCCTGATCAAATGGAGTCCTATCTTCAGTTTCTTGTGGTTTTTTATTTAAAACTACATGAATACCTTGTTCTTTGAGTGAATTTTCAATTTCTTCATAATAATATTTTATTGTTTTCCCATTCTTAAGATCTATGTAGGTTGTATTATTTTCTGTTATAACCTCAATTCTATCATCTAAGAGGTTAACATTTATTTGATAAGTTTGATTTTCATAGAATAAAATTCCTGTTGAAAAACCACTTGTAGTAATATCTAAGATTACATGTGCCCATTGTGGCTCTTTAAACCTACTAGATAATTTATACTTTCCTAATATCTGACTCAAATGATGTAGGGTCGTTTTTTCTTTTTCCCATTGTTTTAACAATAACATATTAAGGTTCTCCTTTTTATTATGCATTAGTTTTAGAAAATATTTTTTATGCTAATTTAATATATACCCAAATGTTAATATTAATTTTTTATACTAGTCATTAGATGATTTTATCTAAACTTTCATTGATGTTAATAAACATAAATAAATTATTTTAATTGATTATTTTCTTTTAATTTTATTTCATTTTCAGCTTTATAAGCATTTGATGCTTTTGGTAAGCCCTTTCGTTCAAGTAAATATTCTACGAATTCTTTAATAAGACTATATATAACTGAAAATATTGGTACTCCAATAATCATGCCAAAAATTCCAAAAAGTGATCCAGAAATTATAATCACTACTACTATCCAAAATGAGTTTATTCCCATTTGTCCTGATTGGATCCTTGGTTGTACTATATTTGCATCTATTTGTTGGCCTATAAGCATAATTGCTACAAAAATAAAGGCATTTTGAACATCTTGGACAGCTATTATTATAAATAATGGTAATCCTCCAATCCATGGACCTACATAAGGAATCATATTAGATATGGTTACTACCAAGAAAATAGTTATTATTCCTTCTACACCCAAGAAGAACAATACAAGTGATACTTCTAATCCCAAGATAATTGAAGCAAGTAATGTACCTGTTAGATATGACTTTATACTATCTCCAAGATCACGTATTATTTCAATAAGCTTAGCTGCTACTTTTTTAGGTAAAATAGCATAGGTTGTTTTTTTAGTTATTATTGCAAAATGTTCTTTACTATTTAATAAATAAATTGATATAAAAAATCCTATAAATACCATAATAGTTGTAGAAACAACTCCTGATGCCAACGATGTTAGCATTGGGCCTATTTTTGATAATAGGTCATTAAAGTATTCTGTTAATTTAGCTATTCTATCTGTCAAAAATTCTGAAATCTCAGATAAGATACCATATTTATTAAAAACTTGTTCCCACGATTCAAACTTATTATTGTTAAGATAGTCTGAAACCATAGAAGTAAGTTTAGTAACTGATGATATAAGTTGAGGAATGATTACACTAAAGAATACGAATATAAATAAAATAACTAATATATATGTCAAAATTAGTGAAATTGCCCTTTGTTTCTTGAAAGAAAGCTTATTATAGAAATTAAGTTTCTTAAATTTTTTCTCCAAAAAGCTAAGAGGAATATTTATCAAAAATGCTAAAACTCCACCAAATATTACAGGTGCAAGTACCGAATTGATTGTTGATATTCCTTTTTTAAATGCATCAAACCTATAAACCATAAAGAAAAATAAAATTGATACAAAGACTAATACCAACCTATAAAATAACTTTGTATTGTCTTCTTTATTAAAATTTACTCTCATAAATTCACCTCCTATAAAATAAGTACTTATAACTTTTTATTTATTAATTATAAGCTACCTAATTAATATTACCCTAAATTTAAAAATTTATAGTTTTATAAATTATTTCTTTTTTAAAATCAAGGATGAAAATTTAGGAAGTTTAACCTTATCAACAAATTGGTACTGACTTTTTTTACCTTGATTTTTCTTACTATTTAAAATTATCCAATAAGCTTTTTTTAGATTTATGGAATAATCTATATCTGTTAGGTTTAAGAGTACGATAAATTCTTCATTTTTGTATACTCTTTTGTAGGCATATACAGAATAACCTTCTATATCTAAAGGATAAATTTTTGAATCCTTGTGAGAAAATGCCTTAGTTTCAGTACATATAGAAGTTAGACCTTTAAAGTATGAAGCAAATTCTTCTTCTCTTGCATTTAATTTTTCTTTTTTAGTTTTTTCTATATCCCATTTTTGTAGGTCCCCTA
>JBQDYR010000207.1:0-2608 GCA_052105355.1 Anaerococcus sp.
CACCTTACGGATACAAGATTAAAAAAACTAAAGAAGGTCAAAAACTTGTAATTGATGAAAATGTTAGATTTATTGTGGAAGAGATGTTTGATTTGACTCTTCAAGGCAAAAGCCAATATGAAGTCGCAAAGCATTTTAATGAAAAAGGCTATGCTCCTGGAATGATTTACTATAAAACTGGGAGAGTTTACAGAGAAAATGATGATCCTGAATGGAATAAAGGGACAATTTCTAAAATGCTTACAAACCCAGCTTATACGGGGACTTTAGTACAAGGAGTTAAGCAACAAAATCTTGCAAAAGGAATTAAACAACATTTTGTAGATGAAAGTCAGTATATAATTTGTGAAAATGCACATGAAGCAATCATTTCTAAGGAAGTTCACGAAAGAATATTACAAGAAAGACGTGATAGAAAGAAAAATCATGTTTTCAGTTCGCCTATGCATAATTTTGAAAATAGGGACTATGAGAACAGATTTAAAGGTATTGTAATTAACAATAATACTGACAAAGAACTTTATAGAAGGACTCGTATCTATGGTAAAAATTTAGACAGACTTTACTATTATTTTCAGAATGAGAGATTTAGCGGAAGTATAAAACCTGAAAAATCAGTATATATTATGGAAAGAGATTTGGATCAGGCTATTAGTGATAAGATTTCTGAGTTTATTATTAAGACAACTAGCAAGACAAAATTTGTAAATCGAATTAAAGCTAGATTTAATAAAGCGATAGATGCTTGTAAGAAAGACATCGAAAATCTTAAAAGAAAAAATCTAAGTGAAGAAAATATCATTCAAAGAGCCTACGAAGAATATAGTCTAGGTAAGATTGATAGAGACGAGTATTTATTAAAAAGAGAGATTGCTCAAAGCCATATGGCTACATTTGATAACGAGATTTCAGCAATTGAAGTTAATATATCAAAACTTAAAAAAGAAAGATTAAAATCAACAAAATGGATAAATGATTTATATTCTTCAAAGAATTTGGAGAAGCTACCTGGTGATTTAATCCATAGCTTAATTGAAAAAATAATAGTTTATGATAAACACGAATTTGAAATAGTCTTTAAATTCAATATAGATAATTTGGTAGGAGGAACAGACGATGAGTAAGATTGCTCTTTATATTAGATTATCCGTTGAAGATATGATAAAGACTGATGAAAGTGAAAGTATCATAAATCAAAGAGCATATCTAAATGATTATCTAGATAAGAATGAAGAATTTAAAAACTTCACAAGAGAAGAATATGTCGATGACGGATACTCTGGAACAAATGAAAATAGACCAGCCTTTCAAAGAATGCTCGAAGATGTAAAGAAAAATAATATCCAGACGATAATTGTAAAAGACTTGTCCAGATTTATGAGAGATTATATAACACTTGGAGATTATCTTGAAAATATATTTCCATTCCTAGGAGTAAGATTTATCGCCATAAATGATGGCTATGATAGTAACAAAGAAAAGGGAAATGGAACAGATTTAGACATTCAATTCAAGGGACTATTATATGATTTCTACACAAAAGATATTTCTGAAAAGGTAAAGTCATCTATGACCACACTTAAAAAACAAGGAAAGTTTTTAGCTTGGAGTCCACCTTTAGGATATATGAAAGATCCTAATGATAGACACAAAATCATAGTTGACGAAGAAACTGCTTGGATAGTAAAGAAGATTTTCAAACTTGCACTTGATGGTATATCTTCAAGAAATATAGATAAGATATTAAATGAGGAAAAAATCCCAACACCATCAAAAAGAAAGAGTGAACTAACAAATCTTGATTTTGAATATTCGATAATCAGAACAGCTAAAAAGCCTAGACCAACTTGGACTAATGGGAATGTAATAGATGTATTAGCAAATGAAAATTATACTGGAACTTACACTTTTAATATGCAAGATAAGTCAGTATTAAATCCATCTTCTTTTAAATTCAAACCAAAAGAAGAGTGGGGAAGAGTAGAAAATAACCATGAAGCTATTATATCTAAAGAAGACTTTGAAAAAGTTCAGAAGATAAAAGAGAAGAATCTGTTTATGAAAGGTAAAAATACCGATTATGAATGGAGGAAGAAATCTCCGCTACAAGGTTTTGCAAAATGTCCAACTTGTAATCACATTCTAGGGTGTATTCAATCAAAAAGAAAACGAAAAGATGGAACTATAAGAGTTCACACATATTTTTCTTGTAGGATATGTAAGTGTAATAATGTAAAACATAAGAACTCAAGAGCAGGAAGCCTTGAAGAGCAAGTATTTGAAGCAATAAAAGAAAAGTATGGTCTAGAAGATCTAAACAAGAATGAAAAAGTAAAAGTTAGACCTATGGAAAAATCTATCGAAGATCTTGAAGCTAAGAAAATGCAAAATTTTGAGAAGTATAAAATAGGCAAGATGAATAGACAAAAATTCATTGACTCTAAAAATTTGATAGATGAAGAAATACAAGCAAT
The DNA here is from genome assembly GCA_052105355.1 of Anaerococcus sp. Lineage (GTDB taxonomy): Bacteria > Bacillota > Clostridia > Tissierellales > Peptoniphilaceae > Anaerococcus. The sequence continues at coordinate 2,475 of JBQDYR010000207.1, forward strand.
AAAAGAAAAAATACAAAAAGCAAAAGAAGAAAAAGAAGTAATAGACAACACTAAACTTACCAGAGAATTGATGGAGAAGTATATAGACTCAGTATTCTGTGAAGGAAACGAAGTGTTGAACATAATATGGAAGT
>JBQDYR010000208.1:0-2606 GCA_052105355.1 Anaerococcus sp.
CTTGGCACCCAGTATACTAAAATCAAGTCAGCGAGGAAAATTTGCACCAGAACCTTCTTTTTCAGTAAACCTTTTTGTAAATTTTTTCAGCAACTTGTCCGCTAATTTTAATAGGCTATTTTTATGTTCCAATGATTTTGTAAGTGTTGAAATATCGCTATTTAAGCGAGTTACATTTTCATTTAAGCGAGTTACATTTTCCTGTAATTTAGTTGTTTTTTTAGTTTCGTTTTTAAATTTAGACTCATAAGCTTTAGCTGTTGAAGCTTGATCTTGCAGCTTCATCAAATCTTTTTCTAACACTTTGACATATTTTTTCTGAAACGCTACTGGTTTAGCTTCAACATTCTTGTAAGTATCATCAAGCTCAATTGCTGATAATTCACTAGTTTTCGCTTTAATCTCACCTTGAACAGTATCTCTTTTAGCACTTAAGTTCTCAATTTCCGTATTTAAAGCTTTCTCTTGCGTTCTAAGCTGTTTTAGCTCTTGCACCGTCTCAACACCCATAGTTTGCCCATTGATGACACCACGCTCATATATTTGCGGTATTTCGGCTTTTAAATGCTTATCTAAGTCATCATGAAAACTTTGTAAGTGATTGCGATTTAATACAATTTTTGCCGATACTTTTTCTCGCTCTTTCTTGTTGTCATAAACCACAGGAATAAACGCATAGTGCATGTGCGGTGTGGTTTCGTCCATATGTACATTTGCCGAGATATTATTTTCTTCGCCATACTGCTTATCTAAAAAATCTTTCGTTGCTTGAAAAAATTGCCGTTGTTCATCTGCTGGTCTATCTTCCAACTCTTTTGGCAATGTCACTATCCAATCCGCAACCGCCTTAACATCTTTTCTGTTCATGCAATAGACTTGTTCTAATCGTTCGTTCAAACGACTAATCGTATCCCCTTGATTTTGATTTAAGTCATAATTTAAATGCGACTTTGAAACATCAATATCCTTGTTTGAATGATTTTCTGTTTTTCTGTCTAAATGATTACTTAGTCCTTGAATTCCACCCCTAGTATATTTCGCCACATGAGCCATAAAAAACACCCCCATAAATATAAATCTCAAATTAACTTTAACACACCAAATTTATTTTGGTATAGCCCGTTATACCAAAATAAATTTTGGACGGGCTCGCCGAGGGGTCTTGCAGACAGCTAATCGGCTTTTCAAGCCGAGTATCAGCGACCCCATTGGGTCAATTAGCTGATACCTGTTTGACGATTTGCTGCCCTACTTTTTCAGTAGGTATGCAAACCTCAAACTAAAATAAAAACCCCCTTCGACATTTCTGTCAGGGGGCGAGTTTTTAGTTCAACAAAACCTAGTTCGTGGCGGGTGTATGACCAACTCAAAAGATCGCATTAAAAAAAACTCACCGCAAAAAATACAGTGAGCCTTATGGTAAAAGCTTTTTTATTCCTTTTGTGAGTTTGTCATACTTAGTATTAAGACAAGCTGGCACTTTCAAAATTATAAGCTATCCAGCGACGCATAAGATAAATAGTATGCAACATATTGTTCTTCTAAAATACTGCTTATTATAAGCAGTATAGATTATTCTTTGCTTATTTTGTTATTTCTATAGACAAAATATCCACAAGTAATATAAAATATTAGGAGAACAATTCCTATCGTCATTTCATTGATAATTTGTCCCGTTTCTTGTGTCCCCATATAAATTATATGGATTGCAGGTAATGCTCCCAATAAACTACCCCAGGATATATTCTTATTTAGAATAAAGCCACTAATAAAGAATAAAGCTAACCAAACTACAACAATGGGTGATATAGCTCCAATATTGGTAATTGCTACTACTCCATAAAGAATTGTAAAAACAATAGCTGGTACATAAAATATAATTTTCTTCATTTTCACTCCTCCAGATAAATACTAATAATATTTGTGACGCTTTTTTTAGTTAGGTATAGATATTTAGTATGATACGACATATTTTATATGATGCGAAGTGATTACTCTTTAATATAATTAAAATGTCTAATCTGATTTTTATCATCAAATGTGCTATTAAAAGGTATCAAATCATTTGAATTAAATTTTATATAATCACCTTCATATTCACCAAAGCCAAATTCTAATCCAGTATTATTAGGATATCCGTATAAGTAACATATAACATCATTATCTTTAAGAAATACTATCTGATTCATATTCTCGTTTACAGTTTCACTTATATTGTCCCATTTATATCCAACAACCTCATACACTCTCTCCTTTGATACATATGGCCTAAAGCTGTACATCACATCCCAATCAAAAGGTGTCCATTGGGATAAGTCATCAATAACAGCAGTACCACTTATAATATCAAATGAGTGTCTTAATTGTTCAGCATTTTCATCCCAACTATCTTTTTTAAGATAGTTTAATGAAAATAATATCGCAATGCTTATTGTTATAATCACAATCCATATATTCTTGTTTTTCTTCTTAATGAAATAAACCTCCCTTTAATTATGAATTAGTTGAACATAATTCTACTAATGTTCATCAATTTATAGTTTTGAGTTTTACTCAATTCTTATTAAGACAAACTAGGAAATATTAAAAATCCTAAATTTTTACCA
>JBQDYR010000209.1:0-2604 GCA_052105355.1 Anaerococcus sp.
ATATGCTCCCTGAGAAAGGGGCGCTCCAACCGAATATGCGCCAGAAGATGATGAAGTATGAAGTGCTTTATTCGCATCTATATCCCCAAATTTTCTATAATACTCTTGATAAGCTTTTTTTAATACAGGAATACACCAAATTTCAATCTCAGGAAGTTGTTTGATAAATAGAAATTGCTTCTTGTCCTGACCATAAAAGGATATGATTTCTTTTCCCTCCGAGTCTTTATACCTATCATATTTAAAATCATACGGACTCTTAATTGACAATAAGATTTTGGAAATAGTATTCTTCCTTTCGGCTGAAAAAAAAGAAAAAGAGAAGCCTATCATTTGGCGTAGATATAGTTGTAATCTATCATCATAACTATTAAATCCATTTTTATCATTAACGATAGAAACAAGTTCAAAAATCTCATCTACATATCTCGGTTTTTCTTCTTTTAATACTAAACTTACTAAACGCAAAAGAGCGACCGAATTTGTATTTTTAAAATCGTTAAAAAAATCATCTATATATTCCTTATTACTTATTTGCGATTTTAAATGTTTGACAAAAAACTCCTCTAAAACAATATGAGCATCTTGTGAAGAGCCAAAACCATCAATGAATTTTGTGCATTCATAGAAAGGACTATCAACCTCCTCAAAATTTGAGTTGTCTTTATTTTCATTAATTATACTCTTATAAATATCCAGAGTAAATTTGAAAGTTTTTTCAGGGTTATCATCATACATCTTCTTCAATAATTCCTCTTGTTCGTGAGAGAATTCATTATAATGCCAGGAACCTCCAGAATTAAAAACATTCTTAAATATTGGTTTTACCAAACCAAAAACATAATCATTATTATGTTGAAAAATTTTTGCTAAGAATTCATAATACCAAAAGTTATCTCTTCCGTTAGATCCTTTATTAAACTTTATGTACTTTTCAAAGTATGGTAAAAGTCTTTTATCTTGCCAGTCATCGAGTCCCATTAAGACTCTCTCATTAAAGTTTTGTTTATCTGTAAAGCATTCTAATTCATCCAAATACTCCATTATTATTAGTGGAGTGAGATTAATATTATTTCTTAAGAACCTCCAAATGAGATTCCTTTGGTAATCAACAGAGGTTTTTAAATCGTATTTTTCAATAAAACCGAATCGAAATATAGACTGTTTTTGGTAAACCCTATGTACCTTATTAGCGAAGGTTTCTTTGTTGAATAAAAACTTATCAAATACTTTTTGTTGAATCAAATATTCAGTCCATTCTTTAGATACAATAGAGTGTATGAATACATCTTCGAAAAGCCTATTTCTTGATATTCTATTATAAAATATCTCTTTTTCTTGATTTGAAGGATCTTCTATAATACCAAGGTTGCTTATCACCAGAGACTTTATATGAAAACGATACTTAGAAGATTTAAGGATAGAATTTACACTCAAAATATACCGCTTATGGTCATACTCACGTAGATACTCAAAAACCATTTTGATTACAGACCTAACCTCTAGGTTCTGTTCATTTTCGGTAAGATATTTAAATATATCTTTTCCTTTCTCCACAAATTGTCTCGAAAAGCAATAATCATAGAAGGTTTGATGAAAAAATTGAATATTAAACTCCTCTTTAATTATTAATTGATTACTTAATAAATATTGAACTTCGTGATAATACTTATCTGAAAACTTATTACTAACAACTATCTGCTGATTCTCATACATTTCAACAGCAATAATATAAAGTAACTCACCTAATTTTAAGTTAGGATTAGGAGTAATTAAACTCTCCCATAGAGCATCATATAAATCTTTTAATGATGACAAAGTATCAAGATTAATTTTGTTTTTGTTGGGAAGTTTGCAAAACACTTCCAACTGATTTGGGGTTTTTAATAGCTTAAGAACTTTTTTTACGGAACAACAAACTCCAAATTTCTGAAGTGTACTTTTCACGTCCTTTTCCTTTAGAAGAGACGTTTTTATATTAGTGTACTTATTTGATTTGTAAGAACTTAAATCTGCATCATATTTTAAATCAAAACTTCTGGATGAAATAATTATTCTAATATTCTTTTCATCAATTAACTCGTTGATTAACCTGTTATATGTTTGAATGAACTCTCTATTTGACGATAATGTTTGTGACAAAGCATCTAACTGATCAATTATTACTACTAGTTGTTGTTTATGAGTATTAAGAGCCCCTATAATTCTCGAAAACGTTACATCATTATCTAAAAATATCTTACTTTCAAGTTCTTTGGGTTTATTAGCGTAGTATTTATCAGCTTTAATACCAAGCACAATGTGATTTTCCGCTAGTAGCCCTTCATAGACGTCTTTTAAAATTACAGATTTCCCCATCCCCTTATCTCCTTCTAAAACTAAAAGATTTTTTTGTCCATTTTTTAAATCGCTAGAGACCCAATCAACAATTTGCTTGGTTTCCTTTCTGGTGATATGACTCTCAGGTTTCTTTTCGAAAAAATTCTTTACTCCTAACAGGAAATGTGAGGCCTTGGTAAATGACCTTTGTAGCCTATCAAAATCTAGTGGATTGATCGTATTTATAAAAACCTCTTCTCCGCAGAATCTCTTACACCATTCAGA
>JBQDYR010000210.1:0-2598 GCA_052105355.1 Anaerococcus sp.
AGATACTTCTACAGGATCATTCATATAAGTTTTTATAGATTTTCTGCATACAATATATTTTGTAATTCCTCTAATTCTTGAAAGTTCGTGCACCAAAGGAATACCCTTAGCTTCTGCGGTTACAAATATATCTACCTGGGGAATTTTCTTATCTAAGGCTTCTGCAGCAAGAGTAGTCATTTCTGCATCCCCAAGTAAAACAAAACTTGCTATAGAAAGATCTTTGGAAATTTCTATAATCGGTAAATCTCTTTCAATACCTGCTACCTTTAGTTTATAAGTCTTCATATTTAATCCTTTTTATAATATTACTAATTTTAGTATTACTCCTGCTAAAAGTCCAAAGAATGGATCTGTGGCTGATGTTACAGTCATTGTTATAGCAGCAATCAATATGCCATCAGGACTTCCTGAGCCAAATGCTATAGAAGCATTGGTAGGCACTGTAACTAAAGCACCCAAGACAAATAAGAATCCATGGATTGATTCCCCAGGTACTATTTTTCCAAGTTTTGGTAAAAGTCCCATAAACATAATAAGTCCTAGTACAACCATCATCAATATACCTGAATTTATTGGGTTATCACTAGCTCCTGTTGCAGATATAATAGACTCAACTGGTGCTCCACCAAAAAGTGAAGAAACAGAATCTGCAAGACCTGAATATATAGTTAAATGATCAATATTTACTTCACTAGTTCCAAGACTAGCTGTAATATTTCCAAAAGCTATATTAGCTCCTATAGTTAAACAAGCAAGTGCCAAAGCCCCTCTTAGAACATGAACTGACATAATTGGCTTTTTTACACGAAACTTTCTCTCTTCCTTTGCGATATTTTCTCCAATTTTCATTTTTGTTATATTAGCATATATAGATGAAACTATTACAGAAACGACTATAGTATAAACTAAATTTCTGTTTGAAAGAAAATATGTTATTATAGCGACTCCAGTAGATATCCCTGAAATTTTTGGTGTACTTCTTATACCATCTACTGCAATTTTTGCAAGTATAAGACCAACTCCTGCCATCATAGCATTTATTACCTCTGTTCCTGCTATTTCTACTATGTAAGAAAGAAGGCCTGTTAGTCCAAGAATGGACATAATAATACCTGACCAAAATATAATAGATAGTCTTTCTCTAACATCTCTACCATAAGATCCTGCAAGGGCTATTGTTTCTGCCTGCATAGAAATTGGTATAGGCGATTGTAAAAGTAAACAAGCAACTGTACCTACCAAAAATCCTAAGGAAGTTGGAAAAGCTTGAAAGCCAAAAGATAAGGCTAGAAGAGCCTGGGGAATTCCGTTTATCACAACTCCAAAGGCAGCTATAATATCATTAAGTGTCATAAATCCTCCTAAAATAAATATTTGATATAATTTTTTTCATAAAAATGGAGCTATTACAAAATAAATTTATCGTATAATATCATCAGAGCCTTCTCTACCATTCTGCACCCTCTTAAAAAAGAGGAAGTCTTTCTAAAATTTAAGAGTAGGCTCTAATGTTTTATAATTAAAATTTATAATTTTGCAAAAGCTCACTATAAAGTTTCTGGTTTATTGTATTCTAGACCAAAAGTTTCTATTGTTACATTTACCATCTTTTGTTCTTCTAAAGGTTTGTCTCTAAAATCTCTTTCGGCATTTGCTATTTTATCAACTACTTCCATTCCTTCAATTACTTTTCCAAAAGCTGCATATTCACCATCAAGATGTGGAGAATCTTCATGCATTACAAAAAATTGGCTTCCGGCTGAATTTGGCATCATTGTTCTTGCCATTGATAGTACACCTCTTTGGTGTTTTAAATCATTTTTAAAACCATTGTTAGTAAATTCTCCACCTATAGAATAGCCTGGTCCTCCCATTCCTGTTCCATCTGGATCTCCACCTTGAATCATAAATCCTGGTATGACCCTATGAAAAATTACTCCATCATAAAATCCATTGCTTACTAGAGAAATAAAATTATTTACAGTATTTGGAGCAATTTCGGGATAAAGTTCCGCCTTAAAAACTCCACCATTTTCCATCTCAAACGTAACTATTGGGTTTTTCTTTTCCATAAAATCCTCTTTCTTTATATTTTTTTCTTAGAACAAAGATATTATATGCTTTTTTATTTCATTTACAAACTTATCTTATGTAAAAAGCCCAATAGTATAGTTAAGGACGCCTATAATATTAGATTAATGTTTATAAGATAAAATGAAATACTTTTTTATAATATTTTTATAAATAATTACTATATATTTATTTACAAAAAAATAAAAATCCTAGCATTTATACTAGGATTTTTTAACTTAATCTTCAGGTCTAATAGACTTAATAGTCTTTACAGATTTCTCCCATAATTTCTTTTCTTCATCATCTAAGGTCACATGGAAATCTCTTATAATTCCATTGCTACCTACAACTGAAGGATGTCCTATATAGCATCCGTCAGTTTTTGAATAAGATGATACTGGTAGAACTGTTTTAGAATCTGTGAAAATAGTCTCTACAATTATGGCAGTTGCGTTTGCTATACCATAGGATGTATATCCTTTTGCTGCAATAGTTTCAAAGGCTTTCATCCTTGTAGATCTT
>JBQDYR010000211.1:0-1912 GCA_052105355.1 Anaerococcus sp.
CAATATCAAGGAGTGACAAATAGAGATCCCTTAATTAAAGCATTTGTATTCCCTAGTTTCAAAAAATATTGGATAGAAGAAATAAACTCCATAAAAACAAAGGATAGTAATGATGATGGGGAGAAGTTTTTTGAAGAGAGTCAAACAGAAACATCAAGAGATAAATTGGAATCTACGAGAAAAGATGTAGAAGAAAGCTTAAAAGAAATTTTAGAACAAGAAAATACCAGCACTTCTTATCAAGAAGATTTAACTAGTAAAAAATTAGAATTATATGGCTTAAGTCGACAAGAACTTGACTTATATAATTATTACGTAAATAAAACAAAACCTCAAAGAGAAGAAATGAAAAAATTCTGGAGAAAGCTTATCGGATCTGCAAAAAAAGAAGTTAATGTAGAAAAAAATAGGCAAGCTAAAGGAAAGTTAAATGTAAATGACCTAATTTACAGTTATCCAGATTTTATAGAGGCTGAGAAAAAGGGAAACTATAAAAATTTAAAAATATTTGATAAAAATTTTTTAGAAGCCAAGAATAAAATGTTGCCAAAAAAAATTGAGATTTCATTTTTAATTGATAATTCAGGGTCTATGGATAAAGAAAAGATAGATGCAACTAGAAAAACACTCGCAGCAACACTTCTTTCCATATCTGATTTTAATCGATACTTAGAAGTAGAGGCTCAAAAAACTAATCAAAAAATAGAATTAGTAACGGAAACATGGTTTTTTGGTCAAGACCACTACAAGGTAAAAAACTTTGAAGATGTTAAAGATTTAGAAAAAAACAAAATTGTATCTTCAATAACAAAAGTAGATAATAATTTGGGTACTACAGATGATGCTTCTTGTCTTAGGGAAATATATAAAGGCATCAGTTCTAAACAAAAGTCACAAATCAAAAATAAAAAAGAATATAAGATAATATTTGAAATAACCGATGGAGCTTCAACATTTCCAGGTGCTACAAAAGATATAGTAAAAAAATTAATAGAAACAGATGTAGAAATATATGCAATTCAAATCGGGAAAATTAGTAAAATTGACACAAAAACCTTTAACTATATATGGAATGATAATTTCAGGTATTCTCATGGCATAATATTGGCTGATGACATTGATAAGCTAACAAAAAAACTACTCAATCTAGTAAAAATGAACCTAGAATCTATATTCCAAGACAGGCAATAAAATAACAAGGCTAAATAATTTGTCTAAATTGGTACTGTATAAGTTTTTATATTTAGAAACTACCCAATGATGAACTAATCCACTTAAATTGATTGCTCCAGATTTAAGGAGTTAGACCATTAAAGGGATACTTTGATGACGTTTTCAAATATTATAGATGAAAATAAATTTGTAGAGATTATTAAAAAAGGAATTCAACCACATGTTGAACTTACAGATTTTTTGAAAGACAAGTGTGGGGACTTTAACAATAGAAATTGAAAATATTGTTGGAACCCGGGTTGGAAAATTTTATTCTCATGGAAATAAAACAACTTTGGATTTTACCGAAGATATAGTTTCTAAACATTTCATTTTTTAAACCATTGATAGGCTCTTATACTCGTAAGAAGATGCAGTGATTCATCTAAGAAACGGAGATTATGGTCTAGTTGAAATTAAACATGGTGGAGATAAGTTAATTGAGATAGGTTCTGAAACTTTAAAAGATTTAGCATCTATAATAGATATAAAAAATATGTCCAGCCCCTCATTTATGATGGTATTATGCGCCAAAGCTTCTTTTGCTTATAAAAGAGATGATGATGTTAAGGTATTCGGAGCAGCATTAGATTTTGCAATATCAGCAGGAATAGTAGCTTTAGGGTATGGCGGTATAAGAACATTGATTTCTCATTTAGGAAAGAAACAAGCAGAACGTTTAGTCAGAAGTGTAGTTATA
>JBQDYR010000211.1:1922-2591 GCA_052105355.1 Anaerococcus sp.
TAAAGTTAGATCTGCGCCATTCAAATATGGATTTTCGTCAGCCGCTTCATGGATAACAGATGGAGCTGTTGGAATAATTATATCAGGAATATTAGAGCCAGGAGCAGCAATCGCAAGATGGGTAGATTCTAGGGATAAAATTTCTAACAATGGCTACATTGAATTGTGGTGATTAACATGACTTTAGTAGTATCCTTGGTTTATTATATACTATTGATTTTAATGTTTTTTACTAGAGTAGCTGATATATTTCCGATTATAGTTGGTATTGGTGTATTTATAATTATAACAATAGAATACATCAAAATAAAAAATGAGAATATAAAAACCGTAAATAGAATATATTCATTTATAATAAGTGCATTAATATCAGGAGTAGTTTTAATTGCTTTAAGTATACTTCAGAGCAAAACAATAGGTTATGACACAACTGATATAATCAATTATAAAGTTTTCAAATTGTATGCCACTTTAGGAGTTTTTGTCGTTAATAATTTGTGGACAAAGTATAGACTATCTAGAAACTAGATTATAACTTGGTTTTTAAAAGCTATTTAAAGTCAAGAAATTGATTTTAGATAGCTTTTTTATTGCTAAAAAGAAGAAGGAGGATGAAATGCAAGTAAATGATTTTAAGAATATACAAGAAGCAATAAAGTATGAAGTGTT
>JBQDYR010000212.1:0-1394 GCA_052105355.1 Anaerococcus sp.
CATAGATTAATTTTTCTAAATCTTCTTCAGACACTGTTTCTAGGTTTAAATCTTTTATTTTTTTACTAAAATTTTCTATATTAGAGTGTACTATATTTCCTATTTCCAAAAAATCGACATCATATTCTTCTTTTTCATAAGGTTTAATTCCATAAGCAAAAAAATACTTGTATGGACACTTAGAGTAGGTTTCCATTTCTGAAACATTCCATCTATTTTTAGAATATAGTCCCTTACGATTCTTATCAGATAAGTTATCCTTATCGTTTGTATAAAGAAGTCCTCTTTCAAAAATTCCATAATCGCCTGAAAGCTTGCTATATTCTATAAAAATTTTCGCTAGATTTTTATCTTCATCAGAGATTTTTTCTTTTCTCATAATCTTCCAAATCTTTTCCATAGAAAGTCTTGCTATCATATCTTTGGAAAATTTTTTATCTTTTAATTTTAAAACGGCCAAATCTTTAGGCTTTATATCTTTAAACATTTTCATAATATCTATTAGAGTTATAGATTTATTTATGGCTACATTGTCCTTATCTGAAAGAGCATATGAAAAGTAAATTTCTTCACTAGAGGATATCATCCTTAACATATTTAAAAGTTCTCTGTCATCCCTATTTACCTCATAAACTTTTAGGTCTACATTGTTTTCTTTAAGTTTCTCTTTTTCAATTTTATTTATTAAAAATTCATCCTTAGAACTTGATGGGAAGAAAACATCATTCATACCAAGTATTATCTTGTACTTGCTATCAGTAACCCTATCTCTAGAAAAATCTGTAACAAGTATATGGTCCTTGGTTGGAGGAATTATTCCGATATTAGTATCTTTTATTGCAGCTTCTATAAGTTTAAATACATGGCCAAAGGTCGTTTTACTTTCTCCCAAAATTCTAACCATTTGGTCTAAGATATTCATAAACTTATCCCATATTTGATCATTTTCTTCTACGTTAGAAAGATCTCCATTTTCTTTTAATACCTCTTGATAATTTTCTATAGCTTTTTTAAAACCTTCTTTATCTAATAGTCTAAATATTTCTGTAGCTATATTTTTTGCAGAAAAAGACTTTTTAGATAATTTATAAAGTGGCATAAGAAGTTCAATAAGCTCATTTCTTATATAATTGATATCTTCTAATTCTTTTTCTTTAAGCTTTAGAAGCTGTGGATCATCTTTATAAAAATCATAATCTAGGGTAAAATACTTGTCATCTAAAATCATAGTATTTTTTATCTTCCTATTTTCTAAGTAATTTTGGAAGCTTATGGTTTTTTCATAGGCATTGCTACCAAAATCATAAATTCCAGATCTTATAAAGGCTAGTATATCTTCTTTCTTAAAATCATAAAGAACAATCCTTAAGGCTGCCATCCATGATTTTATAATA
>JBQDYR010000212.1:1404-2578 GCA_052105355.1 Anaerococcus sp.
TATAATATGATTATCAGCCATTTTTTTAGTATTATCCAAAAAATATGGTAGATTATATCTTTCAAATATTCTTATAATTTGATTTTTATACTCTTCTTCATCAGTCATTATTATAGAAAAATCTTTGTATCTTTTACCACTATTTATATTTTCTTTAATTAAGAGTGCTATATTTTCAACTTCTGAAGATGTAGATGTGGACTGAATGATTGAGATGTTTTCACATTTTCCATCATATATCTTAGGATTGTAAGATTCGAAATTATCTAGAAGATGATTGATGCAAGTTGTTTTATAATTATCTTCTTCTAAATCTATAATCTTTACATTAGAAATGTCTTTTAATTTTCTAATAAAGTTCCTTCCTTCATCGTATATAGATAAGTTATAATCATAAGGATTTTTAAAATATCTTCGATCAAATGTAAGTCCAAAACTTACTTTACATCCAAGTTTTAAAAGTCCTTGGATAAATTCAAGTCTTAGTTCTGACATAGAATCAAATTTATCAAAATAAAAATTTGTCGATCTTAAAAAATCGCAAGTATCTAATTTTTCTATAACATGCTTTAACCTATCTTCTGAATCTTCATAAGTGTTGGATGTTTCCTTATTATAGGTATCATAGATTAGTTTTATTTCTTTAAATTTAATCTTTAAAATAGGATCTATATCTGCCTCTTTTATAGACGCAAAAAATTCTCTGTCAAAGTTGTAATCTTTGATATTTGATATAAGCATAGAGATATTTTGTACAAAATCAATATTTCTATAAGCATTTTTAAAAAGATCAAGCTTATCATTAATATCAGATAAAATCTTAGTTAAAAGCATAATCTTACCTGTGTTAGTCAATGGTTCTTCTGGACTCTTTCCAATTTTTTCTATTATAAATTTAGAAAGCGAATTAAAAGAAAGTACCTTGGCATCCATAACACTAGTAAATTTTATATTGTCTATAAAATCTATATCAGATTGAAGAGTGTACTGCTCTGGAACTATAAGAAAAGACTTCTCTTTATTCTCTAAATCTTTTTCTATTTGTTTGTAAAGAAAACAAGATGTATCATTAGTATATCTTGATATGGCTAGATTAATCATATAACAACCTCGACCTCACTTCCTTTGGATTTGTCGTATTTTACTAAAATTTTTGAATCTATAGCATCTTTTA
>JBQDYR010000213.1:0-2529 GCA_052105355.1 Anaerococcus sp.
ATTGTTTTCGTTGATACCTGTTTATTAAAATATATATTTAGGACAAATTGAATTATATAAAATATAAAGACATATAAAATATAGGCTATAAGATAAACTACGGGCAAGTTTGATAAGAAAAATAAAGGCAAGGCAATAACTAATAAGAGAAATAATCGATAGTTAACTAACTTTTGTAGTTTGTCTGTATGTATAGAATAGGATAGGATACTGATTATTTGAAAAAGAAAATAGAAAGCTGTGAAATATCGTTTATCAATACCTTTTTCCAATAAAAAGGATTGCCACAATTGAAAATGTGCTTGAAAAAATAACTGTGTTAATAAGTCAAAAACAATAATAACTCTAAGAATACTATTTTCTTTTAGCTCTTTAAAACTTATAGAAATTTGTTTCTTAAAAGTATCTATATTTATTTTTTCTTTATAGTAATCTCTATCTTCTTGGAAGAAAAAGCCAATATCAAAAATAGATAAACAAACTAATATTATAGCAATAATATATATTTTTATACCTATCATAAAATATAGAATACCACCTATACCACTACCGATAATCATAGATGCAAATTGAATTTTATTATCTTTAGAAATAAAAGATTCAATAAGTTTATCATTAGATGAACGTTTCAATTTATTTATTAAATAGGAATCCAAAGTACCGCTTTCAAATGCTGCTGCAATCCCATATATAAACCAAGCTAAATATAAAAAATAGAAGTTGGAAGATATAAGGACAATAAGAAACATAATTATTAATAAAACTCTTGATGATAAGTATAAATACTTTCTTGACCAATTGTCTGATAGCATTCCACTTGGAAATTCAAACAATATAATTGCTAGACTGTATGCAGACTGTATTATTAATATTTGAGAAATTGATAGTCCTTTTTCTAGTAATAAGACTGTAAGTATTGAATGAGGTAGTGTATAGGCAACTGTAACTAAGAAAGTTGCAAATAGATAATGAAAAATTTGTTTTTTAATCATCTAGTGTGCCACCACATATACTACAGTTAGGGTCCTTGGTATTAGGTAGGACATACTTTTCAAAGGAGTTACTATTAATACCCACTCGAGCATTAAGGGATTTTATACTATCATTATTACCTGCAAAATATTGAATAATATCCGATAGCGCTAAATCACATGCTAGTGAATTATTAATAATACTTGATGGTGAGGCATATTGTTTATGCAACTGTGCCATTGTTTCATCATTAGAATTAATCTCGCCGTTGATTGAAAATGTTCCATAACAGAAAGGACAAGAAGTTTTGTGAGGAATAACAAAAGGACTGATTACAGCAATATCATTTAAATAACCAATATTTACAAATGGAACATTATTGGTGAGAAAGTATTTTGATGATATTGAAACAGCAGTATCGTCATCTCCAGATAATATCCCAAACATTGAATTAGTATCTTTGCCCTCAAGAATATTATTGATATTATTAGTACTTATAAACTCTGTATATACTTCAATATCAAGATTAGGATTACGTAATTTTAGTGCATCAGCAATTACTTCTGACTTGTATTTTCCGATATCGTTTATCGTAAATAGAAATTGTCTATTTAAGTTACTTCTTTCAATTTTATCACCGTCGATAAGAACTAATTTTTTAGGAGAGTAGACCGATAAAGCATAACTCATAAAGTTTCCAATGCCACCACAACCAATAACGACAAAGGTTGTTTCTTTAAATTTAGTTAGAACATCTTGAACGTTATTTATTATTAGGTCCAGATAAAGTCCGTTTTTAAATTCCATAGTATCTTCTTTTTGGAAAACAGCTTTACTAGTAGTGATTAATTTATTAGCTACTAATTTTTTAAAAACCGACTTATCAATATTATTACTATCTAACCAGTTTAAGATTTCATCTTCATCTTTTTCTGTAAGTAGAAATTCTAGAATCTTTAGTGATAAATTGAATTCATCATCATTAACTGTATATTGTTTACTGCCAATACCAATTAAGTTTTCATTAGATTTTAGTGTAGTAGCGGTTAAGCTTGTTTTGTATTTCATAAATTAATCCTTCCCATTTATAATAAAAAAATCTATTTAACTATATCAAGAGATATAGCCAAATAGATTAAACCGATTAACCAAGTGTGGTTAGTTCAAGATTGTCCCTTTCATATTGGGTACCTCCTTCATATTTTTAGACAATTATACGCCGCATGAAAAATAATGTCAATTCAAAAAATTCTGAACTTTACTTTTTTTAATTTTTGTTATTTTTTTATTTTCATATTGGTTGAATTATATTGTATCTAAAGTATTAAATTATATTCTCATAGGATTCTAGTTATTGAACTTAGGGGTGGTTTTCATTGGTTACTTTTAGGTTACTACCTTTTTTATTTGCTTCCCACCACCTCAACTGACGTTCATTACTATCTATCATTTCCAAAATAAAATAGAGCTCATCTTTCATTGATTGAGGGAATTCTATTGCTTGTATGGGTAGTGTAAAATAAGTTGTGTAAACACAAAAAGGAATAAATCCGTTAT
>JBQDYR010000214.1:0-2518 GCA_052105355.1 Anaerococcus sp.
AAAAGAACGTTGTTTTACCAACGCTCTTAATTATTATTTGGTGCGGGATAAAGGATAAATGACATATTTATATACTCGCAAAGCCTTTTAACAACTATATGTAACTACATTTTATTTTATAAAACAACATGTACGTTGGTAACCTGTTGGTAACCAAATATAACTTAACTAAAGGTACAATATAAATATTTATAGGGAGTTTTTAATCTCCCTATATTTCTTTATTATTTTTTCATTATTCATATACTCTATAGGCTTCGTCAAACTGTTCTTTATAAAAATCTACAGTATCTCTTGCATAAGCCTTAACACCTTCATCTATATTTTCATTTTCTGCATCTCTTTTAAACATCATGCCGCCGTTATCTTCAAAGCTTACTTTTTGATTTTCTATTGTAATTTCTCCTGTATAGATATTTCTGAAAATCAATACGCCTTTTCTTACATTGTGGTACTTGTGATTCTCTACAAGCTTTTTAACGATTTCTATTTCTTCCTGTGTTATTATAATATCATCTAGTACTACCATTTTTATCTCTTTATTCTATTATTAATATATCGCATGCGGTATATATTGCAAGTAAAATCTAATAAATTTAACTAAATAAACAGGATTCCTAAAAAAATAAACAAACATAAAAGAATAAACGTTGAAAACAAGCCAATCCTTTATATTTCGACTTCTAAGCGATTTAAATTATTAAGTAGACCAATACTATTCCTTTAAAAATAACTTCAAGCTTTTATATTAAAAATAAGCACAAAAAAAGACCACCAGCCAAAAACTAGTGGTCATTGTAGAAATTTGGTAGCCCTATATAGTCTATCCATCAATAATATTATATTATTTGTTTTTTATTTCCCATACCTTAGATTCAATTGCATTATTTAAAAATAAATCTGTGTTTGCAAACTCATCTTCAAGAATATCTTTCGTTTCCTTATCCAACATATCCAATGTGGCCTTTTTACTTGCGTTATAAGCTTCTTCCATCGCTCTTTTATCAAAGCTATCTTTATCTTTTAGATCCTTTACAAAAGTCTGATTGGTAGTATTTACTGCCAATGTAACAACTTCCAAGGCTTTTTCTATTGCTTTTTTTGCCTTTTCATTCTTGATATTTTTATTGGTATAATTTTTTACTTGCTCTATTAATATTTTAATCAAAGCAAATAAGCCAATTGTTAAAACTATCAGCATTAAATTATTAAAAATGTTATTCATATTATCTCCTAAAATCTAATCCAAGGTCTAGTGTCCCCACTAAGCCTTCTATAAGCTACATATCTTCTTTTACCACTTCCACCAATGTAAGATATCCATCTGTATCCGTCAGCTTCATATACGCTGTCATAGTTGATTGGAGCCCCCATAGGATAGGTAGCAACTATAGTAGAGTCGGTATTGGCGTCCGCTCTTACATTTACCACACATTGAGTCCATGCTGTCCAATTCTCTTCTTTAATAAATTTCTTATTGGTATCAACTTTCCTAGGCTTGCTTACGCTAGGCTTGGAGCTACCAGGATATCTAGGCCTAAAGTATCTCTCATTCCAGCTTCTTTGGCGGTCTAGATAGTAGTCAATAGTACTGATATCATTATATGAAATGCCATCATTTGTGTAATTTGAGTGGACGATACCATCCTTTTTATAAAACATGCCCGTGTGTCCACCAGCCCCTGCACTCGTTCCTTCTCCTCCACGGATAAAGATATCACCAGCTCTTACGTCTTTGTAGTCGTATATCTCATCTAAATACTTGCCTTTCAATTTAAACAAGGTTTCAGTATTGCCGATAGGTGTTCCCTTTGGCAAGACTCCTCCTGCTATAAGTGCATAGTATTGAGATGATGAGCAGTCATAACAATTAGGTCCATATCTATTCACCATATCGTAATGAATTCCTTTTGATCTGTGATGGTCATCAAACCATTGTAGTGCTTCTTTTACTCCCATAATTTCCTCCTTGTGATTATGCTTGTGAAGATTTTTTCTGTAATTTCAACACTTACACAAAACCTTGTGCATCATAAAAGGGACTATATTCCAAGTCACCTTAATCTTTTTTTAAATTTCTTACTTCTTTCTTGATATCCTCCGCCATCTCCTTAGTCGCAAGTTCCTTTGAGGTCTCTTGCAAGGTATCAAGCTTAGAGTCAATCTTTTCAATCTTATCTCCTAGACTACCGAAGTTAGTATCCGCCGAATTCTCGTGATTTTTCAAAGACGCGGCAAAGTTATCAATCCTGACTGTGTTACCTGCGATTACCTCACTAAGCTTCACGTTAATTTCAGTCGACTTGCTAATCTGCTCCTCTCGAAGTTTCCTATCTTCCGCCCTGTTTTTCCTAGCATCCTCACGGTCTTGCCAGTAAAACCATAAGAAGATTGCAGCAATCACGACCAGTATCCCATACTTGGTGATAGCTTCTATCAATTCTAAATATTCCATACAACCTCCTTCCTAGGCAGTCACTTCTTCCCATCCTTGTGCATACTCACTTGGAGAGTAAAC
>JBQDYR010000215.1:0-2518 GCA_052105355.1 Anaerococcus sp.
AAGAACTCCAAAAAGATGGTACTTTGGCTAAGTTGGCTGAAAAATTCTTTGGAAACAAAGATTATATTCCAACTAAAGATGCTTTGAAAGTTCCAAGCAAAAAATAAGAAAGTCTCTTTTGTCAACTGTAGTCGGTGACGAAAAGCCTTTGTTTATTATATGATAAATAAAAGAGGGAAATGATGAAAAAGGTAAAATTTTTGCCAACTTTGAAAATTGCTTTTGAAATTCTTATTGTTGTGTGTGGATAAATTATGAATGACAGTGCATAATCAATCAAATTAAGGAGAAGAGAAATGACCATATTAAAAACTTTTAGTGATACGGTGAAACAATATCCTTCTAAAGTTGCTGTTATGTATAGCGGAGGAGAGTTTACTTTTCAAGAAGTAGATGTGATGTCTAATTTTATTGCTAAGCAGCTACTACTCAATAGCGATGAAGAGACTGTACCTTTTTATATAGAAAAAAATAAGTATGTTTTACCAGTTGTTTTGGGGATAATGAAATCGGGTAAAATTCCGTTACCTATAACAAATAGTCTTGAGGTCAAAATATCATTAGAACGTATTAGCGAAGTTGTCTTTGACGTGTTGATAAGTGATAGGGATGTTAAACTTGAAAATCATTCAGTAACTCTTTTGCTCTTACCCAAAAAATTAGAAAGTTACAGTGAGTATCAAGAAGTAGCTACAACTAAAGAGAATGAAATTGCACATATTATCTGTACTTCTGGAACTACTGGGGTTCCTAAAAAAGTATTTTTAACTGATGATAACATAGATTGGCTTGTAAAAGAATTTTATAAAATTGTGAAGTTTACTTCCGAATCAAAATTTTTATTTACAACTCCCTATACTTTTGATGTTTCATTAACAGAGATTTTGGCACCTGTATATACGGGTGGTACTTTGGTTTGTTACGATGGTGGGATTCAGAATATTATTCGACTAGGAGAAACAATTGAGCAAAAGAAGATAACTCATTTATCATTATCTCCGTCTTTTGCTGAAACTATTATTGATATTAGTGGGCCAGAAGTATTCCAGAATTTAAGAGCGTTGTGTCTAGCAGGTGAGACATTTCCTAGTTCATTAGCGAATAGGTTGAGAGGGCTTATTCAGCAAGGGTGTCGAGTATTTAATTTATATGGGCCTTCAGAAACAACAATTTATGCAACCTACTATGAGTTGAAAGATAGAAAATATAATACTGTTCCAATTGGTAAGCCTTTGCCTGGGGTTCAACTAAAGATAGCTTCTCAAAAAGAGAATTCTAAGATGGCAGAACTTCTAATTGGTGGTAATGGAGTAACGGAAGGGTATAGACTACAACCCGAATTAAATAAAGCTAAGTTTAAGTTGATAGGTTCAAATAGGTACTATGTAACGGGGGACTACGTTTATTACCAAGGAGATAACTTGGTATTTAGTTCAAGAATAGATAGCCAAGTCCAAGTAAATGGTATTCGTATTGAATTAGATGAGGTAAAATCTATTGTAGATAAACTTAAATCAGTTAAATCATCACGAGTTGTTTTTTATAAGAAGAAACTTGTCGTATTTTATGAAGCCGATTTGAATATTAAAGAAGATATTATTAGAGGTTTACCTAGTTACTTAAATCCGACGGTAGTTAAAGTTGAGAGTTATTATCTCAATCAGAATAGAAAGTTGGATGTTCCAAAAATGCTTGAGATATATTATTATAAAAAACAAAGTCAACAAGGAGATGATGTTAGAAAAAATATTTTAGATGTACTATCTAAATTTGAAAGAGTTGATATCACAGATTTGGATTCGTTAGAATTAGTTAGATTTTATTTAGAGATTGAGGATATCTTTGATATTGAAATTAAAGAAAATGATTTTTATAGGCTAAAGAGTGTAGATTCGATTGTGGACTATATTAGAAATAAATCATTTTTTCAAGAACGTTCAACTGAGCCAAACGATAGTTTTACTAAAGAACATGACTTGGTTAATTTAGAGTATAATCTCACAAAAATGAATTATCGTTATTTGAAAAATATTATTACTCCTAGCCCGACACAAAAGAGACTTTATAAAAACAATCAAAATCGTGTTATTGGTTTTAATTTAGCACTGGAAGAAGTGACTTATTTAGAATTGAATAAGCTGCACCATATTATTAAATATTTAAGCTATAAAATTGATATATTTAGACTTGTTGTCGAAAAGGAGCAAACTCGATTTAGCATAGGTATTGTGAATGAAGGAGATTACTCACCTAATATTATTGTACTAAATAATTTACCAACAGAGTTAGAATTACAAGGAATATTAGATAATATAGAAGTGATTCCTATTCCAATTATTGTGGTGGGAACAAGAGATAAAAAAGTAAGATTTTATTTTCCATATCATTCTATTGATGCATCATCATTAAATAAACTTGGAGATACAGTATATCAACTGTACGAAAAAAAGATAGTTATTGATGAAGTACCTAGTAGTTCACTGGTTGCTTTTTCGCAGTTTAAAAGGGAGGT
The DNA here is from genome assembly GCA_052105355.1 of Anaerococcus sp. Taxonomy (GTDB): domain Bacteria; phylum Bacillota; class Clostridia; order Tissierellales; family Peptoniphilaceae; genus Anaerococcus. The sequence continues at coordinate 2,513 of JBQDYR010000215.1, forward strand.
GTTACA
>JBQDYR010000216.1:0-2505 GCA_052105355.1 Anaerococcus sp.
TGCAAATGCACTCTTCCTATGTAGTAACAGACCCTAAAGGCACACTTGTGTTAGAATGTGGAAAAATGCTTTATGAAAATGGATACGACATAAAGATTTTAAACACAATAAACTTTAAAAAATCTATGAAATACAATCCCTTTGCTTATCTTCGATCAGAAAAGGATATTTTAAAACTTGTTCAAACAATTATTGCCAACACCAAGGGAGATGGAGAAAAGGCAGGAGAAGATTTTTGGGTAAAGGCTGAGAAGCTATATTACACTGCCCTTATCGGTTATATTTATTATGAAGCACCAGAAGAAGAAAAGAACTTTAAGACACTTTTGGATATGATTGACGCAAGTGAGGTTAGAGAAGATGACGAAACCTATATGAACCCAATTGATAGGCTCTTTGAAGCTCTTGAAAAGAAAGGCCCAAGTCATTTTGCAGTTAAGCAATATAAGAAATATAAGCTTGCAGCAGGAAAAACTGCAAAGTCAATTCTAATATCTTGTGGAGCAAGACTTGCACCTTTTGATATAAGAGAGCTTAGAGAACTAATGAGCGAAGATGAATTAGAACTCGATAAAATTGGAGATAGGAAAACTGCCTTGTTCGTAATAATATCAGATACTGATGATACCTTTAACTTTGTAGTATCAATAATGTATTCACAATTATTTAATCTACTATGTGATAAGGCAGATGATGTTTATGGTGGAAGACTTCCTGTTCATGTAAGATGTCTACTTGATGAGTTTGCCAATATAGGCTTAATTCCAAAATTTGAAAAATTGATTGCAACAATTCGTTCAAGAGAAATATCAGCAAGTATAATACTGCAAGCACAATCTCAATTAAAAGCAATTTACAAAGACCATGCAGATACAATAGTTGGTAACTGTGACTCTACACTCTTTTTAGGAGGAAAGGAAAAAACAACAGTAAAAGAGTTATCTGAAACCTTAGGAAAAGAAACCATAGACCTATATAACACATCAGAAACAAGATCAAATCAAAAATCTTTTGGTCTAAATTACCAAAAAACTGGCAAGGAACTTATGAGCCAAGATGAAATAACTGTAATGGATGGTGGTAAGTGTATATACCAGCTAAGAGGAGTAAGACCTTTCTTATCTGATAAATTCGATATTACAAAGCATAAGAATTACAAGTTATTGGAAGATTATGATAAGAAAAACTTATTTGATGTTGAAAAGTATCTAACAAATAGAGATAAGGTAAAGTTAAAATCAAGTTATAAAATAAATAGGTTAAACATCTGATTTTACGGAGAAAGCAAAATGTGTGAAAATAGAAAATCATCTTTAATTATATTAAATATAAATGGTGAGCAGTTTATTTTGGAGAGTGATACAGAACTTACTATGGATAAGAAAAATTATATTGAAGCAATATGTGAGACAATGTACGTTGAAAGTAATGAATGGTATGAAAATATATATGATATGTCCCCATATGATATTGCTGAGCTATTTGAAAAAATAGTAAAAGACGAAGTAGGAATAACTGTTACATTTAAAGCGATAGACCTTGAAGTATCCATTTTAGAAGACTAGAAATAAGGTATTAATAGGCGATAGACATTAAAAACTCTCAAGAGAAATATCAGTAAGCATAATACTGTAAGCACAATCTCAATTAAAAGCAATCTATAAAGATTATCAGATACAATAGTTGTAACTGTGACTCCACACTATTTCTAGAAGGAAAAAACAACAGTAAAAGAATTATCATAAACTTTATGAAAAGAAATCATAGACCTATATAACAAATCAGAAACAAGATCAAAACAAAAATCTTTTGATCTAAATTATCAAAAGACAGGTAATAAACTTATGAGTCAAGATGAAATAATTGTAATGGATGGTGGTAAATGCTATACCAACTAAGAGGAGTAAGACCTCGCTTGTCTTATAAATTTGATATTACAAAGCATAAGAATTATAAGTTGTTGGAAGATTATGATAAGAAAAACTTGTTTGATGTTGAAGAATATTTAACAAATAGAGATAAGGTAAAGTTAAAATCAAGTTATAAGATAAATAGGTTAAACATATAAATAGAAATTTGGGAATATAAAGATATGATAACGATTGCACAATTAAGTTATATATGGTATAATAAAAATAAAACAATGATGGATATATAAAAGCTGATTCTATTGATAGTGTTAATTATAAACTAAAAGTAGAATGCATGAATTTTTGAATTTATGTTATCTTAAAAAAAGAAAGGACGACATATGAAAAAATTATTTAATTAAATATGGGTTCAACACAGCTTTTTTCAACGAAGATTATACCCATACTTATCATTCTAGTAAACATCATGTTGCAACAGTTTCTAACTCAAATGGTTCATTTTCAGATGAGGATTATGGTGGAAGATGGGCTGGAATTGAAGTTAGACATAGTGGCAATTATGTTACTTATTCTATAAAATACTAGATAATAAAATACAGGTATATTTACTTGTGATATTTAACGTTTCTTAATT
>JBQDYR010000217.1:0-2501 GCA_052105355.1 Anaerococcus sp.
CTAAGGCAACAGGATTTGTCATCCCAACATGGCAAGATGCTTTGAAAGAGTTTTACAAACAAGAAGTGAAATAAAAATACTTAATAAGCTTTTTAAGTTAAAAGAGAGAATGTGTGTAATGCTGTTCTCTCTTTTTTTTTATTGAGAATATGATATAATTAATAGAATATAGTTATCGAAAGAGAGTGAAATAATTGAAAAAAGTAACTGCCCAAAAGGTATTTTTTTGGAATATTTTAGGAAGTATGTCTTCAGCTGCTGTTTCAGTTATACTTCTTTTTATTGTTACACGTTCTTTAAATAGTGCTTCAGCGGATACCTATAGTTTTGCCTATGCGATTGCGAATCTCTTTGTTATTGTAGCAAGTTTTCAAGTTAGAGATTTCCAAGCGACAGATATAAAAGAGAAGTATTCTTTTGATACTTATTTCGTAACAAGGATTATTTCAAACGTTGCAATGGTTCTTCTTTTAGTGACGTATTTAATTTTTAATACAAATACTCACTCAAATCTAGGGATAATTTTTTGGGTATCTTTTTTCCGTGTTAGTGAAGCTTTATCGGATGTTTTTCAAGGATTATTTCAGCAGAAGGAACGTTTGGATATTGCCGGAAAATCACTGTTTTTGAGAAATACTATTTCAACAATTGTATTTGCTTTAACTCTAGTTATCTCAAAAAATCTATTGTGGTCTGTGATTTCACAAACTATTAGTTCATTTGTTTTTATTGCTCTATTCGATTACCCTCATTCAAAATTCTTCCATCGCTTAAATCTTAAGAGTGTTAAGCCGAGTAATATTATCAATGTATTGAAAGATTGCTTACCTTTATTTATTAATGCTTTTTTGCTGGTTTCAATTTATAATCAGCCTAAATATGCTTTGAATGATATTTTTAATCAAGGTTTGATTGGAAATGGTGTTCAGCGAGATTTTAGTATTTTATTTACACCTATTTTTACCATGAATCTGATGATTGTATTTCTTAGACCGATGATTACGCAACTTGCAGTCTTTTTAGAAGAAAAGAAGATTTCTCATTTTGTCACTTACAAGAATAATCTCTTCAAGATTTTATTTGGAACTTGTATATTAATATTTCTAATTGGTGCTTTTATAGCTATCCCAGCTTTGGATATTGTATATGGGACTAATCTTAAACAGTATCAGACTAGTTTTGTTGTTTTATTGCTTGGAGGAATTGCAAGTACTTTTTCAACTATATGTGATAACATTTTGACAATATTTAGGAAACAACATTTTTTAGTTATTTCCTTTACTGTAGGCTATATTGTGTCAATCTTAACTGCCAAGCCTCTAGTGTCGAAATTTGAAATTTTTGGAGCCTCATTATCATTTCTTTGTGCGATGATAGCATGGCTACTTGCTTCTCTAGTAATTTATTTTGTAACAAATCCATATACAATCTTTAGAAGGAAAAAAATAAAATGAAATTTTCAATTATAGTTGCTGCATATAATGTGGCAGAGTATTTAGAAGAATGTATAGAAAGTCTTGTAAGTCAAAACTTCCCCGATTCTGAATATGAAGTTCTTATAGTTGATGATGGTTCTACAGATGGCCGAACAGGAATGATTTGTGATCAATTAACATCTGAATTTGAGGTAGTTAGAACCATTCATCAAGAAAATGGCGGATTATCTTCAGCGAGAAATACTGGAATTAAATATTCTAAGGGAGATTATTTATTATTTGTTGATGGGGACGACTTTTGGAGTAATAAGAATTTTCTTGAAAAATTGTCCTCAAATATTGAAAGATATTGTAGTGATGTGGTGATTTTTCCATACGAAAAATACTATTCGCAATCGGGAACCATTGAAGTAAGGTTTGATAAGGTTCCAGTTTATGGACAAATAGATGCAAATATTTCTAATATTGTTTCTACAGGACTTTTTACTGCACCTGCTTGGAATAAATGTGTAAAGAGAACTTTATTTGAAAATGGGTTGGATTTTCCTGTAGGATTACTTTCTGAGGATTGTTTGTATTGTGCAGATGTATTAAAGAATATCAAATCATATTCTGTTTTGAACGAAATGTCCTACATGTATAGACAAAATAGACTAGGAAGCATTACAAATATTGTGAAAGAAAAAAATGTTCATGATATTTTAAAAAGTATCCACCTGGGCCTTATAGATCTTGAAAAGTATAATAAAGATGTTCGGAAAGGATTGGAAGTTTATTTTTCAATTTCGTATATTTCTATTTTGCCATATGTGAATCAGTATATTTCTAATCCAGAAATCAAACGATTATTATCTAAGTATCGTTACTTGTTAGAATATTCTAGAATTTTAACTAATAAAGAATTTAAATTTACTGGACTGGTTAGTCAAATGTTAGGTCTGAAAGTTTCAACTAAGTTATTTGCTTATTTGTTAAAATTCTATAAGAAGTATCGAGGATAAATTGTATTTTATAACCTCATAAAGAGATTGAATATTTGAAAGAGATATGCGAAAGGAGAAGTAG